>JAQXXT010000105.1 GCA_029226205.1 Prevotellaceae bacterium
CCCGATGCCGATACGGCATTCCATAGAGGGGATTATTCCCGGTTTAATTCGGCGTTTCGCCGACGGGCCGCCACAAGGGACGGCCCCTGCAAAGGATCATATATCGCCATACTTCCAAATAATAAAATATAAACTCAAAACTTGTGCAAATGTCGTTAAGTCGGGGAATTCTGCTACAAAGAGATTTGGCCCAACCGGAAACAATGCGTAACTTTGCAACTGTCAAAAGGTTAATAGTAGTTTAGGTTATTAGTAAAAGAAATTTGCTGTATAGGTTTTTAGTTAACGGTAATTGTTAGATTGTTAAGATAACGGGTTGTCGTGAGACAACGCTTTTTCTCATAAATTCTCTCTTTAAGTTAAGCATAACGAGTTTGCGCCACCTCCTGAGTGCAGGGGGTGGCGCAAATGTTTTTGGGCATGCCGTCACGTGCTTGCGCTTTGCAAGCGCAAGGTTGCGCAACCCATTACTCAAAAAATCTTGCCAATCTTTGCCACATCTCATTTATTTTTCGTAATTTTGGGCTTGGAATATATTTCAAACATTATAACTATGAAACCATTAGTAAGCATTATCATGGGTTCGACGAGTGATCTGCCCGTGATGGAAAAAGCATGTAAATGGCTGGAGAGCCAGGAGATCCCCTTTGAGGTCAACGCCCTCTCCGCCCACAGAACTCCCGACGCCGTAGAAGCCTTCGCCAAAGGCGCCAAGGCCCGTGGCATCCGCGTCATCATCGCCGGTGCCGGTATGGCTGCCGCTCTCCCCGGTGTCATCGCCGCCTCCACGCCGCTGCCTGTCATCGGTGTGCCTATCAAAGGTATGCTCGACGGTCTCGACGCCATGCTCTCCATCATCCAGATGCCGCCGGGGATCCCCGTGGCTACGGTCGGTGTCAACGGCGCACAGAATGCTGCTATCCTCGCCGCAGAGATGATGGCCCTCGGTGATGAAGAGATTGCCAAGAAAGTCGATGCCTGGAAGGCCGGTCTTGGCGCGAAGATCGAGAAAGCCAACAAGGACCTCGCTGAAATCAAGGACTACAAGTTCAAGTGTTAGTAGCCGAAAGCCAAGGATTATGATTGATCTGTTCAATTATTCCCGTCGTCCTACCTCTACCGTACATATCGGTGCCCTCGACATGGGCAGCGACTTCCCTGTACGCGTACAGAGTATGACGACGACGAACACCAACGACACTGAGGCCTGCGTCCGTCAGGCTGAGGAGATCATCCGTGCCGGTGGCGAGCTCGTCCGTCTGACGACACAGGGCTCACGGGAGGCCGAGAACCTGAAGAATATCAATGCCGGTATTCGTGGTGACGGTTTCCAGACGCCCCTCGTAGCCGATGTCCATTTCAATCCTCATGTCGCCGATGTCGCCGCTCTCTATGCCGAGAAAGTGCGTATCAACCCCGGCAACTATGTCGACCCCGCCCGGAAATTCATCAAGCATGAATATACTGACGAGGAGTATGCCGCCGAACTGCAGAAGATCGAGGACCGTTTTGTTCCGTTCCTGAATATCTGCAAGGAACATCACACGGCCATCCGCATCGGTGTCAACCACGGCAGTCTCTCCGACCGCATCCGCAACCGCTACGGCGACACGCCGGAGGGTATCGTGGAGAGCTGCATGGAGTTCCTGCGCATCTGTAAGAAAGAGCATTTCGACGATGTTGTCATCTCCATCAAGAGTTCCAACACCGTTGTGATGGTCCGTTCCGTCCGCCTCCTCGTGGCAACGATGGACAAGGAAGATATGCACTATCCTCTCCACCTCGGCGTTACTGAAGCCGGTGAGGGTGAGGATGGCCGCATCAAGAGTGCCGTTGGTATCGGCGCCCTCCTCGCCGACGGTATCGGCGATACCATCCGCGTAAGCCTCAGCGAGGAACCGGCAGCGGAGATTCCCGTGGCCAAACATCTCGTCGACTATTTTGCCCGTCGCGAAGGACATCTGCTCATCCCCGGTACTGCCAATAAGGATTTCGACTGGCTCCGTCCGCAGCGCCGTGAGACTGTCGCCGTGGGTAATATCGGTGGGGAACATGTTCCCGTAGTCATCAGCAGCCATCAGAAAGATGGTGCGGAGATCGTGTCGAACATCGACCAGCGACCCGACTACATCTATCTCGGGTCTGACAAGCCGCGACAGTTCAAGGCCGGACAGGACTATATCGTAGACTATAATGTTTACGACACATGGAACAGCGACCCCGCAACAACGGGAGCCCGCCTGTGGCCGATCTTCCCCGTTATGGCGATGCCGCTGATGGCCTCCGTCAAGGCCGACCGCAAGTTCCTCGTCCTGCAGTTCGGTACACCTGCCGAAGAGTATCTCGCTTGTCTGAAGGCACATCCTGAGGTTGTCGTCGTCTGTACGAGCAACCACCAGAACCGCCTCGGGGACCAGCGCGCCCTTGTCCATGAGATGATGAATGCCGGCGTGAAGAACCCCGTCATCTTCGCGGAGATGTATAAGCACAGTGCCAAGGAGAAAGAGGACCTGCAGCTTGAGGCAGCCGCTGACCTCGGCGCCTTGATGATCGACGGACTGACCGACGGCATTTGGCTCCTCAACGATGGTGACATCGATGAGCAGACGCTCGGCGAGACGAGCTTCGGCATCCTCCAGGCTGCCCGCCTGCGCACGTCGAAGACGGAGTATATCTCCTGCCCCGGCTGTGGCCGCACGCTCTATGACCTCCGTGAGACAATCGCGAAAATCCGTGAGGCTACGAAGGACATGAAAGGTCTGAAGATCGGAATCATGGGATGTATCGTCAACGGTCCCGGAGAGATGGCCGATGCCGACTACGGTTATGTCGGTGCCGGTCCGAAGCGTGTCAGCCTCTATAAGAAGCAGGTCTGCGTGGAGAAGAACATCCCCGAGGAAGATGCCGTGGAGCATCTGCTGAGACTGATCAAAGAGGATAAGAAGTAAGGCCTCACCCCCAACCCCTCTCCGAAAGGAGAGGGGAGTAATATGTCTTATGCTAAATCTTCCATATTTTTAGACACAAAAACTCCCGCCTATCCACAGTAGATAAGCGGGAGTTTTTGTATATCAACGTTACATACCTCATTTTCCCCTCGTAGGGTGCGGCCCTTGTGGCCGTCCTAATGGGTGCGGCCCTTGTGGCCGTCCTAATTGTCACGATGCACGATTAGGGCGCCCACAAGGGGTGCCCCTACGAAGGGAGGTAGGCTTTCTATTTATTCTTCTTTCCGTACACCAGGTAAGCTACCGGGCTGGCGATGAAGATAGAGCTCAAGGTTCCGAAGACAACGCCGAGGATCATGGCGAAGCTGAAGGAGCGGATGCTCTGACCACCGAGGACGAAGATACATACCAACACGATCAACGTAGAGAATGACGTGTTGATGGTACGTGCCAGCGTCTCGTTGATAGAGTCGTTGAACAGACCGCCGAGGTCTTCCTTAGCCTGGTTTGGATGCAGGCGGAGGTTCTCACGGATACGGTCGAAGACCACCACCTTATCATTAATAGAGTAACCGATCACCGTCAGGATAGCGCCGATGAACGTCTGGTCGATCTCAAGGCTGAACGGAACGATACCCCAGAGCAGTGAGTAAGCACCGATCACGAGGATCGTATCGAACATCAAGGCTACGAGAGAGCCGAGAGAGAAGGCGACGTTGCGGAAACGTACGAGGATGTAGATGAAGATGGCCAGGAGGGCGAGGACGACACTGATGATAGCGCCATTCGTGATATCCTTAGCCACTGACGGACCGACCTTCGTAGAACTGATGATGGAACCACCCTGACGGATATCCGGGTTCTTGAAGTCGTTGACATTCTTCTGTGTCACGAGGCCGGCAGCCTTCAAACTCTTATAGAGGATCGTCTCTGCCTGGTCGTCAATCGTAGGACTGTTGCTCTCAATCATCCAGTTGGTGGAGATACGCAAGGTCTTATGATCCGTACCGAGGGCGATGACGGAAGTGGTAGCGTGAGAGCCATCCTTGTTGACAAAGGCCTTGTCGACGATAGGACGGACAGTCTCCGGCTCTACCGGCTTCTCGAATGTCAGCACGTAGTTACGACCACCGGTGAAGTCAATGCTGCGACTCAGGCCACGGACACCGAAGGAGACGAAGCAGACAACGGCAGCGATGATCCAGATGGCGAAACTCTTCTTGCGCATTCCCATGAAGGCCACGTGCGTGTTCTGCATGAGGTTCTTGGAGAGTTTCGTATAGAACTTCTGATTCAGCCACTTGTCATGACCGAGCTTATACTCGTAGACGAGACGCGTCAGGAACACGGCGGTGAAGAAGGAGCAGATCAGACCAATAATCCAGGTCGTAGCGAAGCCGCGGATAGGACCGGTACCGGCAACGAGGAGGATGACACCCGTGATCAGAGAGGTGAGGTTGGAGTCGAAGATTGCGGAGAACGCATTCTTATAACCGAGTTCCAATGCCTGCTTGATACCCTTTCCGGCACGCATCTCTTCCTTGATACGCTCATAGATCAGCACGTTGGCATCGACGGCGGTACCGAGGGTCAGCACGATACCGGCAATACCCGGCATCGTCAACGCACTCTGGAACGACGCTAGGATACCCATCGTGAAGAAGAGGTTGAAGAGCAGTGCGAGGTTAGCCATCATACCCGGGATGAAGTCGTACATGGCAACCATATAGATCATCAACAGCACGAAAGCGATGACGAAGGAGATGAGACCCTGCTGGATGGACTGTGCACCGAGCGTAGGACCGACGACCTCTTCCTGTACGATACGTGCGGGAGCGGGCATACGACCGGACTTCAACGTGTTGGCCAGATCCTTGGTCTCCTCAATGGTGAAGTTACCGGAGATCTGAGAGCTACCACCGTCAATCTCCTGATTTACGCGCGGAGCGGAATAGACGACACCATCGAGGACGATAGCGATAGCCTTACCAATGTTGGCCTTCGTCATCTGGGCCCACTCACGGGCACCCTCGGAGTTCATCGTCATGGAGACAACCGGATGGTTCATCTGGTCGAACTCATCCTTGGCATCAGTGATCACGTCACCCTGCAGCGGTGCCTGACCGGTAGGCGTCGTCACCTTCAGGGCATAGAGTTCGTAAACATTCTTCACGCTCAGACCGTCGGCAGGCTTGGCGCCCCACAGCAGTTTGAGGTCAGAGGGGAGGATGCGCTTAGCGGTAGCGCTATAGATAATCTTGTTGACAGCAGCGGTATCACGAACGGAGCAGTAGCCGACGAGGGCCAGTGTCTGACCACCCGTGAGCTGCAGACGGGAGAGCAGCGGGTTACGCTTGATGGCAGCGGCGGTAGCGCTCTCAGCTCTCACGTTGGCCTTGCTGTTCGACTTGCCGAGCTTGAACTTCGGCTCTGCGGCCTTTGTCTTAGCCACCTGCTTGGCAGCCTTCTCCTTGCTCTTCTCTACGGCAGCGGTATCAGAAGCCTCATGACCGCCATTGGCCATAGCCTGGTCGAGCTGCTGGAGATAAGGAGCAACCTCCTCAGCGTTGTAAGTCTCCCAGAACTCGAGGTTGGCACTACCCTGAAGGAGCTTACGCATACGCTCGGGCTCACGGATACCCGGCATCTCCACCATGATACGGCCCTGCTGGCCTTCGAGCTTCTGGATGTTCGGCTGAACGACGCCGAACTTATCAATACGTGTGCGGACTACGTTGAATGAGTTGTCGATGGCATTCTGAATCTCGGTACGCAGCGCCTTCTCTACCTGAGCATCGGTGCTCGTAGGAGAAACCTTTCCCTGGAGTTCCTGAGTGGCGAAGATCTCTGCCAGCTTGTGGCCCGGGGCATTCTTGTGATAGGCATTGATGAAGAGGGTGAGGAAATCCTTCTGAGAAGACTCTTCCTCTGCGCGGGCTTCCTTCATCGACTTTTCAAAAGCCATGTCTGTCTTGTGGTCGGCGAGGTTCTCCACGACATCAGGCACGGAGATCTCGAGAATCACGTTCATACCACCCTTCAAGTCCAGACCGAGGCCGATCTGTGTCTCGAGGCAGTTTTTGTAAGAGTAGACGCCTAAGTACTTCACAGAATCAAGATAATCCTGCTGAGCAATAGGGTCCTTGATCTTCGCTGCCTGACTGTCATAGTAGCTCGTAGCCACAGAGAAAGACAGGTAGAAGATGCTTGCGAGCGTCAGTAAGACGGCAACACAAATAACTAATCCTTTGTTTCGCATTTTTTGTTATATTTATAATTTTTATTTTCTGCTTTTCTATGTTCGCGCATAATATCGTGCAAAAATACACATTTTTTATCAAATCTCGAAATTTCAAAGGTTTTATTCTGTCTTATCGCCTCATTTTCTTTGTTTTTTCAGCCAACAACGGATCGGATAATGGTCCGAATCCTTCATTTTCGTGTCTATCCTACATTCATAGGGCTTGAAGAAGCGATTACAGAAGATATGATCGATGCGCACGAAGAAACCATTGAGATGGTAGCTGATGCCCGGGCCCGTAGCCGTAGAGACATAGCAGTCGGTGAGCCCCTTGCCGATGGTACGATGGGCATAGGAGATGGGACTGTCGTTGAAGTCGCCACAGACGATGAGGGGATAACGGCGATGGCGTTCGATGAAGGCATGGACGCTGTCTGCCTGCGGCCCGCGGATCTTACAACTCTGGGCCAGCTGCGTGAGGATCATCCGCGAGGTATGACGGCTCTGTTCGATATTCTCGTCGCCCTTGATCATCTTCTTGAAACCATCGCCGACGGTATTGCTGAGTCCCGTCGTCTCGAGATGGTTATTGACAACGATAACCGTATCGCCGTCTATCTTCAGGAAGAAAGCGCCGGAGCAGTCGCCGCGGCTGACAAAGGGGATGAGTTGTTTCTTGATAATCGGATATTTACTGTAGATCACGGAGACATCGGCTTTCAGATAGCGGGGCGTAAGGATGGAGTCATGGTAAGCATAGGCACTGTCAAGGACATGGTCTATCCCCGCACGGCCGAGCTGCGACTCCTGCAGACAGACGATATCGGCCTGCGAACGGGCGATATAATTGACAAGATCCATCTGTATTTTCCCTTCATGATATCCTGCGCCGAAATTATTCGTGTTGAAAGAGAGTATCTGAATACAACTGTCCGGGTGTTCGACGGAGATATTCAACGGACAATAGGTCCTCACGGGACCATAGGCCACAAGCATGCCGATGACGGGAATCCATGCGCCACGCTTATAGACAAAGAGCCAAAAGATGAGAAAGAGAAGATTTAAGAACAGGAAAAAGGGGAAGGCAAGGCCGAAGGTAGAGAGTAGGGAATGGTCTACGGGATTCAGCCGGTCGCTGTATCCCGTGACGACCATCATCGCAATGGTCCCGATATTGGCGCCACCGATGATGCCACCCATCATCCCTCCTCCGGGGAAGTTCTTTCTCTTGCTCAAAATTTTTTTCGATTAATTTTTCCTCTTGCAGGGGCCGTCCCTTGTGGCGGCCCGTCGGCGGAACGCCGAATCCTGCATGGATAAGATTTTCGTAAAGAATGCCGTTCCGGCATCGGGCCGCCACATTTCTGTCCCCCGGGCACGGGGGAAACGAAGGGGGTGGACGGCCCCTGCAAAGTGGATGATTTACTTGCTCTGATCGAAGAGCTTCTGCTTCTCCTCCTTCGTCAGACTGTCGTAACCGCTCTTGCGGATCTTATCGAGGATACGGTCTATCTCGTCCTGTTCGGCTTTCTTGCGGGCATTATAATCCCAGTCTTTCTGTTCCTCTGTCTTCGGCTCCTCCTGATGGTGCCCCCCGAAGGACCAACTGCCGCCATTGCCGCCAAAGGCACTATCATCACGGCGGTTACGTCCTCCGAAGACATCCTTCACCTTCGAGAAAGCGTCGTGGCCGCGCATCTTTCCGTATTGTCCCTGTTGCTTGTTCCAGTGTCGGATCATGAAATAACCGAAGACCATACCGCCGAGGTGGGCGATATGCGCCACGGAGTCACCGGGCTGAGAGAGCCCCATATAGAGTTCGAAAGCGGCATATCCCATCACGAAATATTTTGCCTTGATAGGAACGGGCAGCGGGAAGATAAAGATGCGCTCGTTGGGCAGCAGCATACCGAAAGCCAGCAAGACGGCGAAGATGGCACCCGAGGCTCCCACCGTCGTCCAGAGATTCAGATACTGGTCAACGGGCATATTGCCGACATTCGGGATCGTGACATATTGATAATTGGCCAGGCCCTGGGTAACATAAGAAATATACTGCGCTGCCTCCTGGAAGAGTCCGGCACCGACGCCGCAGGAGAGATAATAGAACAGGAACTTCTTTCCACCCCATATCTGTTCCACGACACAACCGAACATCCAAAGGGCGAACATATTGGAAAGGATATGTCCCCAGCCTCCATGCATGAACATATACGTGAAGAGCTGGTAGATATGGAAGTCGGGGGCCATGAAGAAGTGAAGACCACAAACATTATTGAGATCTACGGTCGACTGAAGGCCCAGCATGGCGAAAAAGCACAAGAAGTTGGCAATGAGCAAACTCTTGGTAACGGCGGGTATTCGAAACATATTCTGTCTTGATTAAATTCTTATTTTCGACCGCAAAATTACGAAAAAAACCTCGTAAAAGGGCCTAATATGGGCATTTTACGACTTTTTTTATTAAAATTACTCATTTTTTTCGGCGTTTTGTTGCCATTTACAAAAGAGTTTTCTAAATTTGTGCAATTAAAAAGACAAAATCAACATCAAATATTCAATTTAAAAAGAAGAAAATTATGAACAAGACAGAATTAATCGACAAGATTGCAGAGAAGTCTCAGCTTTCTAAGGCTGACGCAAAGAAGGCTCTCGACGCTACCACGGAAGCTCTGAAAGAGGCTCTCGTTGCTGGTGATAAGATTCAGCTCGTTGGTTTCGGTACCTTCAGTGTCACCGAGCGCCCCGCTCGTGAGGGCATCAACCCTGCTACGAAGCAGAAGATCCAGATCGCTGCCAAGAAGGTTGCTAAGTTCAAGGCCGGCGCTGAGCTCGCTGATGCTGTGAACAAATAAAAAGCCTACCCAAGGCCTACCTAAAGGGACAGCCTACCCAAGCCCTCCCTAAAGGGAGGGATGTTTTAAATGTCTTTTCCCGCTGTCGGGACATGATTTATCATGTTCCGACAAATGGGGAAAATATAAAAGGACAGAGTAACAGATTTTACATAAAATATATATGTCTAATCTGTTACTCTGTCTTTTTTTGCGTGAAAGCGGAGCATGATCATCATTCCCTGTTAGGACGGCCACGGATTCCCTGTTAGGACGGCCACAAGGGCCGCACCCTACGGCGGATCGGTCTGCCATCGTAGGGGCACCCCTTGTGGGCGCCCTAATTGCCACGGATTCCCGGTTAGGACGGCCACAAGGGCCGCACCCTACGGTGGATCGGTCTGCCATCGTAGGGGCACCCCTTGTGGGCGCCCTAATTGCCACGGATTCCCGGTTAGGACGGCCACAAGGGCCGCACCCTACGGTGGGGAATGAGGCTTTTATTTATTTCGGCTGCTTTCCGATATACGCGAGGATACCGCCATCGACATAGAGGATATGTCCGTTGACGAAATCGCTGGCATCACTGGCGAGGAAGACGGCGGGCCCCATGAGATCCTCGGGTGTGCCCCAGCGGGCTGCCGGTGTCTTGCTGACAATGAAGGCGTCGAAAGGATGACGGCTGCCATCGGGCTGACGCTCACGCAGCGGCGCTGTCTGCGGTGTGGCAATATAGCCGGGACCGATACCGTTGCACTGGATATTATATTCGCCGAACTCAGAGCAGATATTCTTCGTCAGCATCTTCAGGCCTCCCTTGGCGGCAGCGTAGGCGCTGACCGTCTCACGGCCGAGTTCACTCATCATCGAACAGATATTGATAATCTTACCATGACCTTTCTTCTTCATTCCGGGGATGACAGCCTTCGAGACGATGAACGGCGCGTTAAGATCGATGTCGACAACCTGACGGAAATCCTCCACACTCATATCCTCCATCGGGATACGCTTGATGATACCGGCGTTGTTGACGAGGATATCAATGGTACCGAGTTCCTTGTCGATATCCTCCACCATCTTCTTGACTTCATCTTCCTTCGTCACGTCACAGATATAGCCTTTGGCCTCAATGCCCTTGGCCTTATAGTCGGCGAGGGCCTGGTCCATGTGTTTCTGAGAACGGCAGTTGAACGCGATCTTCGCGCCAGCCTGGGCGAAAGCCTCTGCGATGGCGAAGCCGATGCCATAGGCGGCACCCGTGACGAGGGCCACCTTCCCTTCGAGGGAGAAATTCTTACTGAATGTGTCCATTTTGATTTGTTTTAAAGTTTTATTGGTGTAATACTTGCAGTTTCACTTGCGGTGCCAGCACATTGCTGACCTTCTCCGTATAGGCGGGGATAGTAGCGGAAGCCTTGACCTTGATATCCTCCACATTGTCGCCGAAGAGGAAGTCATACTGTCCTGCGTCGACCTTCCACTCGCTGTTGGCGGTATCGAAGGAGGCGAGGTCTCTCGGCTGGATCACCATCTTCAACGTCTCACTCTCTCCGGGCTTGAGCATCTTCGTCTTCGCGAAGGCTTTCAGTTCCTTCGTCGGCTTCTCATAGTCACCCTTCGGGGCATGTACATAGACCTGCGCCACTTGTTTGCCACTGACCTTTCCGGTATTCTTCACCGTAACAGAGAGCGTGATCTTGTCGCCGTTGACCTTTACGGAAGGCGCGCTCATGGAGAAGGTCGTATAGCTCAGTCCATAGCCGAAGGGATAAGCAACATTGCGGCGGAAGGTATCGAAATAACGATAGCCGACATAGATATCCTCGTCGTGATTCGTATAGTTGACACCTTTCATATATCCACCGGCAATCTTATCGGTGAGGTTATAATAGTCGGGCGTCTGCGGGAAATTCTTCGTAGAGGGGACATCATAGATATCAATGGGCCATGTCGCCGTGAGATGACCGGAGGGATTAGCCTTTCCCGTAAGGACATCGGCAACACTGTTGCCTCCTTCCTGACCGGGCTGCCAGGCAACGAGAATAGCGTCGGCGCGGTCACGCCAGGAAGCCGTCTCCATGACGCTGCCGGAGTTGAGGATAACGATCACGGGCTTGTTCTGTGCGTGGAAGACGGCACTGACGCGCGCGATCATATTCTTCTCCTGATCCGTGAGGTTGAACTCGGTATTGATATCACGGTCCATACCCTCACCGGCCTGACGACCGATGGTGATGATGGCGGCCTGAGCCTGCCGGGCCGACTGCTCAGCGCAGCGCTCGGTGATATCGATCTCGTCGAGCTTCGGCTGGCCCTGATTGAGGAACCACATCTCCGGATTCTTGTCAGCCTGCAGTTTGGCCTTGGCATACTTCACGTAGCTTTCATAGATCTCCGTGAGCTGGTCGGTGGTATTGATACCGGCATTCTTCAGTCCCGTGACCATATCGACGACATAGGGCACGTTGACGCAGCCACTGCCGAGGCCGCCGCTGAGGAAGTCATAGCTGTTGACACCGAAGAGGGCCACGGTCTTCACGTCGCTCTTCAACGGCAGGACGGGGGCAGCACCCTCTGTCAGCGCATTGTCTTTCAGCAATACCATTCCCTCCACACTGCTCTGACGCGTGATGGCGGCATGGGCTTTCATGTCGGGCTTGTTCGTATACTTATATTTCTTAAAGCGGGGAGTCTTGACGATATATTCGAGCATGTTACGGACATTGCGGTTGACATCCTCGATCTTCAGCGTTCCGTCGTTCACGGCCTTCACGATATCCTCCACCTGGGCGGGATAACCAGGCATCATGAGATCATTACCGGCCGTTACTTCCTGGCTCGTCGGCAAGTCAGCGCGCTTGCCGATCCAGTCGGTCATCACGATTCCCTTGAAGCCCCAGTCTTTGCGGAGGACATTGGTCAGCAAGCCCTCATTGTCCTGGGAGTAAGTACCATTAATCTTATTATAAGAGGACATCAACGTCCAGGGCCGGGACTCACGCACCATCTTCTCGAAGCCACGGAGATAGAGCTCACGGAGGGCCCGCTGGCTGACACGCTCATCGACACGCGTGCGGTCGCTCTCCTGACTGTTGACAGCGAAATGCTTGGCACTCACGCCGACGCCCTCGCTCTGGATTCCTTTCACCATGGCAGCGCCGATCCACCCCGTGACGACGGGATCCTCACTGTAGTATTCGAAGTTACGGCCACAGAGGGGACTGCGCTGCAGATTCATGCCCGGTCCGAGGAGGACATCAACGCCATATTCGAGGGCCTCATTACCCATGGCTTGTCCAACATGGTAAACGAGATCCGTATTCCATGTAGACGCGAGACAGGTGCCCACGGGGAAGCCCGTGGCATAGAAAGTCTGCGTCGTTCCGTCACGATGGGCGTCGATATGCACACCGGCGGGGCCATCGGAGAGGACGGTGGCGGGAATACCGAGACGTGGGATGGCAACGGTGGTACCGGCGGCACCGGCGACGAGCTTCTTCTGATGACCGAGCATAGCGCCGGAGCCGACGAAGCCGTCATTGCCACCGCCCACGAGGAGCTGGGCCTTCTCTTCCAGTGTCATTGCCTGGAGAACCTGGTCAATATTGTCGGCACGGAGCTGCGGAGCCTGGGCCGAGAGCGTAAGGGATGTGGCGGAGATTGCCATAGTTAAAAGAAATTTCTTTGTTTTCATTCTTTAGTGATAATACGGTTTCTAGATGTTCTTTTCGCAAAAGTACAAAAAAATACTTGTTCATGCAAAGAGTTTGCGGTTATTTTGTAATTTTGCAACGTCATGAACATAACAATGAAATTTTTATTCCTCTTTTGGGTATTAATAGCCCCTCTGCGGAGCTGGGCCGGTGAGAAGGACTTCACGGTATCGTCTATTCCCGATGATGTCTTCGCACGCATGCAGGGGAAGTCGTATAAGAAAGGCTGTACCGTCCCACGGTCGGAGCTGCGCCTGCTGCGTTGTCTCATCAAGGACCGGCAGGGCGTGACGCATCACGGTGAGATGATCGTCAACAAAAGGATCGCGTGGAAAGTAATCGTTATCCTCAAGAAGCTCTATGAGGCGGGCTATCCTATCGAGCGCATGGAACTCATCGATAAATACAATGCCGACGACGAGACTTCCATGCGGCACAACAACTCGTCAGCATTCAATTTCCGTTTCATCTCCCACACGCATAAGGTATCGAAGCATGGCCTCGGCCTCGCCGTGGATATCAACACGCTCTACAACCCCTATCATAAGCGGTTGAAGAACGGCACGGAGGTCGTAGAGCCCGCCACGGGCCGTCCCTATCTTGACCGTTCCAGGAATTTCCCCTATAAGATCACAAAGGGCGACCTCTGTTACCGTCTCTTCAAAGCTGCCGGCTTCCGCTGGGGCGGCGACTGGAAGACGATGAAAGACTATCAGCACTTCGAATACTAATATGAACGGTATTGCCACCGTAGGGGGCGGCCCTTGTGGCCGTCCTAAAAGGGATGATCCACCGTAGGGGCGGCCCTTGTGGCCGTCCTAAAAGGGAAAAATGTCACCGTGGCGTTAGGGCACCCACAAGGGGTGCCCCTACGGTGGGATCAAAACCGCCTCCGTAGGGGCGGCCCTTGTGGCCGTCCTAACACCCACAATTCCTGGTATTGCGGAAAATGATGAATCATTCCCGGTTAGGGCGCCCACAAGGGGTGCCCCTACGGTGGGATCAAAACCGCCTCCGTAGGGTGCGGCCCTTGTGGCCGTCCTAATTCCACAATTCCTGGTTTTGCGGAAAATGATGAATCATTCCCAGTTAGGGCGCCCACAAGGGGTGCCCCTACGGTGGGTGTTAGAGGAAAAATGTCACCGTGGCGTTAGGGCGCCCACAAGGGGTGCCCCTACGGTGGGATGATTATCTCCGAAAACGGATATACGCGCGGTCGTCGAAGGAACGGTTACCGGCGACGAGACCTTTTGTTGCGAGGAACGTATGGATGTTCTGCGGATCATCATGGAGCTGTTGCCGCAAAGCCTGCTCACTCTCCTCGAGTGTCGGTTTCAGAAAAGGATAACCGTCACTGGCGAGGACGATCTCACGAGACTGAGCCACAGAGATTGTTTTTACGCCCGGGAGAAAGACGGGATAGCCATCGAGCACGGCATATTGCTTATTCTGTCCCTCGCGCATGGAACGAATGAGATCGGGGACAATCAGTTCCCGGCCCTTCTCCGGCGCGTCGGGATCATCGGGATGCGCAAGGATATAGCGGGCGCGCTTCTCCGCATGCTCCCGCTCCGACGGCTTTCCATTCTCGTACAGCCTCCCATCGACGAGACACTGGCAGTCGCCGATCATCCATATTTCCTTACGGTAATCACTATAAACGATTGCGGAGGCGGTCAGCCGCTGTTCGGGAGGAACGACAGCCGGGATTGTAGAGGAGGCATTGCCGTTGTTATTCGCCATGGAAAGGACCTTGCCATACTGCTGATAAAGGACATCTGAAAGCATTTGAATACATGTTTCACGCGAAACATCCTCCGGCAGCTGCCGTATCGCGTCACTGATGAGCAGCATCGCGTAGCGGCCGTTGCGAAGCCTGGGATGGATATGCCGCGGCGTCTTACTCGTACTGCCATCGATGACGGCAACGAAAGAAGGTGTCGTGACGATACCGTCCTCACAACGGTCGTCAGACACCTTTCCACAGAGATATTGTTCAATGATTTTCATCATTATCTGGTGGTATTGATTCCTTTGCAGGGGCCGTCCCTTGTGGCGGCCCGATGCCGGTTACGGCATTTCTGATGGCGATAAATTCCCATTTGATTCGGCGTATCCGCCGACGGGCCGCCACAAGGGACGGCCCCTGCAAAAAGGATATAACCGTGAATTGGATTTAATCCACTAAGCACTTGTCGAGCTCAGCGCAGATAGCGGCCTTGTCGAGGTTCTGCCCGATGAAGACAAGTTTCTGCATGCGGTCGCCGTATTTCTCGTCCCAGTCAGCACGCAGACCCGGCTCCTGGTCCATGAGTTTCTTCAACTCATCCTTCGGCATCTTGGCATACCACTGACCGGCATTGCGCAGACCAACCTGTTTTCCGGCCTGTTCAAAGACATAGCACGTGTCGGGCTCATCCTGGAAATAACAGATACCCTTGCAGCGGATGACATTCTTCGGCCAGAAGCGTGCCACAAACTCGTCGAAACGACTGAGGTCGAAAGCAGGACGGCGCTGATAGACGAAGGTCTGAATGTTATACTCCATGACCTCGCCGCCTTCCTCTTCCTCCTCATCATGATGGTGCTCGATCTCATCAATCCACGCGGCACTCGTGGCTACCTTGTTGAAGTCGAAGCGGCGCGTATTGATCAGTTTGTCAAGATCAACATCACCATAATCGCACGTCAGGATCTCTGCCTTCGGCTGCAGGGCACGGAGGATCTCCTTCACGTGATTAAGGTCGTCGGCACTGACCATGGAGGCCTTGTTGATAAGGATGACATTGCAGAACTCTACCTGCTGGATGACGAGACTCTCGAGATCGTCCTCACCGATATTCTGTTTCAGCAAGTCATTACCATTGGCAAACTCATCGCGCAGACGGAGGGCATCGACGACGGTGACGATACTGTCGAGACGCGGCACGCCATGCTTGATATATTCCGGTCCGAGGGTAGGAATGGAACAGATGGTCTGGGCGATCGGCGCCGGCTCACAGATGCCACTGGCCTCGATGACGATATAGTCGAAGCTGCCGGTATTGACGATGTCGGCGAGCTGCTTGACGAGGTCCATTTTCAGCGTACAACAGATACAGCCGTTCTGCAAGGCCACGAGGCTGTCGTCTTTCTGGTCGACGACGCCGCCCTGCTGGATCAGACTGGCATCGATATTCACCTCACCGATATCATTGACGATAACAGCAAACTTGATTCCTTTCTTGTTCGACAGGATGCGGTTGACGAGTGTCGTCTTGCCACTGCCGAGATAACCCGTAAGGAGAAGTACGGGCACTTCCTTTTTCTTTTCCATATATAATGTAATCCGATTGCAAAATACTGAATGCTTCGTTATCCGATTGCTTTCAGCTTCTTTCCGTCCAAGTCATAAACAACAACCGCGCCATGTTCGTAGGTCACCATCGTCGGCACGTTATTCTGTTTGGGAAAGGTGATGCTGCCCGTGTTACAGAACACGGTGCCGCTGTCAGCACGGTAGAGATGCCACAGATGGGTATGGCCCGTAAAGACATAGTCGTAATGGCCCGGCGGCAGATGGTCCTCGTTGTAGACATGGCCGTGAGTCAGCAGGAGCTTCTTTCCCTCATCGACAAGCAGCATATAGTCCTGCATCATCGGGAAAGAGAGGAGCATCTGGTCCACCTCACTGTCACAGTTGCCGCGGATGGCAACGATCTCGTCGGCCATGGCATTGAGCCGCTCGGCGATGCCACGGGCATCCATGCCCTCGGGGACACGGTTACGCGGGCCGTAGTTGTGGATGTCGCCGAGGATACAGAGCATGTCGCAATGCTGCGCCCGATAGAAGGCCAGCGCCTTTTCCAATGCCGGCAGAGAGCCGTGGATATCGGAGAGTATCAAATATTTCATATCATTAGTTTTTTCGCCCTGCAAAAGTATAAATATTTTTTTGTAATTTTGCAAGCAGAATACAAAAATAAAGTCAAAATACTAAAATAAGAATTTTTCAAGACATAGCGCTATGAGCAAGATCACGAAGATAGTCCTTACGGGAGGCCCCTGTGCCGGCAAGACGACGGCACTCGTGAAGATCAACGACCATTTCTCCGGCCTTGGATATAAGGTGTTTACCATTCCCGAAGTCCCCACGATTTTCCAGGCCGCGGGCATGGACTACCTGACGAGCAACAAGGACTTCTTCCGTCAGGGCGAGCTGTCGACGCTGAAGATCCAGCTGGCTTTCGAAGACCAGTTTCTGAAAATGGCCGAGACGCTCTCCGAGCCCGTCCTTATCATCTACGACCGTGGCGTGATGGATATCTCCGCCTATATGAAGCCGGAGATGTGGCAGCAGATCATCAGCCAGCTCGGCTACACCACGCAGCAGCTGCGCGACGAGCGCTATGACGCCGTGCTCCACCTCGTCTCCGCCGCCGACGGTGCCGAACAGTATTACACTGTGGTCAACAACAAGGAGCGCACGGAGGGTATCGAGAAGGCACGCCTCGTCGACAAGCGCGTCATCGCCGCATGGACGGGACATCCCCATCTGCGCGTGATCAACAACCACGATAATTTCGACAACAAGATCTTCCGTGTCATTCAGGAGATCAGCAGCGTCCTCGGTCTGCCCCAGCCCATCGTGGAAGAGCACCGCTATGTCGTGGAACTCACGGGTGAAGTGCCCGAGGCAACGACGACGGAGATCTCACAAATCTATCTCGTCGCTTCTCCCGGCACGCAGATCCGTCTGCGCAAGCGTACAAGCAATGGCAAGGAGGTGATCATCCATACCACCCGTAAGGTGACGACTCATCATGAGATGATTGAGACGGAGCGACAGATCAACAACAATCTCTATGAGTCCATGCTCCGCCAGGCTGATCCTTACCGCCATCCCGTGGAGAAGACGCGCCGCAGCTTTATCTGGAAAGGACAGTATTTTGAGCTCGACGATTATCATGCTCCCATCAATCATCTGATGATTCTCGAGACGAAGGGCGTCACCGAGCATGAGAGCGTCAACTTCCCGCCGTTCATCCGTGTGGTAAAGGATATCACGGGCAATGCCGCCTACGACAATTACAACCTCGCCCTTGGAAAGATTGAATAGATTTTTCCCCTTACAACCGGGAATTCGTGGCAATTAGGGCGCCCACAAGGGGTGCCCCTACGATGGCAGACCGATCCACCGTAGGGGCGGCCCTTGTGGCCGCCCTAACCGCAAAAAACAATTCAATTCTAAAAAAATAAAATGAAACAACTGCTGATACTCTTTCTGTCCCTCCTCTTCCTTCCGCTCACCCTTCAGGCGCAGCGAAAGGAGATCACGGCCGCGCAAGACCTCGTCAAGAGCGGCAAGAACCTGGAGACGGCACAGGCGAATATGGAGAAACTCCTCAAGGACTCTGCCAACCGCACGAACCTGAAAATATGGGAGACACTCTATGAGGCCGTACGTAAACAGTATGAGCAGGGCAACGAGAAACTCTATCTGAAACAAACTTACGACACGGCGAAATTCTTCCGCTCTGTCAACACCCTCTTCTCCGTTGCCATCGCCATGGACTCCGTCGACGCACGCCCCGACCGCCGTGGCCGTGTCCGTCCGCAGTTCCGTGACCATCATGCCGACTATCTCAACGCTATCCGTGGGAACCTCTTCTTCGGTGGCGCCTATTTCATCCGCAAACAACAGTACCCGGAGGCTTACACCTTTTTTAATAGGTATATCGACTGCGTCCGACAGCCCCTCTTCCGCCGCTTCGACTACGCGCGCCAGGACCACCGCGTGCCGCAGGCCGCTTACTGGGCCGTGTTCTGTGGATATAAGATGAAAGACACGAAGGCTTCGCTCCATCATACTTACTGGGCATTGCAGGACACGGCCCATCAGGCTTATATGCTGCAATATCTCGCTGAGACCTACCGGCTGGACAACGACAGCGTACGCTATCTGCAGACGCTTGCTGAAGGATTCCATCGCTATCCCCTCTTTCCTTTCTTCTTCCCTCGTCTCGTAGAGGGCTATGTACGTACCGACAGCATGCAACAGGCGATGGCGGTCACGGAGGAAGCATTGAAGATCGCGCCCGCCAAACGGGAATTTCTCTTCACGAAGAGTACGCTGCTGCTGAACATGGGGAAATATCGTGAATGCATCACGATCTGCGACTCCGTCATCGACAAGGATGCCGTCCGATTCACGGTCGGTAAGGACTCCGTGGACCATAAGAACGGCGTGGCCGATAACGACTCCGTCGTCCTTGCCGGGTTCTATCTCAATGCCGGACTGGCGTATTACAACATGGCCGTCAACCTCGACAAGAACTACCAGTCGCAGCGCCGCAACCGTACGAAGATCCTGCAGTATTACGAGCGCGCCCTCCCCTATCTGGAGAAATACCGAAAGTTGCGCCCCGGCGACCGTAAGCAGTGGGCCTTCCCCCTCTACACCATTTATCTGAACCTCAATAAAGGCAAGGAGTTTGATGAGATCAATAAAATCATCTCCGCGTCAGCAGAACACAAATAAGGGGGCTCCTTGGAGGTGGATCTTAATTTCCCACTTGCGTGGAAGATAGTCTGCGTGTCCATCTTTGCGTCATTCAAATGATTCTTCTTGTTCATAAGCGATTGTTTAAAGGGTTCATTAATTCTATAGTCTGCCACAAAGTTAGTGAAAATTCCTGAAAGAAAAAAATCAGCTTTTGTCCGAAAATATTTTTTGGATATTTGGAAATTTTGTTCAAGTCATACCTAATCAATAAAGCATTGATTACAAGGACTTTGGAAAGCTGAAAGATACGGGGGACATCGGTCAGACAGACGATCGTTCATGATATTTTGCGATAAAAAGACGGCATACCTTCCAGGAAAAAATTACAAAATTACAAATTACAATTTCAATTTACTATCTCCCATATCTAGCCCCGAAGCCTTGTTCCTAAGGTAATATATATTATTTATAATATAATATATATTACCTTAGGAACAAAGGTACCTGGGGCCCCTTAGGGTATATAATTTGAAATTGTAATTTGTAATTTTGTAATAAAATGGATTGGCCATGACGGAATATTATCTTACGTAGATTGCAAGTTCAAGATAGAAGTGCAATCGGAGTTGAGGAATATATTGAAAAAATATATACCATAAAACACCGAGGGGACTGGGGGCGAGAAGCCCCCAAGATATCTTGTACTTGATATAGGTTAAGAAAACTGGCAATGAC
>JAQXXT010000106.1 GCA_029226205.1 Prevotellaceae bacterium
GCCCGTGCCGTTGATGTCCGTCGCTATCGCTCCGGCCATCACCGTCACGGGTACCCGGGGTTAATCAAGTTGGCCCCCTTCGGGGACCTCGTCCGTGGCAGTCCGTGGAGTCCGATGCCCAATGGTTCTCCCTTTCGGGGACCTCGTCCGTGGCAGTACGTGGAGTCCGATGCCCAATGGTTCTCCCCTTCGGGGACCTTGTCCGTGGTAGTCCGTGGAGTCCGATGCCCAACATATTCCCAGCAAACGAAAGACAGAGTAACAGATTATACATAAATCATTCACAGATCCTATTGGTAGGTGCCGTCATGTTGCGGCCACGCACCCACATGGGGGCGGATCATGATAAATCAGGTCCCTACATCATGGTGGAATATTGATGGAGCAATGAAAAAACGGGTTTTTATCTGGTTTTTATGGTTTTCTTCAAAAAAAATACCGGGAATGTTTTATTTATGTATTTTATGTTTTTGTTGAAGAAAACGGAAAAACAAGGTAATTTGTTCGTGGATGAGATTCTAAGAAGAAAACCTGGAAAAACAAGATAAAAACCTATCTTAAAACTACTCGCTCCGCGAGAGAGATTTCAAGGATTCACAAAGATTTACGCTTCGCGTTTTGATGGATTTTATTGATGAATATTGATGGAGCCATTCAAACAGAAAATATCCGGTGCGCCGCAATGGGAACACCGGATATTTTATGTTGGGTGGAACATGATCAATCATGTCCCTACGTCGAGGATTGGAGAACTCCTATCTCCTAACTTCTATCTAACTCCTAACTGCTTATACTAAGCCTTTGCCGTGGCAGTTCTTGAACTTCTTGCCGCTGCCGCAAGGACAGGGATCGTTCGGACGGGGCATGTGCTCGGCACGGTAGGGCGTGTGGTTCACGCCGGCACCCTCACGGGTGTCCTGACGGGCGGCAGCCTGCTGGGCCAGACGCTCGGCACGCTCACGCTCCTCGTCGATGTCCGTCTTCTGCTCCTGGTAGCGCTGGGAGTGCTCCTCGGGGGCAGCCTGCTGAACTTCCTGCTGCATCTCGGGGATCTGTCCGCGCATGAGGATGGAGGCGATGCGGTTGTTCATGTCGTCGATCATGCTGTCCCAGAGTTTCACGCTCTCGAGTTTGAAGACGAGCAGCGGGTCCTTCTGTTCGTAGGACGCGTTCTGCACGCTGTGGCGCAGCTCGTCGAGCTGACGGAGGTTCTCCTTCCAGTCATCATCGATGATACGGAGCATGACAACCTTCTGGAACTGCTTGACGATGCTCTTGGCCTCACTGTCGTTAGCCTCCTTGAGGTTGCAGGGAATCTGGTAGACACGCTTGCCGTCGGTGATGGGCACCATGATGCGCTCATAGATAGAGCCCTGTTCCTCATAGACCTGCTTGACGACGGGCCAGGCGACACTTTGGATACGGTCTGTCTTACGCTTGAAGGCAGCCATAGCCTCCTGGAAGGCACGCTCGGCGAGGTCTGCCTTACTGCCGTTCTCAAACTCACCGGCATCGAAGGGAATGTCCATGGCGAGGATCTTGCGGAACTCCTCCTGGGCTCCCTCGTAACCGTTGTTGTTGACGATATTCAGTACACGGTCCCAGATGACATTGGCGATATCCATGCCGAGGCGCTCACCCATGAGGGCATGACGGCGCTTCTCGTAGATCACGGTACGCTGCTTGTTCATCACGTCATCATATTCGAGCAGGTGCTTACGGATACCGAAGTTGTTCTCCTCAACCTTCTTCTGCGCACGCTCGATGGACTTGGAGATCATCGGACTCTCGATACGCTCACCCTCCTCGAAGCCCAGGCGGTCCATGACCTTGGCGATACGCTCACTGGCGAAGAGGCGCATGAGCTTGTCCTCGAGGGATACATAGAAGACGGAGGAACCCGGATCACCCTGACGGCCGGCACGACCACGCAGCTGGCGGTCGACACGACGGCTCTCATGGCGCTCGGTACCGATGATGGCGAGACCACCGGCCTCCTTCACTTCCGGCGTCAGCTTGATATCGGTACCACGACCGGCCATATTCGTAGCGATGGTGACGACACCCTTGCCCTGCGCGTCCTGACGACCGGCATCGGCAACGATCTGTGCCTCCTTCTGGTGCAGCTTGGCGTTCAACACGTTATGCGGGATGTTGCGCATTTTCAGCATCTTACTCAGCAACTCGGAGATCTCGACACTCGTCGTACCCACGAGGACCGGACGGCCGCTGTTGCGCATGGCCTCAATCTCGTCGATGACAGCCTTGTATTTCTCTCGGGCCGTCTTGTAGACACGGTCGTCGAGGTCCTTACGGATGACGGGACGGTTCGTAGGAATCTCCACGACATCGAGCTTGTAGATATCCCAGAACTCTCCGGCCTCGGTGCTGGCGGTACCCGTCATACCGGCGAGCTTATGATACATACGGAAGTAGTTCTGCAGCGTGATGGTGGCGTAGGTCTGCGTGGCAGCCTCGACCTTCACGTGCTCCTTTGCCTCGATGGCCTGATGGAGACCATCACTCCAGCGGCGGCCTTCCATGATACGGCCTGTCTGCTCGTCGACGATCTTCACCTCGCCGTCCATGACGACATACTCGTCGTCCTTGTTGAACATCGTGTAGGCTTTCAGCAACTGCTGGAGGGTATGTACACGCTCACTCTGTACGCCATAGTGCGTCATGAGCTCATCTTTCTTGTCGAGGTAAGTCTGGTCGTCGATCTTACCGTCGCTCTTCTCTTTCTCCAGCGCGGAGATCTGCGACGTGATGTCGGGGAGGACGAAGAGATCGGGGTTGTTGGTCTGCTTGGCGAGCCAGTCGGTACCCTTATCGGTGAGGTCGGCGGAGTTCAGTTTCTCGTCGACGACGAAATACAGCGGTTCGACAGCCTTCGGCATCTCACGGTTGTTGTTGGCCATATAGAACTCCTCGGTCTTCAGCATACCGGCCTTGATACCTTCCTCAGAGAGGTATTTGATGAGCGGCTTGTTCTTCGGCAGGGCCTTATAAGAACGGTAGAGGGCGAGGAAGCCTTCATCGGAGAGCTTCTGGGCCTCCTTGGCATCCTGCGTCTGCTTGCTCTTGTTGATCTTCTGCTTCGCCTCGGCGAGGAGCTCGGTAGCCTGCTTGCGCTGTACCTCATAGAGGCGCTCCACGAGGGGCTGGTACTCCTCATACATCTGGTCGTCGCCCTTGGGGATAGGACCGGAGATGATCAACGGCGTACGGGCATCATCGATGAGCACGGAGTCGACCTCATCGACGATGGCGTAGTTATGCTCGCGCTGTACGAGGTCGGCGGGGGAGATGGCCATATTGTCACGGAGGTAGTCGAAACCGAACTCGTTGTTGGTACCGAACGTGATATCTGCCTGGTAAGCCTTACGGCGGGCCTCGGAGTTCGGCTGGTGCTTGTCGATACAGTCTACGGAGAGGCCGTTGAACTCGTAGAGGGGGCCCATCCACTCGGAGTCACGCTTAGCGAGGTAATCGTTGACGGTGACGACATGCACGCCGTTGCCCGTGAGGGCGTTGAGGAAGACGGGGAGGGTAGCCACGAGGGTCTTACCTTCACCGGTGGCCATCTCGGCGATCTTGCCCTGGTGGAGTACGACGCCACCGAAGAGCTGTACGTCGTAGTGGATCATGTTCCACTCGATGAGGTTACCACCGGCGTGCCAGCGCTTATGGTAGATAGCCTTGTCGCCATCGATGGAGATGAAGTCGTTCTTCGGATCAGCGGCGAGTTGACGGTCGAAATCGGTGGCCGTGACGACGGTCTCCTCATTCTCCGTGAAACGGCGGGCCGTATCCTTGACGATGGAGAAGGCGACGGGGAGGACCTCGTTGAGGGCTTTCTCATATTTCTCGAGCTCGTCCTTATGGAGCTTGTCGATCTCGTTGAAGATGGACTCACGCTCGTCGATAGGTGTCTCCTCGATCTTGGCGCGGAGCTCGGCGATCTTGTCGCGGTTCTCCTTGCCGGCGTCCTGTACGTATTTCTGGATCTCCTTGGTCTTGGCGCGGAGCTCGTCGTTGGAAAGTTTCTGGATTTCGGGATAGGCATCCTTCACCTTCTGTACGATAGGCTGGATGAGTTTCATATCCCGTGTGGATTTGTCACCGAAGAGTGACTTGAGGAATTTATTGAAGTTCATTTTTTTCGTTTTTATAGCGCGCAATAGATTTTTATAGCGCACAATAGATTTTTTTTGGGGGGGGACATGATGATCATGTTCCGTTTACGTGGGTGCGTGGCCGCAATAGGACGGTCACCTACAAAGGGGAGGGGGCTATCGGTCGGGGGCACGGATGGGATGATAGCCACAGGGAGCCAGGCTCGGAAGCGTGGGAGTGGGGGAGGCGACGACAGGGCGAGGGGCGACGGGGTGGGGATGAGGACATCCCGGTTCCTGGCGGTCTCGGATGACGTCTTGATCATCGGCCTGCTGCTCGTCGGCGTGGATGACATACGTCTCCACCGTGAGTTCAGCCAATGCGGCCTTGAGCGCAGCGTCGAACGTCTGCGCCTCTACGCCGGTGGCCGCGAGGACCACCATGAGGACCGTGATATACCGATTGATCATTTATACCTTATTATATTATTTGTTTTTTATCGTAGGGTGCGGCCCTTGTGGCCGTCCTAACGGGGAATCGTGACAATCAGGGCGCCCACAAGGGGTGCCCCTACGGTGGCAGAGGCCGGGGGAACGATCCGGTTGCAGGGGCCGTCCCTTGTGGCGGCCCGCCGTCGGAACGACGGATTTCCGCGCAAATGGAAACATATTCCCTGCACATCCGATCTGCGGTCGGCAAGAGGGCGCCCACAAGGGGTGCCCCTACGATCGGCAGGGCGCCCACAAGGGGTGCCCCTACGGTCGGCGGGCCGCCACAAGGGACGGCCCCTGCAAGCGGATCCATTTCAACGCTGCCCTTATCAGCAAACTCAATGCCACGAAGACCATGCCTTCGGCGTAGGACTGGAAGAGGGCGCCGATGAGGGCGAGGATAAGGCATACCGTCCATACTTTCCACGGCCAGCCGAAGACGTGCCTGCGGGACTCCTTCATGGCGGGCCAGAGGAAGAAGAGGAACAGAGGATTGAGTGTGAGTATCTGTAAGTTAAGGCTCACCGTAGGATGCTCGGAGAAGATCATCGCCGTAAGGATGATGCCCGCGAGTCCGGCGGGGAGGAAGAGCAGCAGGTCCAGGACCCAGAAATTCTTTTTCTTCCGATATTCGATGACTGACAGAATGACAACGACGGCGAGGAGGGCGATGGCGATCGTCCGTGGCGTGATGCCCTCGCTCGGCAGGATCTGTGCCTGTGGCGGCAACACATAGAAGGTACTGTCGACGAGGCCCGTCGTGGCGATGTCACGGCTGAGGTTGTCGGGGAGGAACTCCGCCTCACGCTGCGTGATGGGCCGGTCGGCGCCGATGCCGAGCAGCAGGTCATTGCCGAAGCGTGCCCACCGCTGATATTCGTTCCAGTGGTGGATCTCCTCACGATAGGATGACTTGAAATGGGGATTATATTGGAAACGCACGCCCTTGACGGGAGCCAGGAGCATGTCACGGGCCCGTGTCGTACAGTTGTCGTAGAAATAATTGTAACGATAGGTACGGTTCGCGGGCATGTAGTTCGTCGTCAGTGCCTGAAGGATCTGTTCCTTTTCCGTTGGCGTGAGCCGCAGGCGCTGCTGGCGGACCCAGCGGCCTTCCTCGCGGTATTCCTCGAGGAAGATGTCCATCGGACAGACGCCCATCTCATAGTCGGTCAGTCCGAAGACGAAGCGGAGGATGAAATAGGGCTGATGGAAGGAGAAGACGCCGTAGTTGACAGCGAGATCTGTCCCGTTGCGATGGTCTTCGATGCGAATGGCGGTATGGCCGTAGAGGCTCCATACCTCACTGCCCGGTCCGCACGTGAGGAGACTGATGTCTACGGAATCCATGCTATCCGACTGGGATACAGTCGTTTCAGCTGCCTTCATTGAAGGAAGGAAACAAGCGCAGAACAGGAGGAGAAGCCCCCAAAAATGTATTTTGAAACGTTTCACGATGCAAAATTAACTTTATTTTCTGAGTTATCCTTCTTTTGTCTCGTTTTTTTTCAATACTTTTGCAAAATAATTCATTGAACAATGAGAAAGCAGACAATCATGGCAGCCCTTCTCTGTGCTGCCTCCGCACCCGCCGCATGGGCACAGAGCGGTACCAACTCTCCCTACAGCCAGTTTGGCCTCGGCACCCTCGCCGACCAGACGAGTGGTTTCAACAGGGGCATGAATGGTGTCGGACTGGCCTTCCGTGAGCATAATCAGGTGAACTATATCAACCCGGCATCTTACTCCGCCATCGACTCCCTCTCTTTCATCTGGGATGTCGGCGCCTCCCTGCAGCTGACACATTTCGAAGAGGGTGGCGTGAAGAAGAATGCCCGCAATGGTAATCTCGAATATGTCGTCGCCGGTCTCCGTCTGGCCAAGGGCTTCGGTCTGTCCTTCGGTCTCGTGCCGTTGACGAATGTCGGCTATAGCTATTCCAGCACCAATTATGTCGGCAACTCCAGTGGTACGACGACGCACACGCTGACGAACAGCGGCTCGGGTGGCTTCCATCAGGTCTATGTCGGTCTGGGCTGGAGCCCGTGGTTCCACCGCCGTTTCTCCCTCGGCGCCAACTTCTCCTATGTGTGGGGCAACTACAGCCGCAGTGTCGCCGAGACGTATTCCGACAGCTATATCAACTCCGTTTCACGTGTCTACTCCGCCCATGTGCAGAGCTGGCGCCTGGACCTCGGCGCGCAGTATGTCATCCCCCTGGGCAAGAAGAATGACGTCACGCTGGCCTTCACCTATACCCCGGGCCACAGCCTCGGCGGTGATCCCCAGATGATCTCCACCTCGACGAATTCTACGGAGGGCACGTCGTCGGCCGACACCCTCGGCACGGGCCTGAAGCTGCATCTGCCGGATATGTATGGTTTCGGTATCAGCTGGAACCAGGGCACGCGCTGGCATGTCGGCGTCGACTACAGTCTGCAGAAATGGGGCAAGCTGGAGCAGCCCGCCTATATCGGTGAGCGCCAGTATGTCATGACGAGTGGTCTGTATATGGACCGTAAGAAGATCAATATCGGTGGCGAGTATGTACCCAACGCGATGAGCCGTAATTTCATCAACCGTATCCATTACCGTCTCGGTGCTTCCTACGCCACACCTTATTATAAGATGAATACGACGAGCGGACTCATCGACGGTCCGAAGGAATATTCCCTCAGCGGCGGTTTCGGAATTCCCCTGAGCAATGCCTACTCCAACCGCTCCTTCCTCAATATCAGTGCCCAGTGGGTACGCTCCACGACGAGTCTGATCAAGGAGAATACCTTCCGCATCAACCTCGGATTGACGTTTGATGAGCGCTGGTTTATGAAGTTCAAGGTGGAATGATGCGCTATTGGAAAATCATCATCCCCTTCCTCCTCTTCCTGCTGTTGACGGGCTGTCAGCAGCAGAAAGAGCATATCGCCCCTGCCATCCATGACAGGGACAGTGTCGACGTGATGACCTCCTACGGCGTGAACACCCTCGTCTCCGACTCCGGCGTGATCAAATACCGTATCGTCGCCGAGCGGTGGACGGTCAACGAGGTGAAGAACCCGTCACGGTGGTCATTTGAGAAAGGAATCTTCATGGAGGCCTTCGACGAGAACTTCCATGTCTACTCGTATGTGCAGGCGGATACCGCTTACTATTACGACCAGCGGAAACTCTGGAACCTGCGCGGGCGCGTAAGGATCCTGACGAAGGACGGCCTGCGCTTCGCCTCCAACGAGATCTTCTGGGATATGAACAGTCATGAAATCTATTCCTTCTCGTTCTCACGTCTCGTCACTCCCGACCGTACCCTCCAGGGCACCTATTTCAAGAGTGATGAACAGATGACGAAATATGTCGTCAGCAATACCCGCGGCTCTTTCAGCCGCAGTGATTTCGAGGACGCCGGTGGCAGCCGTCAGCCCTCACCGTCGGATACGGCGGCGGGAATGATGCGGCCGCGCATGACGCCGATGCCCAAGAGCCAGCCATAGAAGGCTGTTATGAGATTAAAACATGATGCAACAAAGTGACCTATACACACTGATTATCGGACTACTCATCACGATGGTGTTCTCCGCCTTCTTCTCGGGTATGGAGATCGCCTTCGTCTCCAGTAACCGCATGATTGCCGAGATGGACAAGGAGAAGAATGGTCCGGCACAGCGGCTCCTCAGTATCTTCTACCGACATCCCAACGGCTTTGTCTCGACGATGCTCGTAGGTAACAATATTGTACTCGTTATCTACGGTATCCTCTTCGCCGATCTCTTCGACCAGACCCTCTTCAAGGCTTTCAATCCCGGCACCCGTGTCGTCCTCGACACCCTGCTGTCGACCCTCGTGATCCTTTTCACGGGAGAGTTTCTGCCGAAGACGTTCTTCAAGAGCAATCCCAACCGCTTGCTGACACTCTTTGCGCCGCTGGCATACCTCTTTTATATCATCCTCTGGCCGATAGCCCGTTTCTCGACCTTCGTGTCCCGCCTCATGCTCCGCATGATGGGCGTGAAGATGGAGGAGGACGATGACGACGAGGGCTTCTCGAAGGTGGACCTCGACTATCTCGTCTCCTCGAGCATCGACAAAGGCAATGACAAGGGTGAGGACAGTGATGAGGTGAAGATCTTCCAGAATGTCCTTGACTTCAGTGATACGAAAGTTCGTGACTGTATGGTGCCTCGTACGGAGATACAGGCCGTGGAGGAGGGCTGCAGCCTGGAGGAGCTCATGCAGAAGTTTATCGAGAGCGGCAAGTCGAAGATCATCGTCTATCAAGAGGATATCGATCATATCATTGGCTATATCCATAGTTCGGAGATGTTCCGTAATCCGAAGACGTGGCGGGACCATATCCGTCAGATGCCTTTTGTCCCGGAGACGATGGCGGCTCAGAAGCTCATGCATATCTTCCTGCAACAGAAGAAGAGCCTCGGCGTCGTCGTCGACGAGTTCGGCGGCACCCATGGCCTCGTGAGTCTCGAGGATATCGTGGAGGAGATCTTCGGGGATATCGAGGATGAGCATGACAACAGCAGCTACATCGCCAAGAAGGAGCCCGACGGCACGTACCTCCTCTCGGCGCGCCTGGAGATTGACAAGGTCAACGACCTCTTCGGCCTCCATCTCCCCGAGAGTGATGACTACATGACGGTCGGCGGCCTGATCCTGAATGCCTACGAGAGTTTCCCGAAGCTCAACGAGGTGGTCCATGTCGGCCGGTATGAGTTTAAGATTCTCAAGACGACGATGACAAAAATCGAACTTGTCAGGCTGAAAATCGACGAAGAGACAGAGAAATGAGGTCGATAGGGCTTTTTTTTTACGGAAAATTACCATATTCGACTTTTTCTTTGTATTTTTGTGGTCAGTTTTTGAGAAAACCATTCTAAGAATACATAAAAATAAAATAAATCGTTAAATAAACAATGGCAGCATTAGGAAAAATCAGACAGAGAGGTGTGATCCTGATATGTATTATCGGATTCGGCCTTTTTGCGTTCATCGCCGAGGAGCTGTTCCGTTCGTGTGAAGCCACACAGAACGACGCACGACAGCAGGTCGGTGAAGTGTTGGGTCAGAAGATCAGTGTCCAGGACTTCCAGAAACTCGTTGACGAGTATACGGATGTCATCAAGATGCAACAGGGCACGGACAATCTCACTGAGGACCAGCAGAATCAGATCAAGGACATGGTGTGGAACACCTATGTCCAGAGTAAGCTCGTAGAGAAAGAGGCCAAGAAGCTCGGTCTCACCGTCACTGACGAGGAGTTGCAGAACATTCTGAAGGAGGGTACGAACCCCATGCTCCTTCAGACGCCGTTCGTGAACCAGCAGACGGGACGTTTCGATGTCACCGCCCTGCAGAAGTTCCTCTCCGACTACAAGGCGCAGAAGGCGCAGGCCAACCCGCAGATGCAGGAGCAGTATGACAAGATCTACAAGTACTGGACCTTCATTGAGAAGACGCTCCGTCAGCAGACGCTGGCTCAGAAATACCAGGGCCTTCTCGCTCACTGTTTCCTGAGCAACCCCGTAGAGGCTAAGATGGCCTTCAAGGAGGAGAATGAGGAGAGCAATGTGCAGTTGGCTTCCTTCCCCTACAGTGACATCCCCGACAGCAAGGTGAAGATCGATGACAGCGACCTCAAGGCAAAGTATGACGAGCTGAAGGCCCGTTTCTATCAGCCCGTGGAGAGCCGTGACATCAAGTTCGTCGATTATCAGGTGAATCCCTCCGCTGCTGACCGCAATGGTCTGTTGAAGGAGATGAATGGTTACCAGAAGCAGCTCGCTGCTGCCGCTGATCCTACCGATGTCGTCCGCAAGAGTCAGTCGCTCGTACAGTATATCGGTGTCCCCGCTCCGAAGGAGTTCTATCCTCAGGATATCGCCGCCGAGCTCGACTCCATCGCCGTCGGTTCTACAACGGGTGTCCGTGAGAACAAGATGGACAACACCTTTGATATCGTGAAGCTCGTCGCCAAGGAGAGTCTTCCCGACAGTATCCAGTACCGTGCCATCCAGATCGGTGGCGCTACGCCGCAGGAGGCTCATGCTACTGCCGACAGTGTCATGAAGGCTATCCAGGGTGGTGCCGACTTCGCCGTCATCGCCAAGCGCTATCAGCAGACGGGTGATCTGCAGTGGGTAACGGCCCAGCAGCTCATCGGCTCCCTCGTACAGAATGCTTCCGCCGATTCCAAGAAGATGGTCTCTGCCATCCAGCAGGGTGAGGTCAAGCAGTTGCAGAATGTCGCGCTGACGCAGGGTAATGTCATCATCCAGGTCAACGACCGCAAGGGCTTCAAGGATGCCTATACCGCTGCCGTGATCAAGAAGACCATCGAGTTCAGCAAGGATACTTATCGTGCCGCCTATAACCGTTTCGCCAGTTTCGTGAGTGCTTCCCCGACGGCTGCCGCCATCGTGAAGAACGCGCCGCGCAGTGGTTATAAGGTACAGGATCTGAAGGATGTGACGACGTCTACGCATTATGTCGCCAATATCCATGAGACGCGTGACGCCCTGAAGTGGATCTTCAATGGTGACACGAAGGAAGGCGCTGTCTCTCCGATGTATGAGTGCGGTGACAACAACCACCTCCTCGTCATCGTTCTCGACAAGATCCATCCCGCCGGTTACCGTGATCTCGACGACCCGCAGGTGAAGGCTCTCGTGAAGGCTGAGGTCATGAAGGACAAGAAGGCCGAGATGATCGAGGCAAAGCTGAAGGGTGTCAACTCCCTCGCCGCTGCTAAGGCAAAGGGTGGCAAGATCAGCGCCGTCAACCAGATTACATTCGCCGCTCCTGTTTTCGTCGCTCAGACGGGTGCCAGTGAGCCCGCCCTCAGTGGTGCCGTCTACGCTACCGCTGCCGGTAAGTTCTCCGCTCATCCTGTCCAGGGTCAGGCTGGTGTCTACCTCTTCCAGGTGGTCAGCAAGAAAATGCGCCCTGTGAAGTTCGACGAGAAGGCTGAGGAGCAGAAGCTGCGTCAGAAAGAGATGCAGTATGCCGGCAACTTCATGCAGGAGCTCTACCTCAACGCTAACGTCGTCGACAACAGATACCTCTTCTTCTAATATCCTCTTGCATGGGCCGTCCCTTGTGGCGGCTCGCCTCATATCCTCTTGCAGGGGCCGTCCCTTGTGGCGGCCCGCCGACCGATAGGTCGGATGTTTTTAATCGATCATGTTCCGCAATATGAACGGCGTTCCGCCGTCGGGCCGCCACAAGGTACGGCCCCTGCAAGTGAACCTATAAAAAAAATCCCGGGCATCGAAAGATGCTCGGGATTCTATTTATGAATGAATTGAATTACTTCTTGTTCAGTAGCAGGTCGGTCTGAACGGCGACAGCGACGGTAGCGCCGACCATCGGGTTGTTACCCATTCCCAGGTAACCCATCATCTCTACGTGGGCAGGAACGGAAGAAGAACCGGCGAACTGAGCATCACTGTGCATACGGCCCATGGTATCGGTCATACCGTAAGAAGCGGGACCTGCAGCCATGTTGTCCGGGTGCAGCGTACGACCCGTACCACCACCGGAAGCAACAGAGAAGTAAGGCTTGCCAGCGGCAATGCGCTCCTTCTTGTACGTACCGGCAACAGGATGCTGGAAACGTGTCGGGTTCGTAGAGTTACCTGTGATGGAGACGTCGACATTCTCATGCCACAGGATAGCGACACCCTCGCGGACATCGTCAGCACCGTAGCACTTTACCTTCAGACGAGCAGGATTGTTGCCGTAAGGAATCTCCTCGACAATGTTCAGCTTGCTCGTGTAGTAGTCGAACTTCGTCTTTACATACGTGAAACCGTTAACACGGCTGATGATCTGTGCGGCATCCTTGCCCAGACCGTTGAGGATGACACGCAGCGGTTTCTTACGTACCTTGTTGGCCATCTCGGCAATCTTGATAGCACCTTCAGCGGCAGCGAAAGACTCGTGACCGGCGAGGAAAGCGAAGCACTCCGTCTCCTCACGGAGCAGACGGGCAGCGAGGTTACCGTGACCCAGACCGACCTTACGGTCGTCAGCAACGGAACCGGGGATACAGAATGCCTGCAGACCGATACCGATAGCTTCGGCGCACTCGGCAGCACTCTTGCAGCCCTTCTTGATAGCGATGGCAGCACCGGCTACATAAGCCCACTTTGCGTTCTCAAAGCAGATACGCTGTGTGTCCTCGCAGATCTGATAAGGATCGATACCCAGCTTGTCGCAGATTTCATTGGCCTCTTCGAGGTTCTTGATACCATTAGCCTGGAGAGCAGCGTTGACCTGAGCCTCACGACGCTCCTGGCTCTCATACGAAACTTTTCTAATCATACTGTGGTTCCTCCTTATTCTTTACGTGGGTCGATAGATTTAACAATACCCTGGTCAGCGGTGGTACGACCATAGCGGCCTGTGAACTTCTTCACTGCCTCGTTGGCATCCATACCATTCTTGATGGCTTCCATCATCTTGCCCAGGTGAACATACTCATAGCCACAGACCAGATCGTCCTTGTCGAGGAACATCTTCGTGATGTAACCCTCGGTAAGCTCGAGATAACGAGTACCCTTGGCCATGGTGCCATAGAGAGTACCGGTCTGAGAACGAAGACCCTTACCAAGATCCTCAAGACCAGCGCCGACGGCAAGACCATTCTCGGAGAAAGCGCTCTGAGAACGACCGTAGACGATCTGGAGGAAGAGCTCACGCATTGCCGTGTTGATAGCATCGCAGACGAGGTCCGTGTTCAGCGCCTCGAGGATGGTCTTTCCCGGCAGGATCTCAGAAGCCATAGCGGCAGAGTGAGTCATACCCGTGCAGCCGATGGTCTCGATGAGGCACTCTACGATGACGCCCTCCTTGATGTTCAGAGAGAGCTTGCAGGCACCCTGCTGGGGAGCACACCAACCCACACCGTGGGTATAACCAGAAATGTCTTTGATCTCCTTAGCCTGAATCCATTTTCCTTCTTCAGGGATTGGAGCGGGGCCATGGTAAGCACCCTTTTTGACAACGCACATGTTGTCAACTTCCTTAGAATAAATAATCATATTCGCTAATTTAATTGTTGAATATAGTTGACTTTCTTGTTTCTGTATATTGCGAATGCACCGCAAAGTTACTAAAAAGTTTGGAAAATACCACATTTTAGGTATATCTTTTTAACTCTTTAACCCTTATTTTTCTTTCCGTCGTTTGTCATTTGATTTTTTATCCGTATCTTTGCAAAGTAAAAATAGCAATTTAAAGATATGACAACAATTATCCTCAAGGATGCCGATCTGCAGCAGGCTGCCGCAGAGGGAATGGATGCTTTCGTGGACGTGTTTATCAAGGCTATTAAGCAGGGGATCGGCGGGGAGCTGAACGCTGAGAACATGCCTTTGCTCAATGCCGACCAGATCACGCTCCTGGCCTGGGATATCCTCCATACCGAGGTGATGGACGGTGGGCTCATCCAGCTCATCCATAACGGCTACGGCCCTTTCATCTGGATCAATCCCACCGACAAGGCCTTCCGGGCCTGGGGCATCCCCGAGCTCTGTTCATGGCTGCGCCGTTCGGAGAAGCTCTTCAAGAAATACCGTGAGGAGCTCACGCGCGACTGCACGGATGAGGAGTTCATGGCCCTCTTTGAGAAGTATCCCGAGTTTGATGCCTTCGACGATGAGTTCGTGGAGCGTGAGGAGGAGTGGACGGCGAAGGTCGCCGAATACATTGATGATCATATCCAAAATTTTGGAAAGATAGAATGAATAAGGAAGAACAGGAACGCCGGAAGAAGAGTCCGGTACAGATACGCAACAAGAAAGCCTCCTTTGAGTACACGTTTGTCGACACCTATACGGCCGGCATCGCCCTGACGGGAACGGAGATCAAGTCCATCCGCAACGGCAAGGCCTCCCTCGTCGACGCCTTCTGCGTGATCTACAAAGGAGAGGTATGGGTCAAGGGGATGAATATCTCCCCTTATTTCTATGGCTCATATTCTAATCATGAGGCCCGCCGTGACCGTAAGCTGCTGCTGACGAAACGTGAGATCCACCGCCTCGAGGAGGACTCGAAGCAGATCGGCTTCACCATCGTCCCCACGCTGATCTTCATCGATGAGCATGGCCGTGCGAAACTCGACATCGCCCTGGCCAAGGGTAAGCATGAGTTTGACAAGCGACAGACCTTGCGGGAGAAACAGGACAAACGGGAAATGGACCGCGCGATTAAACATTTTTAGCTGATGGAATTGAGAGATTTGGTACAACAAAGAATCGTTATCCTGGATGGCGCCATGGGTACGATGATTCAGAAATACGGCCTCACGGAGGATGACTTCCGTGGTGACCGCTTCCGTGACGCGACGGTGGAGATGAAGGGCAACAACGACATGCTCAACCTCACGCGCCCCGATGTCATCCGTGATATTCATCGTCAATATCTCCTTGCCGGAGCGGATATCATCACCACGAACACATTCTCCTCCCAGCGTGTGTCGCAGGCTGACTATCATCTCGAGGACTATTGTCGGGAGATGGCCTACGAGGGCGCACGACTGGCCCGTGAGGAGGCCGACAAGGTCGCCACGCCCGATCATCCCCGTTTCGTCGCCGGTTCCGTCGGTCCGACGAACAAGACCTGTTCGATGAGTCCCGATGTCAGTGACCCGGCAGCCCGTGACCTTACCTACGATGAGCTCTTCGATGCCTATACGGAAGAGATCGGCGGACTCATCGACGGTGGCGCTGACGCCATCATCATCGAGACCGTCTTTGACAGTCTGAACTGTAAGGTCGCCATCGATGCCGCCCTCCAGGAGCGTGAGCGTGCCGGGAAGCCCGACCTGCCAATCATGGTCAGTGTGACGATCAGCGATCTCGCCGGAAGGACGCTCAGCGGACAGACCCTCGACGCCTTCCTGGCCAGTATCTCTTCTTATCCCATTTTCTCCGTCGGACTGAACTGCTCGTTCGGTGCTCCGCAGATGCTGCCGTATCTCCGTGAGCTCGCCTCCCGTGCACCTTATTATATTAGTGCCTATCCGAATGCCGGACTGCCGAACTCCATGGGTGAGTACGACGAGACGCCGGAGTCGATGGCACCGGAGATCGCGAAGTTCATGGAGGAAGGTCTCGTGAATATCGTCGGTGGCTGCTGCGGCACGACCCCGGAGTTCATCCATGCCTATCTGCCGTATGCCGCTAAGGCCAAGCCCCATGTGCCGGCCCCGAAGCCGACGACGATGTGGCTCTCGGGACTTGAACTGCTGGATGTCACCCCAGAGGTGCGTTTCGTCAATGTCGGTGAGCGCTGTAATGTCGCCGGCAGCAGGAAGTTCCTTCGGCTTATCAAAGAAAAGAATTATGAGGAGGCGCTGACGATAGCCCGCAAGCAGGTGGCCGATGGTGCCCTCGTCATCGATGTCAATATGGATGACGGTCTTCTCGACGCCAAGGAGGAGATGGTCCATTTCCTCAATATGATCGCCTCGGAACCGGAGATCGCGAAGGTCCCCGTGATGATCGACTCGTCGAAATGGGATGTCATCGTCGCGGGACTGAAGACCATGCAGGGCAAGTGCATCGTCAACTCCATCTCCCTGAAGGAAGGGGAGGAGAAGTTCATCGCCCATGCCCGTGATGTCAAGCGATTCGGTGCCGCCGTCGTCGTGATGTGTTTCGATGAGGTCGGACAGGCCACGTCGTATGAGCGGAAGATTGAGATCGCCGAGCGCTCCTATCGGATCCTCGTCGACAAGGTCGGCATGAATCCACTGGATATTATCTTCGACCCGAATATCCTCTCCATTGCCACGGGACTGGAGGAACACGACAACTATGCCGTCGACTTCATCCAGGCTACGGGATGGATTAAGCAGCATCTCCCCGGTGCCCATGTCAGTGGCGGCGTGAGCAACCTGAGCTTCTCTTTCCGTGGTATCAATGCCATCCGTGAGGCCATGCACGCCGTATTCCTCTATTATGCCACCCAACAGGGTATGGACTTCGGTATCGTCAATCCCGCCACGAAGATCACCTATGCCGATATTCCCGAGGATGAGTTGAAGATCATTGAGGATGTCGTCCTCAACCGACGTAAGGGAGCTGCCGAAGACCTCATTGCCCTGGCGGAGAAGAAACGTCAGGAAGCTGCCGCCGCCAAAGCTGCCAAAGCGGGTGGGGCAGTGGTTGCCGGCGGTGCCGCCGAAGAGGAGGCCTGGCGCAAGGACAGTCTCGAAGACCGTCTGGCCTATGCCCTGCGCAAGGGTATCGGCAACTACCTTGATGAGGACCTCCATGAGGCACTGAAACAGTATCCCCATGCCGTGAATATCATCGAGGGACCGCTGATGCGTGGCATGAATATCGTCGGTGACCTCTTCGGATCAGGAAAGATGTTCCTCCCGCAGGTCGTCAAGACCGCCCGCACGATGAAGCAGGCCGTCGCCATCCTCCAGCCGTATATCGAGGCGGAGAAGACGGAAGGTGCCGCCACGGCGGGAAAGGTGCTGCTGGCCACGGTGAAGGGGGATGTCCATGATATCGGAAAGAATATCGTCGGCGTGATCTTCGCTTGTAACAACTATGAAGTGATCGACCTCGGCGTCATGGTGCCGCCGGAACAGATTGTGAAGAAGGCGAAGGAGGAGAAGGTCGACTTTGTCGGCCTCAGTGGTCTCATCACGCCGTCGCTCGACGAGATGGTCCATACGGCGGAGGCGATGAAGGCCGCGGGACTGACGATCCCTATCCTCATCGGTGGTGCCACGACGAGTGCCCTCCATGTGGCGTTGAAGATCGCGCCGGTATACGACGGCCCTGTCATCTGGACGAAGGACGCCTCCCAGCCGCCGCTCATCGCCGCCAGTCTCATGGATCCCCAGCGCCGTCCCGGATATATCGCCGAGCTGAAGGCCGCACAGCAGAAGTTGCGGGAGGACTATGCCGCCTCAGAGGCACAGAAGAAAGAGAAACTGTCGAGTCTGGAGGCGGCCCGCGCCAATAAGCTCGATCTGTTCTCGTGATCTCATCCACCGTAGGGCGCAGCCCTTGTGGCCGTCCTAACGGGGAATGATCCACCGTAGGGCGCGACCCTTGTGGCCGTCCTAACCGGTGAAAATCGATTATCGTGGCGTTAGGACGGCCACAAGGGCCGCACCCTACGGTGGGTGATACCGACACATGGGGAATATGATATAAAAAATTGTTAAGATAGGGGATGATATGATGATCGTCCCCGAAAAAACTGTAATTTTGCAGCATATTTAAAATTTTAGATATGATTTTCAAGAAGAAAAGAAGATGGCACTGCCTTCTCGGTCAGGAGCCCACGGAGATGGACAAGAAGATTATGTACTGGGAGAACAAGGGCAAAGAGGTGCCGACACGAGAGATGGTGAAGACGCCGGAGCAGATCGAGGGTATCCGTATCGCCGGAAAGCTCAATACCGGTTGTCTGGATGCCGTTGCTGCCGCTATTCATCCGGGCATGAACACCCAGGAGATCGACGATATCTGTATGCAGTACTGTAAGGACCACGGCTGCCATCCCTCCTGCCTGAACTATGAAGGTTTCCCCAAGAGCGTATGTACGAGTATCAATGAAGTGGTCTGCCATGGTATCCCCAAGAAAGAGGATGTCCTGCAGGAAGGTGATATCGTGAATGTCGATATGACCCTCGACTACAATGGCTTCTTCGGTGACGCTTCCCGTATGTTCATCATTGGAGGCAAGACGACGCCGGAGAAGGAACAGCTTGTAAGAGTTACGAAAGAATGTCTCGAGATCGGTGCCGAGGCCGCCAAGCCTTATTGCTTCGTCGGCGATATCGGTCATGCCATTCAGAAGCATGCAGAGAAATATCATTATGGTGTAGTCCGTGACCTCTGTGGCCATGGCGTCGGCCTGGCCATGCATGAGGAACCCGATATCCTCCATTACGGTCATAAGGGAACCGGTATGCTCCTCGTACCGGGAATGGTATTTACCATTGAGCCGATGATCAACATGGGAACGTGGAAGGTGTTCATTGATGCCGACGATCCCTACGGATGGGAGGTCATCAGTGGTGACGAGAAGCCGAGTGCCCAGTGGGAGCATACGTTCCTCATGACGGAGACTGGCGTAGAAGTATTATCAGAATAAGTTATGGAAAATATTTATATCTTAGGTATCGAGTCCTCGTGTGACGATACCTCTGCTGCCGTATTGCGCAATGGCGTTATTCTGAGCAATGTGACGGCATCACAGGAGGTGCACCGCGCCTATGGCGGTGTCGTCCCCGAACTGGCCTCCCGCGCCCACCAGCAGAATGTCGTGCCCGTTGTCGACCAGGCTATCAAGCGTGCCGGTATCACGAAGGAACAGCTGAGTGCCGTCGCCTTCACGCGCGGGCCCGGACTCATGGGCTCCCTCCTCGTCGGCGTGAGCTTCGCCAAGGGCTTCGCCCGTTCGCTGAATATCCCTCTCATCGATGTCAACCATCTGCAGGGACATGTCATGGCACATTATATTAAGGAGAGCGATGACGACAACCACATGCCGCCGTTCCCCTTCATCTGTCTCCTCGTCAGTGGTGGAAACAGTCAGATCGTAAAGGTCAATGCCTATAATGATATGGAAGTCCTCGGACAGACCATCGACGATGCTGCCGGTGAGGCCATCGACAAATGCTCGAAGGTCATGGGACTCGGCTATCCCGGCGGCCCGATCATCGACAAGCTCGCCCGTCAGGGCAATCCGCTGGCTTATAAGTTCAGTGAGCCCCATATTCCCGGACTCGACTATAGCTTCTCCGGTCTGAAGACGAGCTTCCTCTACAACCTCCGTAAGTGGGTCGCTGAAGATCCCGATTTCGTGGAGCATCACAAGCAGGACCTCGCCGCCAGTCTGGAACATACGATCGTCGATATCCTGATGAAGAAACTGCGCCTCGCCGTGAAGCAGACGGGTATCAAGCATGTCGCCGTGGCCGGTGGCGTGAGCGCCAATAATGGTCTGCGCAATGCCTTCCGTGAGCATGCCGCCAAGTATGGCTGGACGATCTACATCCCGAAGTTCAGCTACACCACGGATAATGCCGCGATGATCGCCTGCGTCGGTACCTTCAAGTACCGCGACCATGACTTCGCGCCTATCGATATCCCCGCATTCTCTAAAGTAACATTCAAATAAGACTATGGAACTCGAAACAAAAATTCTCAGCAAACAGATACAGGAGATCCTCTATGAGTCCGGCAAGACCATCGGTACGGCAGAGAGCTGCACCGGCGGACGTCTCGCCGAGGCGCTGATCTCCGTCCCCGGTGCCTCCAACTATTTCAAGGGCGGCATCGTTTCTTATACCTATGAGATCAAGGAGAAACTCCTCGGTGTCAGTCATCAGGTCCTCGAGGAGCAGACGGCCGTCTGTGAGGAGGTGGCCCGTGAGATGGTGCTCGGCGCCATCAACGCCCTGAATGTCGACTTCGCCATCTCCGCCACCGGTACCGCCGGTCCTACGGGAGGCACGAAAGAGATTCCCGTGGGTACGATCTGGCTCGGCTACGGCAGCAAGGATGATGTCCGCACCTTCAAGCTCAGTGAGGACTTCGGACGCGACATCAACCTCGCCATCGCTACAAACAAGAGCTTGCACCTGATCCTCGACTTCCTCCGTGAGAAATCAAAGGATTGGGAGACGAAATAATAAAAAATCTTAAAATGTGGCCTTCTCTTTCTGTATGAGTTGGTTATCTCAGAGAAAGTTTGTAATTTTGCACTCTGTTTGGAATAAGTATCTTTTAACGAATTAAAATTTTTGAGATAGCAATGTCGAAAATTTGTCAGATTACAGGAAAGAAGGCACAGCTGGGTTGCAATGTGTCTCACTCAAAGCACCACACGAAGAGAAGCTTTGATGTCAACCTCTTCAGCAAGAAATTCTACTATGTAGAAGAGAACTGCTGGATCAGCCTGAAGATCAGCGCTGCTGGCCTTCGTCTCATCAATAAGGTAGGCCTCGATGCTGCTCTCAAGCAGGCTGTCGCTAAGGGCTACTGCGATTGGAAGGATATTAAAGTTATAGGAGATTAATCATCATGGCTAAGAAAGCTAAAGGCAATAGAGTACAGGTTATCCTCGAGTGCACAGAGATGAAGAACTCTGGTCTGCCCGGTACAAGTCGTTATGTCACGACCAAGAACCGTAAGAATACGCCGGAGCGCCTCGAGTTGATGAAATACAATCCGATCCTGAAGAAGATGACTCTTCATAAGGAGATCAAGTAAAAGAACGTTTTAATCAATCATTAAGATATGGCAAAGAAAGCGGTCGCTACCCTCCATGAAGGTTCTTCGGATGGTCGCGCATATTCAATGTTTATTAAGATGGTAAAGAGCCCTAATACAGGTGCTTACATCTTCGATGAGCAGATGGTTCCCAATGAGGCCGTCAAGGATTTCTTTAAGAAGTAATCTCGGATTTTGATACTTTAAAGATAAATGTTACAAGAGGTTGGACTTTTTCTTGGTTCAACCTCTTGTTTTTTTATTTATGAGACTTTTTAAATTAAATATAGTA
>JAQXXT010000107.1 GCA_029226205.1 Prevotellaceae bacterium
GTCCATCCGTTCTCGTAAAAGTTGTTTCCAATCTTCCTGCATAACGTTATTGGTTTTGTTGTCGTTTCACTTCCCGCAGCATACGGGCCAGCATATTTCTTGCCTTATGATATTGTGAAGCCGACGTATCGGCTTTGATACCGAGCATCTGTGCGATCTCCTGATGGCTCCTGCCCTCGATGGCATAGAGGTTGAACACCGTCCGATAGCCCGGAGGCAGTTTCTGGATACACTGGATAATCGTTTCCGTCGTGATACCCTCCAGTTGCGGCTCCTCATCGGGGAGATCGGGGAGATCATTCTCCGGCCTCACCTCCTGAGAGGCTGACCGGCGGCGCAACAATGACAGGGCTTCGTTGACGACGATACGGCTCATCCACCCTTTCAGCGTGCCGCGGCCGCGGTATTCGAAACTCCCGATATTCGTAAAGATCTTGATCAGCGCCTCCTGCAACACATCCTGCAGGTCGTCATCATCCGTGATATAACGGGCACAGACAGCCGTCAGATAACCAGAATACTGGTTATACAGCTGGTCCATCGCGGAGGAATCACCCCTGCGGAAACCGTTGATAATGCGCTGCTCAATATCCTGTGTCATATCTGAAGTTCATATATATAATAAGGTAAAGGATGAATCCTTGCCCCACAGAAGAAATATTTTTGCAAAAATAATAAAAAAATCAATTCCTCGGGCAAGGTTTGGGCAATCATTGCATTATAAGGACAAAAATAACATACAAAAAGACACTGAAAACGAAAATGATTCTGGCTGCCCTCTGCTTCGGCGCCCTCACATTCACCTCCTGTTCCACCTCTTCCTCTCTCGTCAAGAGTACGGAGGCACAGCATTATTTCTACAGCAACCAAGCTCCCGATGAAGATGCCGTGCTGAAGATCACGAACCAGGCCGATTTCGACCGCTATTTCGGTGAGGCCGCCGTTATGGGCAAGAACGGACAGCCCACAAAGATCGACTGGTCCCGTCAGATGGTCATCGCCAAGGTACTGAAGTCTACGAACCTCGGTACGCAGATCCATGACATGACGCTCCGCCAGAATGGCAACAACACACTCACGCTCTCCTATCGTCTGACGAGTAAGGCTCCGCAGAGCTATACCGTCAAGCCGATGAGCATGCTCATTGTTGATAAGAAATATTCTGATTATCAGATCCAGGAGGAAATCTGCAAAGATACAAAAAAAACTAGAGTTTCCTGATTCTACAACGACTCTCACAAAAGACTCCTCCTCCCGTGTGCTCATCGTCTTCTATGATGCCACGATAGGTAAACAACCGCTCTTGGAGGCTGTCAAGGCCTTCAAGGGCGATCTTATTTATAACTATAAGAACTTCAACGGTATCGCCGTCGCCATGCCTGAAGGAACAGATATGGACAAAGCTATCCATAAATTAAAGCAAGTCAAGGGCGTACTCTCCGTTGAGCGGGACAGAGTGGTACAAATACAATAGGCTCTCTTCAGGGGCCGCCCTTGTGGCGGCCCGATGGCGGTACGGCATTCTTTATGGATTCATGCGAAAGTCCTTATGGATTCATTCGGCGTTCTGCCGACGGGCCGCCACAAGGGACGGCCCCTGCATGCGCCTCCATCGCCTTTTCCACCGATCCGTAGAGCAACAGCTGTCGGCGGGCCTGACCATAATCGATATGTAAAGCCTCAGCGAGCATGCGCGTGCCACGGTCAATGAGTTTCTGATTCGTGAGTTGCATGTTCACCATCCGGTTTCCTTTAACCCGTCCCAAACGGATCATCACAGCCGTGGAGATCATGTTCAAGATCATTTTCTGTCCCGTTCCCGACTTCATCCGTGAGCTCCCCGTGATAAATTCCGGACCGACAATCATCTCTATCGGATAATCGGCAGCGGCGGCAAGGGGCGTATGAGGATTACTCGTGATACATCCCGTGAGGATACCATGGTCATGGGCCTGACGGACAGCACCGACGACATAAGGTGTCGTGCCCGAGGCAGCAATACCGATCACGGTATCCTCCTGGTTCACGCCATGGGCCAGCAGTTCCTCCCAGCCTTGCCGTTCATTATCTTCCGCATTCTCCACCGCCTGCCGCAGGGCGATGTCACCACCGGCGATGAGTCCGATGACAAATGTCGGCGGGACGCCGAATGTCGGAGGCAGTTCGGAGGCATCCAACACGCCCAGACGGCCACTCGTCCCGGCACCGAGATAGAAGATTCTTCCTCCTTTTTTCATGCGCGGCACAATCTGTTCGATGAACTGCGCCAACATGGGCAATACTTTCCTTACTGCCGGTGCCACCTTCTGATCCTCCATATTCATGTCACGCAACAGTTCGATGACCGGCCGGTCCTCGAGATGATCGTAATAGGAAGATTGTTCGGTGATGGGAAGAGAAGCATCGGCAGAAATCTGATCCGAAGGGTCAACCGATTTATCCACTTCCTTTTCCGAACGATCATCAGCATGAAGATGATAGTCAATAAGGCCGTCCATCGGTGCCTGTATAATTCGTCCAAGACGCATGCCTTCAGCCTCCAGGGCTTGCTGCAACGGCTGACGGAAATGCCAGGCGATAGAGCCCACGAAGCCCACGGGGAGACGGTCACTTCCTTCATAAAGACGGACATTACGACGAAGGAAAGCCCGGAAACAGTCTACCACAAGGTCATAGATACTCTCCTCATCAAGATGGCGGGAGAGGAAAGGCGTGAAAGAAGCGAGGAACCGGTTCGGCATCGGCTGATGATAAACTCTGTCGATGATCTCCGGGAGCGAGACAGGATATTCCTTATGAAACTGCGCGATGACCGACGGTGGCAACTGCCGCTTGAAGACATCACCGATGAGCGTACGACCGAGGACGGCGCCGCTGCCCTCATCACCGAGGATCATACCGAGTGGAGAAACATTCTCCAACATCTTCTCTCCATCATAGCTGCACGAATTACTTCCCGTGCCGAGGATACAGGCGATGCCGGGCTGATGACCGAGGACACCACGGGCGGCACCAAGCATGTCGGAGTTCACCTCACAACGATCCTTGACATCCAAGACGGTCTGCAATGCCGCTACCACCACCTGTGATTTCTCCTTCGTGCATCCGGCGCCATAGAAATATACCGCATCGACAACAACCGTCACGGGACAGGTCTGTTCATCCGATGTGTTCTTTATTTCCGGTAACAGTTCCTTCCGCAGCAGATCCCCGATCTCCTGTTCGGTGAGATATACAGGGTTAAAACCGGTAGTCTGGAACTTCTTGAAGACTTTTCCGTCATCCAAGAGACACCAGTCCGTCTTCGTTGACCCGCAGTCAGCAATGAGTATCATTTTCATCCTTTGCTTCTTTTTTCTGCAAAGGTCTTAAGAAATCTTGAAATATGCAAGTTTTTCATGGGTTTTTGTAGGGACGCTTAAGGTATACTTGCGCTTGCAAAGCGCAAACACACAACGGCAAGCCCTACACTTCAACACAGGGCGCAGTCCCACCCCTCCTTTTTGGGAGGGGTCGGGAGAGAAGCCTTAGTCTATTTCTTCATCTGCCTCATAACCACCCATCTCACGGATGGCATTCTTCAGCATGACATACTGGTCGAAGAGGTTGTTGACAGCCTCCTCACCCTTCGTATAGTCGTGCATTGGACTCTTGAGGAAGAAGCTCAGGAAGCGCTGGATGCCATAACGGCCGGCACGGGCAGCGAGGTCACTGAGCAGCGTGAGGTCGAGGAGCAGCGGAGCGGCGAGGATGGAGTCACGGCAGAGGAAGTTGATCTTGATCTGCATGGGATAGCCCATCCAACCGAAGATATCGATATTATCCCAGCCTTCCTTGTTGTCGTTACGCGGCGGATAATAGTTGATGCGTACCTTATGATAGATATTGCCGTAGAGGTCGGGCTGGTCTTCCTTACGTAGGATCGTCTCAAGCGTAGAGAGCTTGGAAACCTCCTTCGTGTGGAAGTTAGCGGGCTCATCGAGGACGAGACCATCACGGTTGCCGAGGATATTCGTTGAGAACCAACCGGCGAGACCGAGGTTACGGACTTTGAGAATCGGAGCGAAGCCGGACTTCACAAGCGTCTGCCCGGTCTTGAAATCCTTACCGGCGATAGGCATCTTCGTCTTCTCAGCGAGCTCCCACATTGCCGGGATATCAACGGTGGTATTCGGCGCACCCATGATAAACGGACAGCCCTCTGTCAGGGCAGCATAAGCATAGCACATGGACGGTGCGATATGATCGCGGTCGTCAGCCTTCATGGCAGCCTCAAGCTTGGCCAGCGTGCCGTGATACTGCTCATTATAAGGAACATAGATCTCCGTAGAGGCAGCCCAGATAACGACGATACGGCTCACGCCCGTGCGGGCCTTAAAGTCTTCGATATCCTTACGGATGGCCTGCACCATATCCCAGCGCGTCTTGCAGTCCTTGATATTGTCACCCGTCAGGCGCTTGGCATAGTTATGGTCGAAGGCAGCCTTCATCGGCACGATCTGCTCGAGTTCATCACGGACAGGCTCGATATCCTTGGCCTTCAGCACCTCAGCATAGACGGCAGCCTGATAGGCATTCTGCGGATAGCAGTCCCAACAGCCGAAGACGATGTCGTCGAGTTTGGCCAACGGCACGATATCCTTATAATGGAGATATTTCTTCTCTGCGCCTTTTCCGACACGAATCTTGTCGTACTGAGTCATCGAACCGATTGGCTTGGCGAGTCCCTTGCGGACCATCAACACACCAGTCATGAATGTCGTCGCTACTGCACCACAGCCAACAACGAGAATACCTAATTTACCCTCAGCGGGTTTCACGTTTGATTGTCTCATTTTCCTTTCTTAGTTACTAAATTTAAAAGATACTGTCGGCAAAAATAACAAATAATATTGTAATCAACAATTATTTTTCCATTTTCAAATACAAAAAAGGAAAAAACGAACATTCTGTACGTCAGTATTCTACAAAAATCATCATAAATGATTATTGTGTAATCCGTGAAAAAGCCGTAATTTTGCAAACGAAATAAAATGATGAGAAATCATAACATCAATCACAATAGAAATTTAGATCAATGAAGAAACTGTTTGCATTCCTGCTGTTCGCAGCAGCTCTGATGACCACTACTACTTTCGTCAGTTGTAGTGACGACGACGATGATAACACGGTCATCGACAACCTCAGTGGCAACTATTCCGGCAAGGACACCCTCTCCTTCAGCGTGATGGGCATGACCTTCAACCAGCCTAGTACTGAGGAAGTAATCTATACCGTAAAGAAGAACAACGATGGAACGATCAATGTCGTCATTCCCCAGGAAACCTTCGATTTCTCCGCCGTCAAGATGAGTACGATGTCTATCGGCAATATCGTGCAGGGTAGCTATACCGTAAGCAATATCCCTTACAACAGTACGAAGGGTGCTTACTATCTTGACTATGCCAGCCAGAAGGACAGTGCACAGGTGACCTATTTCGGCGCTTCAAAGAAATATGAGGTGACCGACGGTAAGATCACAGTAACATTCCGCAATGACTCCATCATCGTGAACAACGAGCATCAGTTCGGTGTTATGCCGATGAAACTGAATGGTAAGTTTGTCGGAAAGACACATTAATCGTTTCGCATGAATCTCCGCACAACCATCAACTCTATCCTCACAGGATGTTGTCTCCTTCTGCTGACAGCATCCTGTGAAGGTGTTATGGGAGGACTATATGATAAGAACAGTGACGACAGCAACACTGTAGCCGCCACTGCCGGCACCCTCTATATGGACGCTACGGACTGGACAAAGTGGTATTATGTTGACTTCGACTCTCTGGCTACGATCGCCGCTAACGGTGATGCCGAAGCTCTGCAGAAAGCCCAGACGACGTTCATGGGCTATGCCATCCCCGACTCCACGGCGACGGAGCGCAATGCCGCCGATAGCCTCCATCAGCCCGGCATTTATACTTATTGGTTTGACGTTTTCGACAAAGGCATCAGCAATAATAAATTCTCGTCGTTCCGTCCCACCGCCCCACAGTCTGCTCCCGCTTCCTGGACCATCGCCATCCATCGTGATAATGTCCGGACAAACGGTGGTGCTGCCTATGAGACAGACCTCACGGATTTCAGCCGTATCCCTGACCGCGCCACACAGCTTCTCGACTCTCTGTCCGCTGCCGGCAACCAGCTCTCATGGACGGCTGATACATGGTCAGAGAACGACGTATGGTATGACCGCAGCCGTATGCTCTCAGAATATATTGGTTCACAGGGTATCGCCATCAACCAGGTGCTCTCAAGCTGGATGACATTCCACATCCCGCCTATTCCCCCCTCCGCAACTTCCAACAACCATATCTTCCTTCTCCGTACGAAGGAAGGGAAATACATCGCCCTGCAACTCGTCAACTATATGAACAGTCAGGGTACGAAATGCTGGATGACAATCCGGTATAAATGTATGCAGTAATCTTTCCATAAGCACTTCGTAAAAATAGTCCACAAAGAATGATTCACTACCAAAAACTTCTTCTCGTCCTCTCGGCGCCACTAATGGCCCTCCCGGCCTCAGCGGCCATCTCCCCCGACTCTCTCTTCGCTGAGAAAGAGCTGCAACAGGTGGTGGTGACGGGAACGAGGACGCCGAAGACGCTCCTCTCCACGCCCGTGCTCACGCAGCTTATCTCTTCCGCCGACATCAAGAAAGCCGATGCCACGAATATCAAGGACCTGTTGCAGACCGTCCTCCCCGGTGTCGAGTTCTCCTATGCCCAGAACCAGATGGTACATCTCAACTTCAGCGGCTTCGGCGGACAGAGCGTCCTCATCCTCGTCGACGGCGAGCGGCTGGCCGGTGAGACGATGGATGATGTCGACTTCTCAAGACTGTCGATGGAGAATGTGGATCATATCGAGATTGTCAAGGGTGCCGCCTCAGCCCTCTACGGCAGTAATGCCAACGGCGGCGTCATCAATATCATCACGAAGGACCGCATGAAGAAGTTCGGCGCACAGGTCGATGCCCGTGTCGGCAGTAAGCATGGCGACCAGCGTTATAATCTCTCCCTCGAGAATGGCGGCGACAGCTGGGGCAACCGGCTCACCGTGGGACGTACCATTCTGGAGAACTATGACGTGGAGAACGGTCCTGATCCCATCGCCCGTGTCGTCTCTACCATTTATGGCGAAAAGACCTGGAACGTGAATGACGAGGTACAGTACCGTCCTTTGTCAAACTTGAAACTCACGGCCCATGGCGGCTATTTCTTCCGTCAGGTAGACCGTGACTATGCCACCCCGGAGCGTTATCGTGACCTCAACGGCGGTCTCCGTGGCCGTTGGGCCATCACCAGTAGTGATGTCCTCGATGCGTCCTATAACTTCGATGAGTATGACAAGAGTTCTTTCCTCCGTCAACAGAAAAGGGATATTCGGAGCTATTCCGATGTACAGAACAGTATCCGCCTGCTCTACACCCATTCCTTCGGAAAGAGTGACCTCACGTTCGGCAGTGACTATCTCCATGACTATCTGTTGAATACAAAACTCAACGGTACCTACAGCCAGGACTGTTTCGATATCTTCGGACAGTATGACTGGAATATCAGTCGCCGTTGGGAGATCGTCACGGCACTGCGCTACGACTATTTCTCCGATCATCACCAGCAACGCCTCACACCGAAAATCAGTATCCGCCATACGCCCCTCGAACATTTCAATGTCCGCTTCGGCTATGGCATGGGCTTCCGTGCGCCGACGCTGAAAGAGAAATATTATGATTTCGACATGGTGGGAATATGGATTATCAAAGGTAATCCCGACCTTGTGCCCGAGACGAGCCATAACTTCAACTTCAGTCTGGAATATACGCCCGGCCATTATGACTTCGTCGTCAACGGCTACTGCAACCTCGTACGCAATAAGATCACGTCGGGCAATCCATATTATACCGTCGATAATCCGAATATGCCCTATCTGCCGTATGTCAACCTGAGGAGATTCAATGTCACCGGCTTCGAGGCCTCCGCCCGCAGCCACTGGGACTGCGGTGTCTCTGCCCGCCTGAGCTATGCCTTTGTCCACGAGGATGTCATGAAGGATAAGAACGATGATGATCTGGCCTCTCCCTATCTCCCCTCACGCAAGCACAGTATCACGGGACATATCGACTGGGACCACACCTTCTCGAAACACTATGGTTTGAATATCTCCCTCGACGGCCGCTGGCTGTCAGGAATCGACAATAATGAGTTCATAGATTATTATGATGTCACGAAAGGCGTGACACGCGTCCATTATCCGGCTTACAGCATCTTCAAGATCATGATGCAGAACCGTATCGGCGAGCATGTGAAAGTCCAGCTCAGCGTCGACAATCTCTTCAACTACAAGCCCGACTACCATTATCTCAACGCTCCCATGACCGATGGCACCATCGCCTACGCGGGAGTCGTTATCAACCTATAAAAGTAAAAAAGTAAAAAAGTAAACGTAGGGAGCATGGCCCCTCTGCGGTAGCTTTACCTTTTTACTTCTTTACTTTCACACGAGTCCCTCGAGCCCTTTCTTCAGTGCTTTCAACTCATCACGCACACGGATAAGACGCTCGAGGACCTCAGCGCTGCGGTCGACACCCTCACGGTTGGTGGAGAGATATTTCCGCGCCGCCGCCAGCTTGAAGCCACGGACCTTCACGAGGTTATAGATCTGCCGCAACAGGTCGACATCGGCCTGACTGTACTGCCTCACTTTGTTGCCGAGGACCTTCGGACGCAACAGCGGGAACTCCTTCTCCCAGTAGCGCAGCGTACTCTCGTTGACGCCGATCTCCTGGGCTACCTCCTTGATGGTATAGTAGAGCTTCACGTTCTTATCGGGATTCAATGCCATTGTTTTTATCTTTTTATATTGATTTATGTGCAAAGATACAAAAAAATCTGACATCCGAGATCAGTGATTGCATATATTTTTGTAACTTTGCACGTGATTTGGATTGAACAAGAAAATTTAAAATACAATACAAAATGATGACAGCAAATGAAATCCGCGACTCCTTTCTGAAATTCTTCGAGTCGAAGGGACACGTCATTGTACCGTCCGCTCCCTTGGTCATCAAGGACGACCCTACGCTGATGTTCACCAATGCTGGTATGAACCAGTGGAAAGATATTATCCTCGGCACCAAAGACCCGAATCCGCGGCGCCGTACCGACTCCCAGAAATGTCTGCGTGTCAGCGGTAAGCATAACGATCTTGAAGAGGTAGGCCGTGACTCCGCACTGAGCCACCACACGATGTTTGAGATGCTCGGCAACTGGTCTTTCGGTGACTATTTCAAAGAGGGCGCCATCGACTATGCCTATGAGTATCTCGTCGATGTCCTCAAGCTGAACCCCGCCGACCTCTATGTCACCGTCTTCGAAGGTGATGCCGACGAGAATATCCCTCGTGACGACGAGGCCGCCTCTTACTGGGAGAAACATTTCCCGAAGAACCATATCGTCAACGGAAATAAACATGACAACTTCTGGGAGATGGGTGACACCGGTCCCTGTGGTCCCTGCTCTGAGATCCACATCGACTTCCGTTCTGCTGAAGAGAAGGCAAAGGTGCCCGGTGAGCAGCTCGTCAACAAGGACCATCCGCAGGTCATCGAGATCTGGAACATCGTGTTCATGCAGTTCAACCGCAAGGCTGACGGCTCTCTCGAACCGCTGAAGATGCACGTCATCGATACCGGTATGGGCTTCGAGCGTCTCGTCCGCCTCATGCAGGGTAAGAACAGTAACTACGATACCGATATCTTCACGCCGATCATCAAGCAGATCGAGCTCCTCTCCGGCAAGACCTATCATCATACGTTCCCCGAGGGTCCCAATGGTGAGGGTGTCAACGAGGAAGAGAAGACGGATATCGCCATCCGTGTCGTCGCCGACCACTTGCGCGCCGTCGCCTTCTCTATCGCCGACGGTCAGCTGCCGAGCAATGCCAAAGCCGGATATGTCATCCGTCGTATCCTCCGTCGTGCCGTCCGTTACGCCTATACGTTCCTCGGACAGAAAGAGGCATTCATGTATAAGCTCGTGCCCGTGCTGGCCCAGGAGATGGGTGGTGCCTATCCTGAGCTCCGTGCCCAGCAGGAACTCATCACGCGTGTGATGAAAGAAGAGGAGGATTCCTTCCTTCGTACACTGGAGAAAGGTATCAACCTCCTCAATGGTGACATGGATGAGCTGAAAGCCCATGAGAAGACAGAGCTCGACGGCGAGAGTGCCTTCCGCCTCTTCGATACCTACGGCTTCCCGCTCGACCTCACGGAGCTGATCCTTCGTGAGAACGGCTATACCGTGGATGAGAAAGGCTTCAACGCTGAGATGGCCAAGCAGAAAGCACGTGCCCGCAATGCCGCTGCCGTAGAGAACGGCGACTGGGTAGTCCTCAAGGAGGGTGACCAGCAGTTTGTGGGTTATGACTATACCGAATACGAGTGCCATATCCTCCGCTACCGTGAGGTCAAGCAGAAGAAAGGCTCTTTCTATGAAGTCGTACTCGATTACACGCCGTTCTACGGTGAGATGGGTGGACAGGTCGGTGATACCGGTACCCTCGTAAGCGACAATGAGACTGTTGAGGTCATCGACACAAAGCGTGAGAACAACCAGAGCATCCATATCCTGAAGAAACTGCCGAAGGATCCCGAAGCTGACTTCATGGCTTGCGTGGATGTGGAGAAGCGTGACGCCAGTGCTGCCAACCACACCACGACGCACCTCCTCGACTACGCCCTCAAGCAGGTCCTTGGTCCTCATGTGGAGCAGAAAGGTTCCTATGTCAGCGCCGACACGCTGCGTTTCGACTTCTCTCATTTCCAGAAGATGACTGATGAGGAGATCCGCAAGGTGGAGCGCATGGTCAATGAGATGATTCGTGCCGACTATCCTCTTGACGAGCATCGTGACATGCCTATTGAGGAAGCCAAGGAGTTTGGTGCCGTCGCTCTCTTCGGTGAGAAATACGGTGACAAGGTTCGTGTCGTCCGCTTCGGACCGAGCTGTGAGTTCTGTGGTGGTATCCATGCCAAGAGCACGGGCCGCATCGGAATGTTCAAGATCATCTCCGAGAGCAGTGTCGCTGCCGGTGTACGCCGTATCGAGGCCATGACCGGTAAGGTCTGTGAGGAAGCCATGTATCATGTTGAGGACACGATGCGCGAACTGAAGGGTCTGTTCAACAACGCCAAGGACCTCAAGGGTGTCATCAAGAAATATATCGATGAGCACGACGAACTGAAGAAGGAGGTTGATGCCTTCCGCCAGCAGGCTGTCGAGCGTACGAAGAAGGAGCTCGTCAACAAGGCTGAGGATCATAATGGCGTGAAAGTCGTGAAGGCTGTGCTGCCCCTCGACTCCGCCAGTGCCAAGGACCTCGTCTTCAAGGTTCGTGAAGCCATCCCCGAGAACCTCGTCTGTGTCATCGGCTCTACCGACGGCAACAAACCGTTGCTGAGCGTGATGTTCTCCGATGATATGGTCAAGGACCACGGCCTCAACGCCGGAAAGATCATCCGCGAGGCTGCCAAGCTCATCCAGGGTGGTGGTGGCGGCCAGCCTCACTACGCACAGGCCGGTGGCCGTAACATCGACGGCATCGCTGCCGCTGTGGACAAGGTTATTGAACTGACCAATTTATAATCGGAAAAACTAGATTGTAATTTATATATATATTCACTAAATCGCAAAGGCCGGACGTCCGTGAGGATCTCCGGCCTTTTTTCTATCACATTGGTACGACCCTTGTGGCTCGTCTTCCACCGTAGGGTGCGGCCCTTGTGGCTCGTCTTCCACCGTAGGGTGCGGCCCTTGTGGCCGTCCTAAAGGAGAATCGTGGTGTTAGGACGGCCACAAGGGCCGCCTCTACGGTGGATCATTCCGTCTCTTTCATCCAATTCACGAGATACAACTTCTCCGTGGCACGCGTAAAGGCGGTATAGAGCCAATGGAGATAATCGGGCGTAACCATCTCGTCGGTCATATATCCTTGGTCAACATACACATGACTCCACTGTCCACCCTGGGCTTTATGACACGTCACGGCATAGGCGAACTTCAGTTGCAGGGCATTGAAATACTTATCTTCCCGAACCTTTTTCATCCGGTCCGCCTTCCGGGGAATATCGAAATAGTCATCATACACGCCTTTGAACAACTTCTCTTGCTGTTCCCGTGACAGCGACGGAGCCTCACTGACAAGGGTATCGAGAAGAACGGTGGCTACAACCTCCGTCTGATCATAATCAGGGAAGCGCAATGTCACGGTGGCGAAATGGAAACCATAGAGTTCCGTCTCTTCCCGCACACGCAGCACACGAGCCCGGTCGCCATTAGCAATGAACGGCGAGAGGATATTCTTCTTACCGTCGGCATCCTCCTGGACAATCTGATAATGGTAGTTGTTCTTCACAACCATGACCATATCTCCCGGCGTGAGCAGTTCCTCCCTATCAAGGACCTGATTGCGGATGCCCTGGTTGTAGATATTCGCCCGTTTGTTGCTCCGCGTAATCACGATTGTGTCATCGAGTCCCACATCATGGTAACTGGCAGAGAGGGTATCGATGAGTTCCGCACCGGGACAGTTACGGATATCCGTGAAATGATCAAAATCGATCTGTGGCACGGTGGCCTCCTCTTCGTTAGCGAGCATGTCACGAATCATCGAGGCATGATGAAGGATACCGCTGCGACTACTCTGGCGCAGCACTTCCGTGAGGTTGGCGCCATAGACTTTCAGACCATAACTCGAAAGGACATCCTCCTGCAAGGCCGGTGAAGCCTCCTCGCCTATCGGCGGCAGCTGGGCGCCATCGCCGATGAAGAGGATACGGTCGTTCTCACCGCTGTAGACGAAAGAGATCACGTCGGAAAGGAGGTCCCCGCTGCCGAAGGACTCCGAGCCGCCCTCTTCCGAGAAATGAGAAGTCCCGATCATCGAGGCCTCATCTATTATATATAAGGTGTCACGCGTGAGGTTGACATTCAGATTAAACGTACCGCCGACACCCACGAAAGCCTTCTCACGATAGATCTTCCGATGGATGGTATAGGCGGGACAGCCACTGTTGAGGGAGAACACCTTTGCCGCACGGCCCGTAGGTGCCAGCAGTACCACACGCTGCTTCAAACTTTGTAGGGTACGGACGAAAGCCCCTGCGAGGGCCGTCTTTCCCGTTCCCGCCGATCCCCGCAGGATCATCGCCGTATGGGGCGTACGGTCTGTGAGGAAGGCGGCGAAGGTCGCTATCGCCTGTTGCTGTTCCTGAGTAGGCGCAAAGGGGAAATGCTGTCCGATTTGATAAATGATCTCATCTGTAATCATAGTTCAAAAATACGAAACTTTTCGCAATAGCGGAAGAAAAAGACGGGAAAATCTTGAAGTAAGCTCTTTTTTTCTTGGTTTTCTCAGTTCTTCATCGTATCTTTGCAGAAATAAAACAGTCAACAACAGCTTGAAGGAACACGATATGGAACCGGAAAATACTATCCTCACACGGTCACGACTGACCATCCGCATCAGCGACTATAGTCTCTCTTTCTCCATCCTCGACAAGACCGCCGTGGGTGGCGTACGCTTTGAGCCCTATACCGTGAAGAGCGGCATGTCCATGGCGGCGAACCTCCGTGAGGCTTTCAAAGAGAGCAGTCTCCTCCTTGAAGGATTTCCGCGTGTCCGTGTACTCATCGACACGCCCGTCCTCCTCATTCCGCTCGAGGAACTCGACGAGGACGAGATTCCCATCCTCTATCGTTACACCTTTCATGGTCATGACAACGACGAGATTCTGCATGTCGCCCTACCCGACTTCAACTGCGTCGCCGCTTTCTGTATCAACAAAGACCTGAAGCTCGTCATCACGGACCATTTCAAGGATGTCAAGATAGAGCCATTGATGATGAGCGTATGGATCTATATGAGTCGTCGCAGTCGCATCGGCATGGGCAAGAAGCTCTATGGCTATTTCCATAACGGTAAACTCGACGTGTTCTCTTTCGACAAGAACCGGTTCCGCTACGCCAACAGCTTTGCGGTGAAGCATGTGAAGGATGCCCAATACTTCCTCCTCTATGTATGGCGGCAGTTAAACCTCCATGTGCTGAAGGACGAGCTGGCGGTCTTCGGCGATATCCAAGGCAAAGACCTGCTCGTGGAAGAGTTGCGGAAATTTGTTCAGAAAGTCTACCTCATCAATCCCACGGCGGAGTTCAACCGTGCCCCCATCGCTACCATCCGTGGACTTCCCTTCGATCTTATGACACTATAGATAACGGTATAACCCCTTCCTCCGTTGGGTGCGGCCCTTGTGGCCGACCTAATATCGGGGACGGCCACAAGGGCCGCACCCTACGGAGACAGAAAAGGCGACCAGTGTTCTGGCCGCCTTTTTTTGAGTTGAATTAC
>JAQXXT010000108.1 GCA_029226205.1 Prevotellaceae bacterium
CATAGTTTATTATGTTCCTCCAAATGGGATTGGTAGGTGGCCGCCATGTTGCGGCCACACACCCACATTGCGTAGGGACATCATTCATTATGTTCCGTTCCACTATGTAGAGTTAGGACGGCCACAAGGGCCGCACCCTACGGTGGAATCATCTGCCACCGTAGGGGCACCCCTTGTGGGCGCCCTAATTCCCACAATTCCCGGTTAGGACGGCCACAAGGGCCGCACCCTACGAAAGGATCGGCGGGAGAAAATTAAAAATCCGTATTTTATGTTCGGAGTTCGGAATAATTTTGTAACTTTGCAGCATAAAAGAATTTTCGAAAATTAGATTTATGAACATTTTAGAGTTAAGCGAACAAGAGATTGGTCGCCGTCAGAGTCTTCAGGAGCTGCGCAACATGGGCATCGATCCCTATCCCGCAGCCGAGTTTCCCACCAATGCCTTCAGCACCGATATCAAGGCTGAATACAAAGAGGGAGAGAAACGGGAAGTCGTCATCGCCGGCCGTATGATGACACGACGTGTCATGGGAAAGGCCAGCTTCGTGGAGCTGCAGGACTCCAAGGGCCGTATTCAGGTCTATGTCACACGTGATGATATCTGTCCCGATGAGAACAAGGACCTCTACAATAAAGTCTTCAAGAAACTCCTTGACATCGGTGACTTCATCGGTATCAAGGGCTTCGTCTTCAAGACCCAGACCGGTGAGGTGAGTGTCCATGCCCAGAGTCTGAAACTGCTGAGCAAGAGCCTCAAGCCGCTACCGATCGTGAAATACAAGGATGGTGTCGCCTATGACAAGTTCGACGACCCCGAGCTGCGTGCCCGTCAGCGCTATGTCGACCTCATCGTCAACGACGGCGTGAAGGAGACCTTCCTCAAGCGTGCCACCGTGCTGCGTACAATGCGTGACTTCTTCGACAAGGCCGGATATACGGAGGTGGAGACGCCGATTCTGCAGTCTATCCCCGGTGGTGCCAGCGCCCGTCCGTTCATCACCCATTTCAATGCCCTGAACATCGATATGTACATGCGTATCGCTACAGAGCTCTACCTCAAGCGACTCATCGTCGGTGGCTTTGAGGGTGTCTACGAGATCGGCAAGAACTTCCGCAACGAGGGTATGGACAAATACCACAATCCTGAGTTCACCTGTATGGAACTCTATGTTCAGTATAAGGATTACAACTGGATGATGAGCTTCACGGAGAAACTCCTGGAGACAATCTGTGTTGCCGTCAACGGCTCTACGGAGGTGAAGAACGGTGATCACATGATCTCCTTCAAGGCCCCGTTCCGCCGTATCCCTATCCTCGACGCTATCAAGGAGAAGACGGGCTTCGACTGCAACGGCAAGAGCGAGGATGAGATCCGCCAGTTCTGCCTGAGCAAAGGCATGGAGGTCGACGAGACCATGGGTAAGGGAAAGCTCATCGACGAGCTCTTCGGAGAGTTCTGTGAGGGTACATTCATCCAGCCGACCTTCGTCATCGACTATCCCGTGGAGATGAGCCCGCTGACGAAGATGCACCGCAGCAAGCCCGGACTCACCGAGCGCTTCGAGCTGATGGTCAACGGCAAGGAGCTGGCCAACGCCTACTCTGAGCTCAACGACCCCATCGACCAGGAGGAGCGCTTCAAGGAGCAGATGCGCCTCGCCGACAAGGGTGATGACGAGGCCATGATCATCGACCATGACTTCCTCCGTGCCCTGCAGTATGGTATGCCGCCGACGAGTGGTATCGGTATCGGTATCGACCGTCTGTGCATGCTCATGATCGGTAAGGAGAATATCCAGGAGATCATGCTCTTCCCGCAGATGAAACCCGAGGCAAAGATCCCGCAGAGCTCCATCAAGGAGTGGGCTGCCATCGGCGTACCCGAAGACTGGGTATACGTGCTCCGCAAGGCGGGCTTCAACCTCATCAGTGATATCAAGGGTGAGAAGGCCCAGGGCCTGCAGCAGAAGATCGGTGAGATCAACAAGAAGTATAAACTCGGTTACGAGAAGCCCTCTGTCGACGATATCCAGAAATGGATTGATGCCGCCGGGAAGACCGTCGCCGAATAAACCCTAAGGATTGTCCATGCGCCTGATTCATAAGATCAAACAAGCCCTCGGCCTCGCCAAGAGAGGCTATGTCCCCGATTTCGGCCGTGTCGCCATCATCGGGGGCGGCTCATGGGCCACGGCCATCGCCAAGATCGTGGTGGATCATACCCATCACATCGGATGGTATATGCGGCGTGACGACCGTATCGCCGACTTCCTCCGTCTCGGTCATAACCCCGCCTATCTCACGGGACTGCATTTCGACACCGACGAGATCGACTTCTCCTCGGATATCAACGCCATCGTACGCCGGTACGACACGCTGATCTTCGTCACTCCTTCTCCTTATCTCAAGGATCATCTGAAGAAACTCACGACGGACCTCAGCCAGAAGATCATCGTCACGGCCATCAAGGGCATCGTGCCCGAGGAGGATGTCGTCTGTTCGGAATATTTCCACAACCGCTATCACTTGCCCTACCGCCAGCTACTCTGCATCGGCGGCCCCTCGCATGCCGAGGAGGTGGCACTGGAACGGCTCACCTATCTCACCGTCGCCTGCAGTGAGGAGAAAGTGGCCGGGGAGTTCGCCGAACAGGTGCTCCAATGCCATTATATCCATACGGAGACCTCTCCCGACGTCGTCGGTATCGAGTATGCCGCCGTACTGAAGAATGTCTATGCCATCTGTGCCGGTATGACCAGTGGCCTCGGCTATGGCGACAACTTCCAGGCCGTACTGCTGACAAATGCCATCCGTGAGATGGACCGGTTCCTCTCCGCCGTCAAACCCGTACACCGCAATATCTGCGACAGCGTATACCTCGGTGACCTCCTCGTCACGGGATATTCCAACTTCTCCCGTAACCGTACCTTCGGCATGATGATCGGCAAGGGCTACTCCATCAAGAGCGCTCAGGTGGAGATGAAGATGGTGGCTGAAGGCTACTACGGCACGAAATGTATGACGGAGCTCAACGCGAAATACCATGTCGACATGCCTATCCTGCGTACCGTCCACCATATATTATATGAAGGAGGTAACGCCAGGGAGGATATTGAGAAACTTACTACACTGTTAAATTGATTTCTGAATGTTTCATTAATAAAGTTATGAAAAATATCACTTTAGACATCACCAAGGCTGCCCAGTTCCTCAAACCGGGCACTGTTGAGGGCTATGAGGCCCAGGTAAAAGACGCACAGAAAGCCCTCGAGGACGGCACCTGCGCTGGTAACGACTTCCTCGGATGGCTCCATCTGCCGTCTTCCATCACTGATGACTTCCTGGCTCAGATCCAGGCTGTCGCCGACACGCTGCGCGCCAAGTGTGAGGCTGTCGTCGTCGCTGGTATCGGTGGCTCCTATCTCGGCGCCCGTGCCGTCATCGAAGCCCTGAACAACTCCTTCGCATGGCTCGTCAACGACAAGAAGAACCCCACGATCCTCTTCGCCGGTAACAACATCGGTGAGGACTACCTCGCTGAGCTCACCGACTACCTGAAGGATAAGAAGTTCGGTGTCATCAATATCTCCAAGTCGGGTACGACAACGGAGACGGCCCTCACCTTCCGTCTGCTGAAGCGTCAGTGCGAGGCTCAGCGTGGCAAGGAAGAGGCTAAGGATGTCATCGTCGCCGTCACCGACGCCCACAAGGGTGCTGCCCGTGCCGCCGCTACGAAAGAGGGTTACAAGACCTTCGTCATCCCCGACAATGTCGGTGGTCGTTTCTCCGTCCTCACGCCGGTAGGTCTGCTGCCGATCGCTGTCGCCGGTTACGACATCAAGGAGCTCGTCAAGGGCGCTCAGGATATGGAGAAGGCTACCGCTATCGATGTTCCCTTCGCCGAGAACCCCTCCGCTCAGTATGCTGCCGTCCGTAATGGTCTCTATGCCCAGGCCGGCAAGAAGATTGAGATCATCGCCAACTTCCAGCCGAAGCTCCACTTCTTCGCTGAGTGGTGGAAGCAGCTCTTCGGTGAGAGTGAGGGTAAGGACAACAAGGGTATCTTCCCCGCTGCCTGCGACTTCACCACAGACCTCCACTCCATGGGTCAGTGGATCCAGCAGGGTGAGCGCTCCATCTTCGAGACGGTCATCAGCGTTGAGCAGCCCGAGAAGAAGGTCCTCTTCCCCCATGACGACGAGAACCTCGACGGTCTGAACTTCCTCGAGGGTAAGCGTGTCGACGAGGTCAACAAGATGGCTGAGCTCGGTACCCGTCTGGCTCATGTCGACGGTGGCGTGCCCAACATCCGCATCTCCGTTCCCCGTCTCGAGGCTTACTACATCGGCCAGCTCATCTACTTCTTCGAGAAGGCCTGCGGTATCAGTGGTCTCCTCCTCGGCGTGAACCCCTTCAACCAGCCCGGTGTGGAGGCTTACAAGAAGAATATGTTCGCCCTCCTCAACAAGCCCGGTTACGAGGCTGAGAGCAAGGCTATTCGTGAGAGACTCGCAAAATAAAGCCTCACCCCAACCCCTCCCCAAAAGGGAGGGGCTTTCAAAAGCCTTATCCCCTACCCCTCCCCGAAAAGGGAGGGGATTTTAATGAAAATATAAATACTTTCAACAATGGAAAAGAATAAGAATAGTAAACAACAAGACATTCTACTCCCCTCTCCTTTCGGAGAGGGGCAGGGGGGTGAGGCTATACATGCTTTTCTCTTTGACATGGACGGCGTGCTGTACGACAGCATGCCGCATCATGCCATTGCCTGGCAACAGTCGATGAAGAAATTCGGCATCCATATGACGGCTGCCGACGCCTATGCCACGGAAGGAGCACGCGGCATCGACACCATCCGACTATTCGCCCGTAAGCAGCTCCACGAAGAACTCACCGAACAACAGGCCCAGGAGATGTACGACGAGAAGACGCGCATCTTCCATGAGATGGGCGACGCCCCGATCTTCGACGGGGTCCTCGACCTCATGCAGTGGCTCAAAGATCATCATATCTCCGTCAATGTCGTCACAGGCAGTGGACAGCGGCCCCTCATCCGCAGACTCCTCCATGACTTCGGAGCCTTCCTCGACGAGGATCATATCACGACGGCCTATGACGTAAACCGTGGAAAACCATATCCCGATCCATACCTCGCCGGTCTCCGGAAAGCCGGCAATCTCCAACCCTCCGAGGCTGTCGTCGTAGAGAATGCCCCCTTGGGTATCCGCTCCGGTGTTGCCGCCGGCATCTATACCGTCGCCATCAACAGCGGACCCCTCCCCGACGCGACCCTCCTCGCCGAACATCCCAACAGACTCTTCCCCACCCTCCGCGATTTCTACAACTCCCTCTGCCACTCGTAGGGTGCGGCCCTTGTGGCCGTCCGGATCCACCGTAGGGTGCGGCCCTTGTGGCCGTCCGGATCCACCGTAGGGTGCGGCCCTTGTGGCCGTCCGGATCCACCGTAGGGTGCGGCTCTTGTGGCCGTCCTAACGGCAAACGATCCACTCGTAGGGTGCGGCCCTTGTGGCCGTCCTAACCGGGAATCGTGACAATTAGGGCGCCCACAAGGGGTGCCCCTACGGTGGCAGATATTTCCGCCCTTGTGGCCGTCCTAACCGGGAATCGTGGTGTTAGGGCGCCCACAAGGGGTGCCCCTACGGTGGCAGATATTTCCGCCATTGTGGCCGTCCTAACCGGGAACCGTGGCGTTAGGGCGCCCACAAGGGGTACCCCTACGGTGGATCTACCGCTTCAATATCATCTGTTATGAATCATTTATCCCATATCATTTCCCAGTCTCTGTCCCTCGGAGAAGGTCCTGTCGAGGCAACGGTGTCTCTGTTGGACGAAGGCTGTACCATCCCCTTCATAGCCCGTTATCGTAAAGAGCGCACGGGAGGTCTCGATGAAGTTCAGATCGCGCACATCGATGACCTCTATTCCAAACTCAAAGAACTGCAGAAACGCAAGGAGACCGTTCTGAACACTATCTCCGCACAAGGAAAACTCACGCCGGAAATGAAGAAGCGCATCGACGACTGTTGGGATGCCAACAGCCTCGAAGACCTGTACCTCCCCTATAAACCGAAGCGGCGCACAAGGGCGCAGATCGCACGGGAACAAGGACTCGAACCCCTCGCCACCTTATTATTATTACAACGGGAGCGGGACCCCGAGACGGCTGCCGCACGCTACGTCAAGGATGATGTCGCCGACAGCGCACAGGCCCTCCAGGGTGCCAAGGATATCATCGCCGAGATGGTCAGTGAGGACGAGCAGGCCCGTAAGTCCGTCCGTGCCGTCTACCGCCGGGAGGCTATGATTACTTCAAAGGTCGTCGCGAAGAAGAAAGATACTGACGAGGCACAGAAATACAGTGACTACTTCGACTGGTCAGAACCGCTGAAACGCTGTTCCTCCCACCGCCTCCTCGCCATGCGACGGGGTGAGAAAGAGGGCATCCTGCGGGTCACCATCTTCGCCGATGATGACGACTGCAGTGAGCGTCTCCATCGCCAGTTCGTCAGAGGCAACGGCCCCTGTCAGCGTCTCGTCACGGAGGCTGTCGACGATGGTTTCAAGCGCCTCATCAAACCGTCCATGGAGACGGAGTTCTCCACGCTGAGCAAGGAGCATGCCGACGAGGAGGCCATCGCCGTCTTCGCCGAGAACCTCCGACAGCTCCTCCTCGCCGCCCCACTGGGACAGAAGCGCGTGCTCGGGGTCGACCCCGGTATCCGTACGGGTTGTAAGATCGTCTGTCTCGACGCACAGGGTAACCTGCTGCACCATGAGGTGGCACAGATCGCCCGGCAGCCACAGACAGCGGCAGCACAGCTTCAGCGACTCGTCAACGACTACCGCCTCGAGGCCATCGCCATCGGCAACGGCACTTACTCACGGGAGTCGTCCGATTTCATCCGTGGTCTGAAGTTCAACCATCCCGTACAGATCTTCGTCGTCTCCGAGGATGGCGCCTCCGTCTATTCTGCCTCCGAGACCGCCCGTGAGGAGTTCCCCAACGAGGATGTCACCGTCCGTGGTGCCGTGAGCATCGCACGCCGTCTCATGGATCCCCTCGCCGAACTCGTGAAGATTGATCCGAAGAGTATCGGGGTGGGACAGTATCAGCATGATGTCGACCAGGCAGCCCTCAAGCACAGCCTCGACACCACCGTAGAGCTTTGTGTCAACCGTGTCGGCGTGAATGTCAATACGGCCAGTAAGCACCTGCTGACCTATGTCAGTGGCCTCGGTCCAGCATTGGCACAGAATATCGTTGACTACCGACGGGAGAACGGTCCCTTCACTTCCCGTGCGCAACTGAAGAAGGTGCCACGCCTCGGACCCGCAGCCTTCGAACAGTGTGCCGGCTTCCTGCGTATCCCCGGGGCTAAGAATCCCCTCGACAACAGTGCCGTACATCCCGAGAGTTACAAGATCGTGGAACAAATGGCAAAAGATTGTGGCTGTAAAGTCGATGATCTCATCCATAACCCCGAGAAACGGAAGAATATCCATCTGGAGAAATATGTCACGAAGACCGTCGGTATGCCGACACTCCGCGATATCCTTCAGGAACTGGAGAAGCCGGGACGGGACCCGCGTGAACAGATTGAGGAGTTTGCCTTCGACCCGTCGGTGAAGACACCCGAAGACTTGAAACCGGGCATGGAACTCCCCGGCATCATCACGAACATCACCAACTTCGGCGCCTTCGTCGATATCGGTGTCCATCAGGACGGACTGGTACATATCAGTCAACTCGCCGACCACTACGTGAAGGATCCCACCCAGGTGGTGCATCTCCACCAGCATGTCCGCGTCCGTGTCCTCGATGTCGACAACCGCCGTCACCGCATCTCTCTGACGATGAGGGCATAATCTCCCACTCGTAGGGTGCGGCCCTTGTGGCCGTCCGGAACCATCGTAGGGTGCGGCCCTTGTGGCCGTCCTAACCGGGAATCGTGACAATTAGGGCGCCCACAAGGGGTGCCCCTACGGTGGCAGATATTTCCGCTCGTAGGGCGCGGCTAGGTAGGGTTAGGGGCCGTCCTCATTTTTTCTTTACCTATTTCGCTCTGAGCTTTGAGGGTGACATCCCGAAATAATGCCGTACATAACTGCCGAAGAAGGAGAGACTCGGAAAGCCCATTTTGTAGGCGATCTCCTTGATCGACAGGGATGTATGGAGGAGATAATGACGGATGTCCTCCTTCGTATACTGATGGATCCATGCCGAAGCCGACTTCCCACTATATTTGGTACAGAGGGTCGTGAGATATTTCGACGTGACATGGAGCTGCTCGGAGTAATAATCCACCGGACGGCGCTTGATCTCATTGGACGTGATCAGCTGCAGGAAATGCTCAAAGAGCATCCGCCCATGGGCATCCTTACCATTCTCCTCACTCTCCGCTTCCGGCTCCTTGCTTAACAGTCCGATGACATCAAAAAGCATGGCCTGGATGACCGCCTGCATCGTCAGGGAGTTGTTCGGCCGCTCCTGATGCTGCATCTTGAAACGGATGAGCCCGTAGTAATAGTTGAACTGTTCACAGTCCTCCTTCGGCAGGGAGATCACATTCGTATGACGGGAATAGATATGGATGTTCCATTTATTCACTAAATCACCCAACATGGCATGGATGATATCATCCGACAGACACAGAATCTTACACTCGAAGTCAGGACTGAACATATAATTATCCAACACGACATATGGAGCACTCAACAGAATCTCCTCCTTCCTCAGGTGCAACTGTGTGTCGTTGATCTCAAACTGTATGCGGCCATTCGTACAGATAATGATAAAATTCATCTTCGCATACAGTGGAGCCACATCCTTCAGGTCATGAATGTCGTCTACGATGGCAACATCACCGTCATAGTATTTCACAAGACCATTCGTTGTGTTCAAATCCTCCATATTCAGTTCCTTTAATACCAGATGATTATTCTCCATACACGTTATTTTTCTGCAAATTTCGGAAAAAATAATCAGACTCACTGTCTGTTTTTTCTTAAATAATCCTTGAAACGTTAGCTATGACCATTTTCATACAATCTTACCGAAAGAATGAACACCCGATATTAATATGAATATTCGAACTTTGCAAGAAACAACGAAAATCTTTACAAGAAATAACGAAAAAATCATGAAGTCAAAACGGATATTTCATATCATCTTCCACAACCGGATACTACTCACCGCCGTATCCATCCTCTGCGTCATCATCCTCGCCATCATCGTGGGACTGTGCATTCCGCAGCATAAGCCAACGATCGAGGGACAGCTGGAGTCGACAGACTACCGCGTGTCGACGAAAGTACCCAGTCGTGTCGTCAAACTCCTCGTCAGTGAGGGCGACTATGTCCACGCCGGAGACACCCTCGCCATCCTCTCCGCACCCGAGGTGAATGCCATGGAACAGGAGACGCAGTCACGGGAGAAGGCGGCGGGAGCCGGTGAGGACCTCGTCAAGGCCGGCAGCCGGAAGGAAGCAGTCTCTTCCGCCTATTATCTCTGGCAACAGGCCATCGCTGCCCGTGACATCAGTCTGAAGACCTACCGGCGCATGAGCAACCTCTATGAGCAAGGCGTCGTCTCCGAGCAGAAACGGGACGAGGCAAAGTCCAAATATGAGGCTGCCGTCGCTGCCGCACAGGCTATGGAAGAACAATATAATATGTCACGCAACGGCTCCAGAAATGAAGAGAAGGTCGCCTCGGAGGCTGTCACGGAGGCTGCCGGAGCAAAGGTAAAAGAGGTAAGGAGCCTGCTCAACGAGACCGTGCTGACAGCACCTCAGAGCGGATGGATCACGGAGATATTCGTCGAGGTCGGCGAGTTCGTCGGTACCGGTGCCCCCGTGATGAATGTGGAGACCAACGACTACTGGTTCTCGTTCTTCGTCACCGAGGATAAGCTGCGGGGTATCGACTATCACGACCATGTGCGCATCTACCGACCGGCGACGGGGGATACCGTCTCCGCCTATGTGACACGTATCAACAATGCCGGTGACTTCGCGGCATGGAAGGCCACACGAGCGCTCAACGACATCGACCTGAAACTCTTTGAGGTAAGGATGCGTGCCGACCATCCTCTGAAATCTCCCCATGGCGGTGAGTCTGCCGTATGGGTGAAATAACACCCCTCCTGAGTATGGACGAAAAAACGCTACAACAATGAAAATGAACAAACTCAATATCCTCCGTTGCCGGTTTATCAGTATCAACCGAAGAGAGATCCGACAGTTTTCCCGCCGTCCCTTGTTCCTCTTCAGCATGATCATCGCACCTCTGTTGTGCATCTTCTTCTTTACCACGATGATGTACAAGGGACTGCCCACCCGTCTGCCGGCAGCCATCGTCGATGAGGACCAGACTCATGTCACGCGTATCGTATGGCGACTGCTCAATGGCTTCGAGGAGACGGATATCAAATATATCTATCATAACTTCCACGAAGCCCGCAAAGCCATGCAGGAAGGAGCAATCTGACCAACAACGGCTCACGGGAAGAACAGGTAAGGAAAGCCGGCAATGGTGTCCGAATGGCTCAGGCTACACTGGATATCGCCTCAAAAACCTACCGACGCTATCAGAAACTGGCCGACGAGGGTGTCATCAGCACACAGAAACTCGACGAGGCCCGCTCGGCCTATGAGATGGCGCTGGCATAACGGAATATCGCACAGAAACAATGGGAGATACTCCAGTCGGGAGCCCGCAAGGAAGAGAAGGCGGCAGCAGCAGCCAACACGAGGGCAGCCGCTCATGGTTTCGAAGTCGTCCGCTCCCTGCTGCGGGAGTCCGTACAGCGCGCTACGGTCGAGGGTGAGGTGGAGAAAATCTTTGCCCACAAGGGAGAACTCGTGACAAAAGGTACACCGATGATGTCCATGACCCTGCGGAATGACCAATGGGCCTCCTTCCTTATCCATAAAGACCAACTGCACGACATCCATATTGGTCAACTCATCCGGGTCTATTCCCCGTCACTCAACCGGTACTTTCCCATGCGTGTGTTCTTCGTGAGGATAAAAGGTGAGATGAACGACCGTTAGACCACCAGTGCCACCGATCCCGTCACGTTCGAAGTCCGTGCCCGTCCCCTCTCTACTTCTTCTCCTCTCCGCCCCGGCATGTCCGTGGAGATTCGTCCATCAAAATCACGTCAAAATTAACCTGAATATAAAGCATACAAAATCGCGAACCACCCAAAAGCAGTGATTTGCGATTTTATTCTTTAAAGAGGGAGTAGAGACAATGGGACTCGAACCCATGACCTCTGCAATGTGACTGCAGCGCTCTAAACCAGCTGGGCTATGCCTCTATGTTTTGAAATGCGAATGCAAAAGTACGGCAAATATTCGGAATATCCAAATTATTTCCCGTATTTTTTTCTTTTCCTTCGTAGGGTGCGGCCCTTGTGGCTCGTCTCCCTCCGTAGGGTGCGGCCCTTGTGGCCGTCCTAACCAGGAATCGTGGCGTTAGGGCGCCCACAAGGGGTGCCCCTACGGTGGCAGGTATTTCCACTCGTAGGGTGCGGCCCTTGTGGCCGTCCTAACCAGGAATCGTGGCGTTAGGGCGCCCACAAGGGGTGCCCCTACGGTGAAAGATCACAAATAGCTCTGGATCTTCTCCATCAGTGTGGAGAGGTTCCCGCCATCGACGAAGGAATGATCCACATAGACGGCAATGGGCATGACGAGACGGTCACCACGACGCACGACCTTGCCGACATTCATCAGCGGCCAGTCGCTGCCCAATCCGGGCTTATGAAACGTATAGGTCATACTCGTGAAATACAACCGTGGCGTGACGGAGATATTCACTACGCCCGTCTGTCCCGACTCAATGAGCTCTCGGTTGACACCGTAAGGATCTCCGTCCTCGGGGATATTGCTCTTGATCTCCATCACCTTATCGTAAAAGGCTTTATAGTCTTGGATATACGGAATCAATACGGTATAGAACGTCTTTCCGGGAACGGCGAGGGGGACCGTGGCGCCCACCTCGTCATACCAGCAGACGCCATCGCCATCAGGCCGATAGCCGAACTCCCGGATCTCATTGACAGCCCGGAGGATGGCATAGAGATAGCGGATGAAAAAACTCTCATGACGCCGCTTGGCCTCGGCAAAAGCCTCCGTGACATCCAACTCTGAGGTGATACTATACCAGCTGTTGGCAAAATCATGCATGAACCGCCAGTTATCCCGTCGGTCCCAATGTTCGATATCTACAGGATGTTTCATAATTTCTTGCTTATTCTGTTGCAAAAATAAAGAAAAGAAACGAGACCGGCAAATATCTCCAAATAAATTCAACAGAAACGCTCCGGCATCAAGAGTCCCGTCTTCCACAAGGAACAGATGCCTGACGTGGAACAGAACGAACTGAAAGGGTGGGAATAAGCTATCCACTAGTAGGGGCCGTCCCTTGTGGTGGCCATCGTAGGGGCCGTCCCTTGTGGCGGCCCGATGCCGGCACGGCATTCCCAAAAATAAAAAGAACCGGCAGACAAACTGAATTACGCTAGTTCAGTGCCTGCCGGGTTGGTCATAAAAAAAACTACTATTTGAAGTTGGACTTTTCTCTCTATTCTTTCTGTTTGATTACCTACTAAGTTTTTTACACTTGCAAAAATACAACTTTTTCGGTCTTCCCAAACAATTCTTTCAGCGAAACCGCCATTTTATTCAGTGAATAACGAAAGCATTAGGTCTATGACCTTGCTTTCACCATTGTCTATTATCCATTATCTATTATCCATTATCCATTATTTCCCCACATAATTTTATTTTGTATTCCCCCATCGCAGGGCAGGCTGAGCTTTACGGTATAGACCTCCTTGCCATCTTCTATCGTGAGCGTGTAATCGGAGCCATAGATCAGGTCCAGCCGGCGACGGACATTCTTCAGACCGACGCCACCCTCAGAGGGTACTTCCGTCCCCCCTCTCGACGGCTCCCGCTTACTGTTCATGCAATAAAAGAGCAACCGGCCATCCTCAATATCCATGGAGATCGTGATGAAACTCCCATGGCGACTGCTCACGCCATGCTTGAAGGAGTTCTCCACGAAGGTGACAAAGAGCAATGGCGGAATAAGGATATCGGGCATATTCTCCGGGATGTCCATCGTCACGGTGAGCCGCTCGTCATAGCGCAGCCGCATGAGTCTGACATAGTTGCGCAGAAACGTGATCTCCTTCTGCAATGGTACCTGCGCCTTGTCACCCTCATAAAGGATGAAACGCATCATCACACTGAGCTCCCGCAGTGCCGCCTTCGCCGCCTCGGGGTCCATATCCACGAGAACCTGGATATTATTCAGCGTGTTCATGAAGAAATGGGGATTGATCTGGTATTTCAGATACTCCAGCTGTTGTTCCAGACGTGTCTTCTCCAACTGCAGGATACTCGCACGGTCCCGCTCATTCTTAAAATAGAGTTTTACGCCGAGATTCAGTCCGAGCAGTCCCAGAAGCAACAACGAGTTGACGATAGGCTCGGGACCGAGAGGGGTATGGAGGGGATTTTGATGATCCCTTGGTGGCGGCATGAACTGTCCATGAACCGGAGGATTAGGGCCATCTGGTCCCAGACCATGAGGGTGATCACCCTGGTCTCCCACACACTGGATAAAAACGAAGGCTGAGAAGAGGATAAGCATGGATAACAGGTACTGTCCGTGCTTCTCCCGATAGATCAGCATTGGGGCGAGGACAAGGTCATGGAAGATAAAGATGACGAGATAAAATGCCATCGCCATCCATACCGGGAATATTTCACCCCAGCGGAAGACGTAAGTCCTGTCTACCGTAGAACGGAAATAAAAACTGACGACGGGGATCAGGAAAAACGCCGTCCAGAGACCGACATAGATAAGGGTCTCCCTGGACGGTTTCCGTTTGATCATACGAAGTAAATTGATTGTTCCCATCAGTTTTCAAATATATTCTTTTGGAATACAAAGATAGGAACAATCTGTGATAATAAAGAATTCTTTCAACAAAAAGTTGGAATTATTCAGTGAAATAATATGGGATCCATCGTAGGGGCACCCCTTGTGGGCGCCCTAACGCCACGATTCCCGGTTAGGACGGCCACAAGGGCCGCACCCTACGATGGAAGGTTACTTCTCCAATCCATAGAACTTCTCCCTAAGTGGTGCCAGCCGACCATATTTCGCAGGATCATCACTCTCATCTTTCAGGGCCGTACCACTCTGACGGAGATGGAAAGCAGCCTCAATGAGCCAGGCAAGCTTGAAGGCGGCGGCATCATAGCCCAGTCCCTCGGGACGGATATTTGAGATACAGTTGCGTTCACTCTCCATCCTTCCGAAATAGGGCTTGTAAGTCATATAAACGCTCAGACTGTCGGGTGAGGAAAGGCCCGGACGCTCCCCAATGAGTTGGGCCACGAGACCGGCATTCATAATCCCTGCGATATCATCGGCCAAGGCGACACGACTTTCATGGGCCAGAACGACGGGACCTACGGTAAGGCCGAGGGCACGGAGATAAGGCAGCAGACGGGCCACGAGGGGCACTGCCTGACGGTGTACGGCCTTCGACGAGAGGCCGTCGGCGATGACGAGGAGCACGTCACAGCCCGGATAATGCATGGCTTTCAGACGGGCCCGGCTCTCATCGTTCAACCGTCTGCCAAGGTCCGGGCGACGGATGAAGGTAGCACGGTCCACAGCCTTGCTCGCCACCTCCAGCGTCTGCAGCCCGAGCTTATGGATCCCCTCGGCGACCTTACGGGCATCGAAAGGCATCTGAATAGAGTCCCTCGCACGGGCATGGGCCAGACGGAACTGCAGATAGTCATTGGTGAGGACACTGCTGCCGGTACGTCCCAAGGCAATACGGGCATCGGTGAACTGGCGGAGCGACCGCCAGCAGTCTTTCTCCTCCAGATGATTTGGTCTTATACTGATTGATGCTTCCATATATTTATCCTACTAATTTCATCAGTGCATGCGTCGGCTTAGCCTGGAGGATACGACCCTCGGCATTGAAGAGGTGCATCTTCTCCAGCCAGCGCTCAAACTCCGGTGCCGGCCGCTTGCCAAGCATCTTCCGCGTGGCGATGATATCATGGAAACTCGTACTCTGATAACCGAGCATGATATCATCGGCACCGGGGATTCCCATCACATAGTTGACGCCGGCAACACCGAGCAACAGCAACAAGTTATCCATATCATCCTGATCAGCCTCGGCATGATTCGTATAACAGATATCGCATCCCATGGGCACACCCATGAGTTTGCCGCAGAAATGATCCTCCAGTCCGGCACGCGTGATCTGCTTACCATCGTAGAGATACTCTGGTCCGATGAATCCGACAACAGTATTGACCAGCAACGGATGATAACGACGGGCAACGGCATAACAACGGCACTCACAGGTCTGCTCGTCAACACCGAAGTTGGCATCCGACGACAGCGCCGAGCCCTGTCCCGTCTCGAAATACATGCAGTTGTCACCGATCGTACCACGGTGGAGACTGCGGATGGCATCATAGCCCTCATCAAGGAGCTTGAGGTTGATACCGAAACCGGCATTGGCCTTCTCTGTTCCGGCGATACTCTGGAAGAGGAGGTCCAACGGAGCACCACGCTCAATCATCTCTATTCCCGTGGTGATATGACTGAGCACGCAACTCTGGGTCGGGATCTCATAATTCGTGATGACGGCATCAAGCATCTTCTCCAGATTGATGAGTAACGGCAGAGAGTCACTGGCAGGGTTGATACCGATGACGGCATCACCACAACCGTACATCAGTCCGTCGATGATACTCGCGGCAATACCTTTCAGATCATCGGTAGGACTGTTCGGCTGCAACCGGGACGCCATAGTACCCTGCAGGCCGATGGTGTTACGGAACTTTGTCACGACGTGACATTTCTGCGCCGCCAGCACGAGGTCCTGGTTACGCATGAGCTTTGAGACGGCGGCAGCCATCTCCGGCGTGATGCCCGGGGCGACCTCCGTGAGCATCTCCGTAGTGGTATGGTCATTGAGAATCCAGTTGCGGAACTCCCCGACCGTCAGACCGCTGATGGGCGCGAAGGCCCCGGTATCATGGGTGTCGAAGATCATCCGTGTCACCTCATCCTTGTCATAATCGATGAGCGGCTCTTCGAGGAACCGTCTCAACGGCACGTCAGCCAGGCACATCTGCGCCGCGACATGCTCTTCCATACTCTTGGCGGCTATTCCCGCCAACTGGTCCCCTGACCTGAGGGGCGTGGCCTTAGCCATGAGCATCTTCAGATCGGGGAACGCAAAAGTGTTGTGATCTAACGTGATCTTATACATAGGCAGAAATGAATTTCGTTTCTTATAGCAGTTTATGCCTTAGAACAATATCGGAACGAGATAGATGGCCAGGGAGATGACGGTCACGATAGCCGTGCCCCAAGCCCAGATCTTATACTCCTTGTCGATATGCAGTTTCTCAGCAGCTGTGGGCTCGTCGACTTCTCCTACCTCAGCCTCTATGGACGGCAGCACATCCTTGTGACCGCGGGTGTAGAGGAAGAAATAGATCAGTGAGGCGACACCGATGATGGCGGCAGTGAGCAGGGCCATACGGTCAGCGAAACAGAGCATGAACGTATAGACGACGATGGTGAACCAACTGCCGAAGGTACCATAGGGAGCCTTATACGGGCGCTTCAAGTCAGGATATTTCTTCTTCAGTCCGAGATAAGCCAGACAACCGATCATATAACATACAGCCAGGGAGATCAGGGATACCGAGGCGATATACGTGATGGAGTTCGTAGCGATGAGGATGAAGTTGATGATACCCACGAGGATGATGGCGTTGTTCGGCGTGTTGAAACGCGGGGAAATCTTACCGAGGAACTTCGGCAGACTGTGATCCTCTGCCATCGTGTAGATATAACGGGCCGGTGCGGCAATACCCGGGTTGATGGTACTCAGGTCACCACCGAAGGTGATAGCGATACAGAGCAGGATGATCGGGGCACCGACTAATCCGGCAGCCTTCAGACCCTCAGCATACGGAGCGTCGGAGACGGCGAGCAGACCATAGTGGGCCGGACTGACGAGGGCTACGAGGAACCACTGGAAGAGGGCGTTGACGGCGAAGACGAGGAAGACGGAGAGTTTCAGAGCTCTCGGCAGCGTGTACTGCGGGAATTTCGTCTCACCACCGACGGAGCAGCAGGTCTCAAAACCGGTGTAGCACCACCATACAAGTCCGAAGATATACATCATCTCGTTGAACGGCGGCATCTTGTCCATCGTGAATCCACCGAAATACTCCAGGTGAACTTTCGGGATCATGTAGCAGAACCACAGGATCGTCATACTCCAGAAGAAGAAGATGAATCCGTTCTGTACCTTTCCACTCTGTTTGATACCCAGACAGTTAACGACGAGGAAGATTGCCACGAGGCTGCAGGCAATGACACGGTCGTCAATAAAACTGATGTCACAACCGATAGCCGACATCAAAATCTTGAAATAGTTGGAGAACGCCAATGTCTCACCGGCACCGATACCGACGACAGATATGATATACTGCCATCCGGCAATGATGGCCCATACTTTATTCAATCCGCGCTTAGCGTAGTTATAAGTTCCACCGGCCTCGGGGAGGACGGCAGACATCTCACCGTAGATCAGACACGGCCAGATACTCACGAGTAAGGCAGCGAACGTGAACAATACAATCCAGGGACCCACCAGTCCTACCTGCGCACTACCACAGGTGAATATACCCACACCGACAACGGTGCCAATGGTCATTCCTATGGACTCCTTCAGTCCCAATACCCGGACCAACCCAGGTGACTTTGTCTCTTCTCTTGCGGCAGCTGGAGTAGCTATAGTAGCGGCAACTGCATGTGATGGTTTCGGTGTCATAAGCCAAAATATTTATATTATACGTATTTGTGTTATCAATGTGTCATCCTTTCGTTTGCAAAAGTAGACAAAATGTCAGAAATAAATCAATCAAATAAATAAAAAGTTATCATATTTATTTTTGATATAATAAAATGACATTTTGTTTCAATAAAAACATAGCAGACTGTAAGGCCGTGACAATACTAGCCTTACAGTCTGAAACAAAATTGATTTATGTCAAGAAATGGCAGTTTCCTTTGCTGGTTCCATAAAAGTCCGTACCTTTGCACACGGCTATGGAATCAGCCCGAAACCGCTGAGATGCTGATGATTCCTACCTCTTATTATTATATTGATATTATGTTCAAAGATTTCATGCTCGTAGGAATGGGCAGTTTCATGGGTGGCGGCCTCCGCTTCTGTATCTCCAAATGGCTTCAGGTCTTCGGTCCCGACCGTTTTCCGATGGGCACGCTCGGCGTGAACATCGTCGGTTGTTTCATCATTGGCCTCCTTTCCGGTCTACCGTTCAACGGCCGTATCCTCTCGCCGACAGCCCGCATGGTACTCACCACGGGGTTCTGTGGCGGGTTCACGACATTCTCCACATTTATAAAGGAAAACGGAACCTTGATCAGTGGACGTGACTACCATTTCTTCATCGTCTACCTCTTTCTGAGTCTCTTCCTTGGCATGGCCGCCCTCTTTGCCGGCCAGCATCTGGCAAAAGTTGTAGCGTAAGGCCTCAAGCCTCACCCACAACCCCTCAAGCCTCACCCCCAACCCCTCCCCCCAGGGGAGGGGAGGCCCCGCCCCTAACGGGGACGGGGCGATTATTACCGAGACACGCCCTTCTATCGTTCTTTCGAAGGGCTTGCCGTTGTGTGCTTGCGCTTTGCAAGCGCAAGGTTGCGCCGATGGCCTCCCTTCCGACCTATCGGCCGGCACCTTGCAGTGGATCAATGGGAGCAGTTTGCCTCCTGATAGTAAGCCTGGGCACGCTCAACCACTGAGCGGTTCAAGGTCCGCAGCGGTGTCTCGAGGAACGTATGATCAGGCTGTTCCTTGACTTGATACTGTCTGATCTTTCTAACGGGAGAAAGTACCGTCAACAGATTTCCCTCGAGATATCCCAGATCCTGATATGTTGCCATGAACGCCCGTGGACGGTAGGATGGAGAGAATACATTCTGTCCGGCAAAACGGACGGTGACAGGAATACGCAACAGAGAGAGGACTGTCGGCATGACATCGATCTGACTGCATACGGTCTCCACGCTCCGGGGTTTGATGAGGTCCGGGGCATAAACGATGCACGGGATGTGATAGTTTTCCAAGGGCAGTGACAGTTTCCCGGCACTCGAGGCACAGTGGTCAGCGATGATGACGAATACGGTATTGCGGAACCAGCTATGCTGACGGGCAGCGGTGAGGAAGGAGGCGATGGCGGCATCGGTATACCGTACGGCATTCTCACGGCTCTGCGGCTTTCCGACGACCTTGAAACCTCCCAAAGGATAGGTATACGGCCGGTGGTTACTCGTCGTCATAATCTGTGCCATGAACGGCTGTCCGCTGCGGCTGTCAGCATCGAAGATCTTCAGACTCTTCCGAAACATGTCACCGTCACAGACGCCCCAGATATTCGAGAATGTGATCTCGTCGGGGCTGAAAGTCTTTCGGTCGATCACCTCATAGCCGTTATGGGAGAAGAAATCGGCCATATTGTCGAAATAGGCATCACCGCCATAGAGGAACTGCGTCCGGTAACCGGCATGATGCAGGACGGCACCGACGGAGAGCATGCCCATGCGGTTGTCCTTCCGTTTGATAATGCTCTCTCCTGCCGATGGCGGCATACAGAGTGACAGCGCCTCGAGGCCACGGACGGTACGGTTGCCGTTGGCATAGAGATGATCGAAACAGAGACCTTCCTTGGCCAACTGGTCGAGATGTGGTGTCAGTCCTTCTGTGTTGCCATAACGGGCAAAGAAGTCGCCGCTGAGACTCTCCACGGTGATGACAACGATATTCGGACGTTTGGCGACAGTATCCTTTCTCCCCATTAGCGTCTCCTTCAAGACTGCATTCCCATCATCCTCTCCGAGTTGCTTCTCTCCCCGTGCGTCGAGGCCGGCAAGTTGACGATAGAGACGCTTACAACGACTGTCAGGCAACAGGGCATAGAAACGCTTATAGTCGAGTTGGTTATGGTTGAAGGCAAAGAGGAAATCGTAAGCGCCGTTCTGTCCGAGCTCAGTGGCATACTGGTTTCCACTGTCCCAACGGTGTGTCAGTGTGACGACACCCATACTGAGTCCACAGAGCACGACATAGATGCCGAGGGTGATGGCAAACTGGCGGAGATTATAAATCTTGGTCAGACGGAAGCGCTCATGACGACTATCCAGGAGGATCAATCCGATGGTAAGAGCTAAGGCCACGAGGAGCAACGGCACGATGGCATAACTCTCCATGATATTACCAATCACCTCATTCGTATATACGAGATAATCTACGGCGATGAAGTTATAGCGGACGCCAAACTCCTGCCAGAAGAACACCTCTCCTACGGTGATGACAAGGAAGAGGAACACATACAGTCCCCAAAGGAAATACAACGACCAGCGGCGCCATCCCTCCCGTAATTTCGGGAGGAAGAAGCGCAGGGAGAAGCTCACGACTTTCCATCCGAAGAACAGCCGCGCCACCTTCGGCGCTCCGCCGCCATACTGATGGAAGAGGGAGAAGGGCATGAGGGAATAGATGAACAGCAGCAGCCAGAGGATCTCCAGTCCCCACCCGATTCGTCGGTCGTACTTCACCTCGTTGAGTCCGAAACCAATTACGACCATCGGGATCGTCAGCAACAACCCCATGGCGGCATCCGTGGGGATACCGAGGAGCAGGGCCTTCAGACAAAAGCCGAAGGACAGTCCGCTTCCCGCGGGGGTTATCATCATCAATACAATTCTCAAAAGTAGTCCGACGATCACGTAAAGTCGGAGAAACCGTGTACCCATCAGAAAGACGGGATGCCGGTATTCAATTTTTTTCTTCATCATCTTCTTTATTTTTTTCTACGTATAAATATATGCTCAGATTTTGGAGATTTTCTGTATTTTTATAACCTAATACTGTGATATGTTATCCAATCGCTTCAAGGTTGTCGTATGGGCAGGGGCGGTAATCTGTTGCCACAGAGCGGAGAACGACTGGAAGGAGGTTGCGGGATGGAAGTCCTTGCTCTGCATATAGTCCAACAGCGTGTTATGGAAGGCACGGCCCTCGGGCCACTGCGCCGCAGCTTTCAGGTCCGACATACAGACGAGCAGGCTGCCATGGCCGACACGGAACTCCATGACAAGACCGAGGCGGTGGTTCCGCTCAATATTGTCGATCACCTGTACCAATGGGCGGTAGCCCTTCGGCATATTGTCCAGGATCAGCGGAGCGGAATGTTTCACCACAGCCCACCACTGCCAGTTGGTATGTTCCTCCGTGGGAAAATCACAGAACAACGGCAGCGTCGGGTCCGTGAGGATGCCCAGGGTACCGGGCGACACGGCCTTATGGTTATTCTCACAGATCGTCTTGAACATGCGGTAGTTCCAGTAGTCCGTCATAAACAGTCCTCCGACGGTATGTCCCTTCAGCATCGCCGTGTCGGGTGTCCACAGCACCTTGGCGCCACGTTCCAACTTTCGGATCACGGCAGCATCCATCACCGTTGTCTCTATGACCTCCTTCGCCTGTACCGTCTTCTTCGGATACACCCATATCTGATACCGGTTATGCCATGGTGTGCCGGGGATAGAAAGGGTAATCTCCCACCGTAGGGGCACCCCTTGTGGGCGCCCTAATTCACCCCGTAAGATCACATTCAAATCAAGGACCTTGGAAAGCCCCTCCCTATTCGGGGAGGGGATGGGGGTGAGGCTTTCTTTCCCACCTATCGTCACTCTCAATGTCTTCCCCGCCAGACTGCAACCACCATAGTTGGCGATGAGCACACGAGCCTTGAGGGTATCATCTTCCTCATAACAGTAGGTCGGCATGACGAGGAGCGGCACGACGGGACTGCATACCATGCGCCATTCCTCGGGCGTCGTATAGCCTTTCGAGTCCATGAAGGCATCGAGGAGTCCCACATAGGCACTACCCTGGCCGGGATAATCCTGCAGGTCGAGCAACTGGAATCCCGCCATGTCGCGTGTCCGCAGATCCATCTCCATATCCGCCTTATAGAGTTCATAAGCCCAGCGGCCACTGGCGCGATGGAACGCCTCAGCCTGGTCGCCCATTCCGGCCGCTTCAAGCCGACGGCGAAACGTCATGAGGTTATAAGGCAGGAGGACACCGGTATACTTATCGATCTCACGGTAGTCGGGATAACTCTGAAACTGTCCCGTCTCATGACTGATTACGGGGATATTCACCGTAGCGCATGCCTTTTCAAAATCCATCTCCGTATTCGGTCTGAAATGGTTGAGTACCCCACCCTCATAGGCATCAGCGAAAGAGAAGCTGCCACGGGTATGGGTCGTGTAGGTACCCCACTGTTCTCCGCCGATACGGCAGGTCGTAAGATAATCCATCCCCTCTTTCGCTCCCTGATAACCGAGGTAATAGTTGCTGCCGAAGGTATAATAGATGCGGGGATTGATCTTGCGGAACTCTTCCACGAAATGGCGCATCTCGTCAATACTTCCCCAGAGCTCATTGCCGAGGGCCATCATCACAAAACTCGGATGATGGCCGTAGGTCCGCAGGATATTCTTGCCTTCCTTCATCAGGAATGCCATCAGCACGGTATCCTTCGCATTGAAATCGCCCCAGAACGGCAACTCGGGCTGGAGATAGAAACCCATACTGTCGGCTACGGCGAAACAGGCCTCGGGAGGACACCAGGAATGGAACCGGATATGATTGAGGCCGTAAGCCTTACAAGTCTCGAAATACCGCCGCCACGAGGCTTTATCCATCGGACAATGTCCCGTCAACGGCCATACGCAGGCATCATGACGGCCACGGAGGAAGATCTCATGACCGTCGGCATAGAAATGCTGGCCACGGATCTCAAACGGCACCCGTTGGGGCCCTGTCACCCGCCGTAGGGGCACCCCTTGTGGGCGCCCTAACCCCAATTGATCCACCGTAGGGTGCGACCCTTGTGGCCGCCCTAACCCCAATTGATCCACCGTAGGGCGCGGTCCTTGTGGCCGCCCTAACCCCAATTGATCCACCGTAGGGTGCGGCCCTTGTGGCCGTCCTAACCCCAATTGATCCACCGTAGGGCGCGGCCCTTGTGGCCGCCCTAACCCCACTTGATTCACCGTAGGGTGCGGCCCTTGTGGCCGTCCTAACAGGACATCGTGGCTATTAGGACGGCCACAAGGGCCGCACCCTACGGAGGCAGGACGGAGGGAGATTTCCCCGATGATGCCGTTCCAGTTCGTCTGTGTATCCTCCGAGAGCATGTGACTGGAGGCATAGAGCTGCTCAGGGATGCCACGGCTGTTATCCACACGGATCATCAGCATATGACGGCCGGGACGTAAGGGGCCCAGGTCATGATACTGCGGTGTACAGAGGTCATTGCTATACGAAATACTGTCGCCGTCAACATATACCGTTGCCGGTTTCGTCCGTTCAAGGAAGAGCCATACGTTCTCGTGGCGCCAGCCATGGTGACGGGGAATGATGATCTCCCGCCGGTACCATGCCGGACCACGGTAATGATATCGTGGCGTGAGATGGGTCGTCTCCGTCGTCTCTGATGCCGGCAAGCCCTTCCCGTTCTCCGCCATCGTCCCCGGCAACAGGACCGTCTCCGTAAAGCCCGTCTCCAGGGAGGTGGTAAACTGCCAAGTACCACGGAGGTCGAGCGTCCATGTCCGACCACCATCAGCACGGGCGATGATTGTCACAAATAATAATAGTCCTGTTAAGAGGAAGCCTTTGTTGTAGTGCAGTATCTGTTTCATCTGTTATTTTGTCTTCTTAATTAGCGCATTATTTGTTTCATCTGTTATTCTGTCTTTGTTAGTTTGGCGCGCCGTTGACTTGTTGAATGGCCTACCGTCCGCCGATTGGGCATTTGCGCAACATCCGTCGTCCCGACGGCGGACGGCCACAAGGGCCGCACCCTACGGTGGGTGTTAGGACGGCCACAAAGGCCGCACCCCGACGGCGGACGGCCACAAGGGCCGCACCCTACTTTAGGATCGATGGATCAACACATTTGTGCAAAATTACGAAAAAAATTTGGCTGAAAAGAAAATATGGGGTAACTTTGCGGCAAGGATAGCCAAAAAATAAGAAATGTTCCACCATCACGATAATTTCACCTATCTCACGACGGCACCGATCCGTCGTGTCATCCCCACCATGGCGATACCGACGATCATCAGCATGCTCGTCACCAGCCTGTATAACATCGCCGACACATTCTTCGTCGGACGCATCAACACGCAGGCCACGGCAGCCATCGGCGTCGTCTTCTCACTGATGTTCTTCATCCAGGCCTTCGGCTTCTTCTTCGGCCATGGCTCGGGCAACTATATCTCCCGGGAACTCGGGGCACGGCGCCACGGCAACGCGGAGAAGATGGCAGCCACGGGATTCATCCTCTCCTTCCTCACGGGACTGCTGTTCCTCGTCCTCGGCCTGTTGCTGCTCCGTCCGCTGTCCCTCCTCCTCGGATCGACACGGAGCATCCTGCCCTATACGATGGACTATCTCGGCATCGTCCTCCTCGGAGCCCCGTTTCTCACGTCGTCACTGACCCTGAACAACCAACTGCGACTGCAGGGTAATGCCGCCTATGCCATGGTGGGCATCGTCACGGGGGCCGTCCTCAACGTCGGCCTCGACCCGTTGCTGATCTTCAGCTGCGGTCTCGGCATCCGCGGTGCCGCCATTGCCACGGTCATCGGACAGGTGGTGAGTTGCGTGATCCTCTTCTTCATGACGCGCCACGGTGGGAGCATCGCCATCCGGTTCCGCAATTTCACGCCGTCATGGGCAGCCTTCCGTGAGATTTTCTACGGTGGCAGTCCGTCGCTGAACCGCCAGGGGATGATGTGCATCTCCGTCATGCTCCTCAACCATGCCGCCGGGGCCTACGGGGATGCTGCCATCGCCGGTATGTCGATCGTCAACCGTGTGACGATGATGATCATGGCCTTTGTCATCGGACTGGGACAGGGCTTCCAACCCGTCTGCGGCTTCTGTTACGGGGCACGCCTCTACGACCGTCTGAGGGCCGCCTATTGGTTCACCGTCCGTGTGGGCCTCGTCTTCCTCCTCTGTTGTTCCGTGGCCGGCTGGCTGTGCTCGTCGGATGTCATCCAAATCTTCCGCAACGACCCCGCCGTCATCGCCGTGGGTACCGTGGCCCTGCGCTGGCAGTTGTCGACGATCCCACTCAACATCATCTCCATGAGCGGAAACATGCTCACGCAGACGTGCCGTAAGCCCTTGGCAGCGAACATTCTTGCCGCGGCGCGCAACGGTCTTTTCTTCATCCCCCTGATTCTCCTCCTCCCCCGTCTCTTCGCTCTTCAGGGTGTGGAGATGTGCCAGAGCATCAGTGACATCTGCGCCTGTACCCTATCACTGCCGATCATTCTGCATACACTAAGAAGCCTGCAGTAGGGACATGATAAATCATGTCCTTACTTCCTCAGTATCAGCCTCAGACTCTGTTTGTAGTTGAAGTAGCTCCACATCCAGTTGAGCAGGACGATGAACTTATTCTTCACGCCGAGGATACTGCGGAGATGGACAACGAGCCAGAGGAGCCAGGCGAAGAGACCACCGAACTTCACCTTACCGATCTGTGCCACAGCACACTTACGGCCGATCGTCGCCATCGTTCCGAGATTCTTATAACTGAATACCGTCAACTCCTCATCCGTCAGCGGATGATCGGCAGCATCCATCTTCTGGATATTCTTCGCTACATTTACGGCTTGTTGCATGGCCACCTGGGCCAACTGCGGATGACCGAGCTTGTAATCGGGATCACCCTCGATGAGACTCTGGTCACCGATGCAGAACACGTTACCCTTCATCCCCTTCACACGGTTATAACGGTCACAGAGCAGCCGTCCGGCATGACCGACAGCCTCCTGGGGGACACCGTCAATGGTGTTGGCACGGATACCACTGACCCAGATGACACAACGGGAGGGGAGCGTCTTGATCTCACCCGTCTCACTGTTGCGCGCCGTCACTATATTGTCCTTATAGTCGATGACACGCCAGCCGAAACGCACATGGACATTCATCCGTCGCAAGTCCTTATAAGCCTCCTGACTGAGCTTCTCGTCCATGGCCTTCAACAGCCGCTGACCGGAGTCGATGAGGTAGATATGGGCACGGTCCATAAGGTCGGGATAGTCACGCGGCAGCACGTTGGCCTTCATCTCCGCCAGGGCACCGGCAATCTCCACGCCCGAAGGACCGCCACCGACAATGACGAAGTTGAGAAACTTTTTCCGCGCCTCGGGGTCCTCCTCCGTCTCGGCACGCTCGAGCTCCATAAGGATCTTGTTGCGCAGTACCATGGCATCCTCTACGGTCTTCATCGGCATGGCATTCTGTTCCACATCCTTGTTGCCGAAAAAATTCGTCGTGGCTCCCTGTGCCAGCACGAGATAGTTGTAATGGATCAGTCCCACGGAGGTCTCGATAGCCTGCTCCTCCTCGTCGATACGCTTCACGTCGGCCATACGGAAAAAGAAATGCTTACAGCCCTGAAACATACGGCGGAAAGGAAAGGCGATGTTGCTCGGCTCCAGACCGGCAGAGGCCACCTGGTAGATCAGGGGCGGAAACTGGTTATAGTTGTTCTTGTCCACCAGCACCACCTGGTAGTTGGTATGACGCAGCGCCATCGCCAGTTTCAGACCACCGATGCCGCCTCCGACGATCACCACACGTGTCAGTTCGTTTCTTCTGATGTTTGCTCTCATAGTTGCTCGTTTTTTTGATATTGCAAAGATAACATTTTTCGGGGATACATCCTCTATCTAGAGTCAGGAAATTTCAAGCCAATCCACCATTTTCCTCCTTTTCGGTAACAGATGTGACCGATCAGATTACACCCTCTGCCCATTTTGAGAAGATGGTCTGTAGTTCCGGAGACGGAAAAAGTTACAGGTTACAAATTTCAAATTTCAAATTTCAATTTACTAGGTTTAGACTATCCTCAAAAGGAACTATAGTATATATAATATAATATTATATATATAATATTATATTATATATACTATAGCCATCAGAAATGAATAATAATTCAACGAATGAGGAAAATACGACCAAATTGAAATTTGAAATTTGTAATCTGTAATCTTTAAGCCCTATGAGCATGCAAGCTGCCGAGATTCATAAAATGTGAATCTCGGCTGATTATCAGCATGATACCACACGTATGGAGCGGTCCTTATGGCCGTCTTAGCTTAAAACAAAAATGAAATATGATGATACCAGGACGGCCACAAGGGCCTCCCATAAGGTGGAAAACACCACCTGACCCTCCAAAAATAGCACCCTTGCACGGATTTTAAGAGGAAAACCAATAAAAAACGCAATGAAACCAATGAAAAAGAACGTATAATCATGCATAATAGCCCCTTTTTAGGATTTTATATTCAAGCACAGGTTTTCTGTTACCGCAAACACCCCCGAAAAACCTTCTCATCCTATCAACCAAAAAATTCAGAAAACACATCAAAAACAACATAAAATATCTCCCAGTCGCAGTTTTATCCAAGCGAGCGCTCGAATCCAGGTAAACAAAAGTTAAATACAAAGCTATGAAATGTGAATAAATGTAATATGTTTCAATTATGGACAGAAAGGATCATGGTCCCGCACCATACGATTTTATCTCTGTAAGATAAAAAATTATCTCAATGAGATAAAAAATTATCTCAATGAGATAGGATCCTCTTGCAGATGTTGGATCAATTTTTCCTATTTTCTCTCATTTTTCTTGCATTTCTCAGAAAATCTTTATACTTTTGCCGCCGATAAGATAGACCAAGGGGTGGTGAGCCTGTTGACTCGCCTGAGAATATACCCAAAGAACCTGATGCAGGTAATGCTGCCGTAGGAAAGAATGAAACATTATATTCCCACATTAACGATCGCCGGTTCTGACTGTAGTGGAGGAGCCGGTATTGCGGCGGACATCAAGACGATGTCGGCCCTGGGCTGTCTGCCCTCTCTCGTCATCACGGCTGTCACGGCACAGGATGCCCATGGCGTCCATGCCTCCATGCCCATGCCCCCGGATCTTGTGACGGCACAGCTGGAGACGGTTCTGCGCAGTATGGCGCCTGTGGCGGTGAAGATCGGGATGTTGCCCGACAGCCGTGTCATCGATGCCGTCGCCACGACGCTCCGTCGCTTTCCCTCCCGTCCCGTCGTCATCGACCCCGTGATGGTCGCCACGAGTGGCAGTCGGCTGATGGATGAGGAGGCCATCGGCAGTTTCATCCATGAGCTGCTGCCACTGGCGACGCTCCTCACACCGAACATTCCTGAGACGGCCTGTCTTACGGGACTCCCCGTCGACACCCCCGATGACCTCCGGACGGCGGCCCTGCGACTGCGGGAGATGGGCGCACGGGATGTCCTCATCAAAGGCGGGCACCACGAGGGGAAGACTAAGAATGACCTGTTGCTCACCGACAACTGTTTCCATCTATTCTCTGCCCCCACCCTTCAGACGACGAACACCCACGGCACGGGCTGCGTCCTCTCCTCCGCCATCACGGCCTTCCTGGCGCACGGCCTCTCCATGCCCGACGCTGTCAGCCGTGCCAAGGAGTTCCTCTATCAGGCCCTCCTCCGTGGCAAGGATTACGACATGGACCACGGACCGGCACTGGGGCTCATCGACCCACCGTAGGGGCACCCCTTGTGGGCGCCCTAACTGGTCATCGTGGTTATCAGGACGGCCACAAGGGCCGCACCCTACTCATCGACCCACCGTAGGGGCACCCCTTGTGGGCGCCCTAACTGGTCATCGTGGTTATTAGGACGGCCACAAGGGCCGCACCCTACGGTGGATCAAAAAACAGTCATAAAACAATGGATAATATCAGACTACAATTTATATCCCACGCTACTCCCCGCTACTCCGACCTCGAAGGGATCCGCAAGGCCCTTGAAGGAGGCTGCCGGTGGATCCAACTGAGGATGAAGGACGCCACAGAGGACGCGTTCCTCACGACGGCCCGCGAGGCCGCGATGCTCTGTCATGACAACGGAGCCACACTCATCCTCGACGACCATGTCGAGGCCGTGAAGACTGTCGGGGCCGACGGCGTACACCTCGGCCATCTCGACATGCCCGTCGACGAAGCCCGGAAGATTCTCGGTACACATTATATAATAGGTGGTACAGCAAATACCATCGATGATGTCCGCCGCCTCCACCGCCAAGGAGCGGACTATATCGGTTGCGGGCCATTCCGTTATACAACGACAAAGAAGAACCTCAGTCTCATCCTCGGACTCGATGGTTACCGGAAGATCGTCACGGCCATGCGTGCCGAACATATCAACCTGCCTATCGTTGCCATCGGAGGGATCACCCTTGAGGATATCCCTGACATCCTCGCCACGGGAGTCTCCGGCATCGCCGTCAGTGGTGCCATCCTCCGTGCCGACGATCCCGCCAAATACACGGCTTCCATCGGCGCGGCCCTATTACAATCGTAGGGACACGATTCATCATGTTCCGACAAACAGAACAAATGGGGCTTGCCGTCGTGTGCTTGCGCTTTGCAAGCGCAAGGAAGCGCAATATCCCCTACAAAAGACAAATATATGAACCAAGACTGCAAACTAGACTCAACCTATTCTAAAAAGGTTTACCGGGCGGGATCGTTGTTTCCCGACCTGCGTGTGGGCATGCGGGAGATCCGCCTCACGCCCACAGTAACGATTGTCAATGGAAAAAGAGAGGAGAAAGCCAACGCCCCCGTCCTCGTCTACGATACGAGTGGCCCTTACGGTGATCCCGACTTCAAAGTCGACGTCCACCGCGGCCTGCCGAAACTCCGGGAGAAATGGATCCGCCGCCGTGACGGCAAGACCATCCTCGACTGTGCCCGACAGGGCATCATCACCGAGGAGATGGAGTATGTCGCTATCCGGGAGAATATGGATTGTCGGGAGAATATGGATTGTCGGGAGAAAGGTATCGAGACGATGATCACGCCGGAATTTGTCAGGACGAAGATCGCCGAGGGCACCGCCGTCATCCCCGCCAACAACCATCACCCCGAGACGGAGCCGATGATCATCGGCAGCGACTTCCTCGTGAAGATCAACACGAATATCGGCAACTCCGCCGTGTCGTCTGGCATCGAGGAAGAGGTCGACAAGGCACTGTGGAGCTGCCGATGGGGCGGTGACACCCTCATGGACCTCTCCACGGGACAGCAGATTCACGAGACACGCGAGGCCATCCTCCGTAACAGTCCCGTCCCTGTGGGAACGGTACCGATGTATCAGGCCTTCGAGAAGGTGAACGGTAAGATCGCAGACCTCTCCTGGGACGTGTTCCGTGATACCCTCATCGAACAGGCCGAACAGGGTGTGGATTATTTCACGATCCACTGCGGTATCCGCCAGGAGAATATCCCCTTGGCGCTGAACCGCCTCACGGGCATCGTCAGCCGTGGCGGCAGTATCATCGCGCAGTGGTGCCAGCAGCACCATGAGGAGAGTTTCCTCTATACCCATTTCGATGATATCTGCGACATCTGTCACCGTTATGATGTCGCCATCTCCCTCGGCGACGGTCTGCGGCCGGGAAGTATCCACGATGCCAATGACGCCGCACAGTTCGCCGAGCTCGACACCCTCGGGGAACTCGTCCAGCGGGCCTGGGACCATGGCGTACAGGCCTTCATCGAAGGACCGGGACATGTGCCTATGCAGAAGATCCGTGAGAATGTGGAACGGCAGAAAGAGAAATGCCACGGCGCTCCTTTCTATACCCTCGGTCCCCTCGTGACGGATATCGCGCCGGGCTACGACCATATCACGAGTGCCATCGGTGCCGCCATGATCGGCTGGTATGGTACGGCGATGCTCTGCTATGTCACGCCGAAGGAACATCTCGCACTGCCCGACAAAGAGGATGTGCGCACGGGAATCATCACCTATAAGATCGCCGCCCATGCCGCTGACCTCGCCAAGGGACACCCCGGCGCACGGCTGCGTGACGACGCCCTCTCGAAGGCCCGCTATGACTTCCGATGGAAGGACCAGTTCCATCTCTCCCTCGATCCCGAGCGTGCCGAGGCATATTATCTGGCAGCCAACCCACAACAGGGCAACTTCTGTTCGATGTGTGGACCCAATTTCTGTGCCGCCCGCATCAGTCATCAGCTGAATCGATAACATTAATATATATATAACAACTTAAAAAATTATTACAATGATTGAGACACAAGTCAGTAAAGGTATTATCACTACCTATTTCAACAAACTGCAGCGGAACCTGGACCTCGACGTCGCCATCGTCGGTGGTGGTCCCTCCGGCATCGCTGCCGCCTACTACCTCGCCAAGGCAGGTCTGAAGGTGGCACAGTTCGACCGTAAGCTCTCCCCCGGTGGCGGTATGTGGGGCGGTGCCATGATGTTCAACCAGATCGTCATCCAGGAAGAGGCCATGCCGATCATCCGTGACTTCGACATCCATGCCGAGCCCTTCGAGGACGGCCTGTATACCGTCGACTCCGTGGAGAGCACCTCTTCCCTCCTCTACCATGCCGTTCATGCCGGTGCTACGATCTTCAACTGCTACAGCGTGGAGGATGTCGTCTTCAAGAAGAATGTCGTCAGTGGCGTCGTCGTCAACTGGACACCGGTGCTTCGGGAGGGTATGCATGTAGACCCGATCAATATCATGGCCAAATGTGTCATCGACGGTACGGGACATGACAGTGAGATTGCCAAAGTCGTAGCCCGCAAGAACGGCATCCGCCTCGACACGGAGACAGGTGGTGTCATCGGCGAGCGCTCCCTGGATGTCGTAGAGGGAGAGCGTCTGGTCGTAGAGGGTACCCGTGAGATCTATCCCGGCCTCTATGTCTGTGGCATGGCCTCCTCCGCTGTCGCCGGTACGCCGCGTATGGGGCCGATCTTCGGTGGTATGCTCCTCAGTGGCAAGAAGGTCGCTGACCTGATCATCGACAAACTGAAGTAACGCATGCTCCGTATCGCTATCACACGACCGGAGGTCATCGACGACGAGGCGGCCCAGATCGTTCTACGGCTGGACCGCTTCGATCTCATCCATATCCGGAAGCCGGGAGTGCCACGGGAGGTCATAGCCAGCCTCCTCGACGCCCTCCCGCCGTCCTGTTATGACCGCCTCGTCCTCCATGACCATTACGAGCTTGCCCGGGAATATCATCTCCGCGGCATCCATCTCAACCACCGGAATGCCATTCCTAACTGGGTCCTGACCGCCTCTGGCAAGGACCGTCCCTTGTGGCAGCCGGAAGTTTTTTTGTCAGCCTCTTGCAGGGGCCGTCCCTTGTGGCGGCCGGAAGTTTTTTTGTCTGCCTCTTGCAGGGGCCGTCCCTTGTGGCGGCCAGAAGTTTTTTTGTCAGCCTCTTACAGGGGCCGTCCCTTGTGGCGGCCCATCGGCGGAACGCCGAATGAGTTCTCCATTTCCTTCAGCTGTCACTCCCTCGAAGAGGTGGCGCAATATAAAAACAGATGTGATTATGTCTTCCTCAGTCCCATCTACGACAGCATCTCCAAACAAGGCTATCACAGCGCCTTCACACGGGACGACCTGCTGCGGGCCCGTGACAAGGGGATCATCGACGAGAAAGTCATCGCGTTGGGAGGTGTGAGTGAGGAAAAGATTCCCGAGATCCAACGCCTCGGTTTCGGCGGATATGCCATGCTCGGCGCGGTCTGGGCATCGTAGGGGCACCCCTTGTGGGCGCCCTAATTCCACCGTAGGGTACGGCCCTTGTGGGCGCCCTAACCGGTCATCGTGGCAATTAGGAAGGCCACAAGGGCCGCACCCTACGGTGGAAGGGGCTATAAAACGGTTTACGCCACAACTCTCAAACGAGCTGTGGCGTAAACTTATGTTTAACTTGAAAAGTAAATTTCTGTAATGATCAACTGCCTCACGACAGTCTCCGTTACCGTTAAACAATCATCTTTTACCTTAACCTAATAACTAAAAACCTAAATCTATTACTACTAACCTAAACAATCTATTAACCTTTTGACAAGTGCAAAGGTACGGCATTTTTCCATACCTTCCAAATATTTCCGTGATAAATTTGCGAAATAGCTGATATTCTTGATTTAAATCAAGTGTATTGCTTATATTTTCTCACCATAACACAGATCTCCGGCATCACCGAAGCCAGGCACGATATATTTATGCTCATTCATCCCCGGGTCAATGGCAGCACACCACACCGTCGTATTCTCGGGGAACGTCTTACGGATATGATCGATGCCCTCGGGGGTGGCGATAACACAACAGACATGTACCTGGCGCGGGGTGCCTTTCGTCAGGAAAGCTTTATAACCGAGTTCCATACTGCCTCCCGTGGCGAGCATCGGATCGGCGATGACGAGGACCTTTCCCTCGAGACTCGGCGTGGCGAGATACTCCACATGGATGTCCACCTCCTCATGGGCGGCATCACGGTATTCTCGGTATGCGCTCACAAAGGCGTTGCCGGCATGATCGAAGACGCGCAGGAAGCCCTGATGGAACGGCAGACCGGCACGGAAGATCGTAGCCAGCACGACTTCCTCCGACGGGATGTCGAGGGTTGACACACCAAGGGGTGTCTCCACCTTCACGGAGTGATAGTCCAGGGTCTTCGAGAGTTCGAAAGCCTCAAACTCTCCGATCCGCTCGATATTATTACGAAACAACAGTCTGTTGCGCTGATAGTCCTTATCCCTCACCTCTGCCATATACTGGTTGATGATGGAATGTTGTTCACTGAAATTGATAATCTTCATTGCTTGTATTTTTTCCGAGTACAAAAATAAACAAAAATCCACAACCACGGAAAAATAACAGAGACTTTTTCGTTTTAAGAAAAAGACAGAGTAACAGATAAAACATACACTGCGCAGTATATGTAAAAATCTGTTACTCTGTCTTTAATATCAATATGTCCCTACGGCAGAGGCTTTAAATATCCAATATTTCCTCCACGACTTTCCCCGTCTTCAACGACTCCTGAACATCAATGAGCCGCTGGTTGCTGCTGCCACGGAAGAGGAGGTCGGGATCCTTCAGCTCCTCCACGAAACGGCCATCCACGAGAACGTCGAGCTGCGTGAGCAATCGGTGCTGGGCCTCATTCTTCACGAGGTTCTCAAAGGAGAAACCGGTATAGCACCAGATCGTCTTCTTACTCTTCGCACGGATGGCACGCGCCAGTTCGTAGAACCCCTCGGGCTGGAACATCGGGTCACCACCGGAGAACGTGACATCGGCAAAGGGATCACTCATCACCTCTTCTAATAAAGCCTCCGTCTCCACCTCGTGACCGTTGTTGATATCCCATGACTGTGGATTATGACAGCCCTTACAATGGTTCGGACAACCGGCACAATAAATCGACGTCCGGAATCCCGGCCCGTCGACCATTGTATCGTGAATAACTTGTAATATTGAAATCTTCATTAATCTAATTTTGAGCCCTGGATATGTGTCACACGGTCATGGAGCTCAGCGAGCTTGCCGGAGTTCCAGCGGTCAGTGGTACCGACGAGATATCCCGTGATACGCTGCAGACGGTCGATATGGGTGCTGCCGCATTTCGGACAAACCTTCATGTTAGGATCGGCATTCTCATAGCCACAGTTCATACAACGGTTGCGGTTGTGGTTCACACTGCCATAACCCATGTTGAACTTATCCATCATATCAACGACACGCATGATGACCTGCGGGTTATGTGTGGCATCACCATCCATCTCGACATAGAAGATATGACCGCCACGTGTCATCTCGTGATAAGGACCCTCGACCTCAGCCTTATGGAGGGCGGAGCACTTATAGTATACGGGCACATGGTTGGAATTGGTGTAATACTCACGATCGGTGACACCGGGGATGATACCGAACTGCTTACGGTCTTTCTTCGTGAACTTACCACTCAGTCCCTCTGCCGGCGTGGCGAGGATTGAATAGTTATGATGATAACGCTCACTGAAGACATTCGCACGGTCACGCATATGACCGACAATCTTCAGACCGAGCTGCTGGGCCTCCTCACTCTCACCATGATGATGACCGACGAGGGCGACGAGACACTCTGCCAGTCCGATGAAACCGATACCGAGCGTACCCTGGTTGATGACACTCTCGATGGTATCCTCGGGGTTCAGCTTGTCGGCACCGATCCACAGATATTTCATCAGCAACGGGAACTGCTTGGCCATAGCCGTCTTCTGGAACTGGAAACGCTCGTCGAGCTGCTTGGCAGTGATATCGAGCATGTGATCGAGTTTCTCGAAGAAGAGGGCGATACGCTCCTGCTTGTCCTTCACGCCCATGCACTCAATGGCGAGTTTCACGATATTGATGGTGGAGAAACTCAGGTTGCCACGGCCCACACTCGTCTTCGGTCCGAAACGGTTCTCGAAGACACGGGTACGACAGCCCATTGTCGCAATCTCCCACATGTAACGCTTGGGATCATCAGCACGCCAGTTCTCATTCTGGTTGAACGTGGCGTCGAGGTTCAGGAAGTTCGGGAAGAAACGTCGTGCCGTCACCTTACAAGCCAGCTTGTAGAGGTCGTAGTTGCGGTCCTCAGGGAGGTAGTTCACGCCACGCTTCTTCTTCCAGATCTGGATGGGGAAGATCGCCGTCTCACCATTGCCGACACCCTGGTAGGTACTCTTGAGGATCTCACGCATGATGCAACGACCCTCGGCACTCGTATCCGTTCCGTAGTTGATACTGGAGAAGACCACCTGGTTGCCGCCACGGCTATGGATGGTATTCATGTTATGGATGAACGCCTCCATGGCTTGATGAACACGATGGACAGTCTTGTTGATGGCATGCTGCTGCAGACGGGCCTTGCCCTCCAGACCGTCGAGGTCCTTCTCGAGGTAGTCGTCGATGGCAATGTCATAAAGATCATGCAGATCCTCTCCCGTGAGCTGCTCGAGATTCTTCACCTCTTCTATATAAGAGCTGCGGACATAAGGAGCAAGATAGAAATCGAAGGCGGGGATGGCCTGACCTCCGTGCATCTCATTCTGACAGGTCTCCAGGGAGATACATGCCAGGACAGCGGCGGTCTCGATACGCTTAGCCGGACGGCTGCTGCCATGACCGGCCGTGAAGCCATGCTTGAGGATCACGTCGAGGGGATGCTGCACACATGTCAGACTCTTCGTGGGATAATAGTCCTTGTCGTGAATATGAAGATAGTTGTTCTTCACAGCCTCACGGACATCATCACTCAGAAGATAGTCGTCGGTGAACTGCTTCGTCGTCTCTGAGGCGAACTTCATCATCATGCCGGCAGGGGTGTCGGCATTCATGTTGGCATTCTCACGCGTGATGTCGTTGTTCTGCGCGTTGACAATACTCATGAAGATATCGCGCTGGCGATTCTTCGCTTCCTTCATCCGTACAAGACGGATGTGCTGGGCCTCAATGGTCTCTATCGTTGCTTGCTCTTTCATTTTTTATTTGCTTGCTTGACTTGTTTGGAATTGCGGTTGCAAAGGTAGCAAAAAGAACAATACAAAGATAATTTTGGATAACTTTTTACGTGTTAATTTATGTCAATTCGGTATTAGCCAATAAGTTACAAAAAATTTTGGAAAACTTTCCCGATTTTTCATGGATGAATGTTATCCAAATCGAGCAAGTTTTCATTTAAGTATTATAGCGTAATTTCCCCACTACCAAAGCATTTGTGGTGCTCCGCGTCATAGATTACGCAGAACTGTCCGGGGGCCACACCGTGGATCTTCTCATCGCTCAAAACGCGGTAACGGCCATCGTCGAGCGTCTCGACGGTGGCAGGGTGATACTCGGGGGTATGCCGGATTTTGAAGGTCACACGCTCGGGCAAAGTGCTGATACCCTCGGTGAGGAAGTCGAAGTCGTGAATCAAAAATTCCTTTTTGTAGGCTGTCTCGGGATCATAGCCGTGGGAGACATAGAGGATGTTGTGCGCCACGTCTTTCTTGACCACGAACCACGGACCGCCACCGAGACCGAGGCCTTTGCGCTGGCCGATGGTATGGAACCACAGTCCCTTATGCTCACCGATCTTCTTGCCCGTCTCGAGCTCGATGACATCGCCACGCTGCTCACCGAGGTAGCGGCGAACATATTCGTTGTAGTCAATATTCCCCAAGAAACAGATACCCTGGGAATCCTTACGATGGGCATTGATGAGATGCTCACGCTCGGCGATCTCACGCACCTGACCTTTCACGAAATGGCCGATAGGGAACAGGGCCTTCTTGAGCTGCCACTGGTAGATCTGTGCCAGGAAGTCGGTCTGATCCTTCACGGGGTCTGGACTCGTCGTGAGCCATTTGCGGCCGTCAATGATCTCCGTCTGGGCATAATGGCCCGTGGCGATGAGGTCATAGTCATGGCCCATCTTCTCGTCGAAGGCACCGAACTTGATGAGACGGTTGCACATCACGTCGGGATTCGGCGTGAAACCGGCTTTCACCTTCTCCATCGTATAGCGTGTCACCTGGGACCAATACTCATGGTGACAGTCGACGACCTGCAGGCGACAGTCGAAACGGCGTGCCACAGCCGTCGCCATCTCCATGTCCTCCTCAGAGTTGCAGTCCCATGACTCCTTCTCCTCCGGACCGATCTTAATATAAAAACAGTCGGGATGAAGGCCGTGGGACGCCATCTCCCAGACGACGACGGAAGAGTCGACGCCTCCGGAGAGCAGTACAGCGATGCGCTTATCTTTTAATGCGGAATAATCAATCATGGTGCAAAAATACAAAAAAAATGGCAATCCCCGACATTTTCCGCTTGTATTCTATTGTAGATTTTCACGTTCGATATTGTTCACTGAGAGAGAATAAATACAAAAACCCCCATCACGATCGTGTTTTTTCCCTATTTTTGCATTAAAATAATATGTAGGCCAATAAAATACAACTTTGAAACGATTATTTTCTCTATTCATCACCTGTCTGTTGCCGCTGACAATGGCAGGTTCTTTAAAAACCGCGAAAGACACCACGGCAATGGATGTCAGTGCCCTACGATGGCTCTCCACCATCAGTCAGGGTCGCGACCTCATGGACAATGATCATGACGCTGAGGGGGCCACGGAGAACGAGCAGGCCCTCCTCAAACGGATCAGGGAGATGAAGTCTGAGGGCTGTGACGCCATCAGACTTTCCGTCTGTTGGGATACTTCTTTTTATGATTCAAGATGTCGTTCTTTCGCCCCGGCATGGCTTGATCATATCCAAAGGATCGTCGACGATTGTCTTTGCCTGAACCTGAAGGTGATCCTCAACTTCCATCAGACGGAGATGCCGTGTGACTATACCCATCAGGAAGAGAACAACAAAATTCTCACTGACCTGTGGAGACAGACGGCTACCAGGTTCCGCAATTACGATGGACGACTGGCCTTCTCTGGTATCGACGGAGTCAAAAATGCCGACGACAAGTTTCCGACGGAAGAGAACACAGCAGTAATAGACTCCTACAACCAGACCTTCGTCAGTGCCGTCCGTAAAACGGGAGGACGGAATGTCTATCGCAACCTCTTCATACAGCCTCTCGCCGGAAGCATCAGCAATGGTTTGGCCTTCCTCCACTTCCCCTTGGATGGCACCCCCGGCCGCCTCGCCGTTGAGTTTCATGACAACCCAACAGACGATGGAATAGAATCTTGTCAGACCAAGAGAGTATTCGACCGCATCAATCAACTTTGGATTGAAAAAGGCTATGGCGTCATCCTCTGTTCCGCTGATGCGGAAATCGTCGGGGCCGCACAAGAGCATAACATCACCATGTTCTTGAAAGAAGAATGATATTTACATAGATCCTCTGGTAGGTGGCCGCCATGTTGCGGCCACGCAAGGAAAATGGAAAAGACAGAATAACAGATCAAACATATACTGCGCAGCATATGGTTAATCTGTTACTCTGTCTTTTTATTTGGCGGAACATGATGAATCATGTCCCTACAGAGGAGAGGTTCTATTTCACGATCTTCTTTCCGTTAACGATATACACGCCCTGGGGCAATGTCTCCGTAGAGGTTCCACAGTACTGTCCACGGAGGTCGTAGACCGCCGCTGTTGTAGCAGTTGTGGCCTTGACGTTCCGCACGGTTGTCGGAACGCCATCGGGATAGGCGGCCTTGATGATGGCATCACGAAGATCGGGCTCGCTGAACTTCGGCGTCAGACGGTCTTGTCCATTCGACAGTCCCATCCAGTAGAAGGTGGGGATATTATAGCTACGAGCTTTCTCCACATAATGGGAAGCGAACTTGATGAGCTTGTCGTGATAGTTATTGTTGTAGGCATCCTGATTGGAAGCGCCCCACTCGCCGATAATCACGGGAGCACCCTTCGACACGAGATATTTCTGCAGACCTTCCATCATAGCGTCAGCCTCGTTCTCCGGACTGTAGTTCTGACTCTCATCGAGACTCTGATAGTTGTGTACCTCAAAGAGCAGATGATCCTTCGTCACGTCTTTCGGCAACTGCATATACGTCAACGGATCATTCAGATGCGGACTCCAACTGCCATGACCGTCACAGGCGCCATAGGTACTGACGATAAGATTGCGTGTGGCATTATTGCCTCCCGTAGAACGAACGACATCGACGAAAGTCTGTGCATAACGGTTGATGGCCTCATAGGCATCCTTCGCTATGGCTGCGTCGTAATAGTTTTTAGTCTTGAAAGAGGCGAAGCACCAGGAGGAACAGGTGTCGAGCATCTCGTTATAGCCCTCGAAGAGCAGATGGTCGCCATAATCCTTAAACTCCGTAGCGATCTGACGCCAGTAGCCGGCATAGAGATCCTTCACACGGTTATAAGTCGTCGTATCAGCCCGCAGCCAGCCGGTATTTGAGGCTCCCGTATCATGATGGATATTCAGAATACAGTACATGCCGTTGTTGATGGCATAGTCGACAACCTCATGGACACGCTTCATCCATGTAGGATCGATATTGCTGCCCAGCGGATGGGCGTAAGGAGACCAAACCGTAGAGTTGCCCTCAAAGCCCCAGTCGGTATCAGTATGCGGATACCACGTGACAGGGATACGGATGGCATTGAAACCGGCATCATGCATCATCTTGAACAGAGCCTCTCCACTGGCCTTCTGTCCCCACGCCTCTTCATAACTCTTCGGCGTGCGGTCTGTCCAGCGCTCTATCCACATGTTCGTGGTATCGCCGGAGTTGGCTTCCAACTCATTGCCCAGATTCCAGCCGGCACGGATATTCTTCACCGTCTGCCACGCTGTCTCCATCGTTTCTTGTGCCCCTGCCTGCGCTGACAGCAACAGCAGGACGAGGGTCACACTTGTCTTCATTGTTTTCATAAATTTTTGATGTATTGTTGTTATGGGTTAATCATCATTTCACATGATTGATTTCAAATACAAAGATACTATTTTTCCGACAAAAGAGAATCATCCTTCTTGAAATATTCTCTTCTCTGAGCAATAACGCCCCATCTTATCAACATTTTATACCCCTATCGTTTGCAAGAACAAGGATTTTTTCCTATTTTTGCAAGGACAAACCTGATGAGGCTATATCATTTACCAGAATACAAATACAATGGAACAAATCAACAATGACACACTGACGCTGACCATCAGTGAACATGGAGCGGAACTGCAGAGTATCCGCGACGCAAAAGGTCAGGAATATCTCTGGGACGGTGACGCCCACTACTGGGGCCGCCACTCACCCATCCTCTTCCCGCTCGTCTGTGGACTGTGGCAGGACACCTACCGCGTTGACGGCAAGGAATACCATCTCTCCCGCCATGGCTTTGCCCGTGACACCGACTTCAAAGTGGTCCGCAAGGCTGCCGACCGCATCACCTTCGCCCTCTCCGACAGTGAGGAGACACTGAAAGTCTATCCCTATCATTTCAATCTCGCCATCTCCTACCGCCTCGAAGGCAACAAGATCCATGTGGTATGGCACGTGGAGAATACCGACAACAAGACGATCTTCTTCCAGATCGGCGGCCATCCTGCCTTTCTCGTTCCCGGCGCCCGTAAGGGAGAGCCGCTGCGCGGACGACTGCGCTTCGACAACCCTCGTCCCGAGCGCCTCTACGGCAATGACCATGGCTGCCTCGTCAAAGGCTATCATCCCGTGGAGACCGACAACGGCATCTGGGCCTTCACCGAGGACTCGTTCCGTGATGACGCCCTGATCTTTGACCGTAGCCAGCTCCGCCATATCGAGCTCCTCGATGATGACGACAAGGCCGTCGTCACCGTCGACTGTAAGACACCGGCCCTGGGCATCTGGAGTCCCGCCGGCAAGCACGCGCCTTTCGTCTGTATCGAGCCGTGGTACGGCATCCATGACTGGGCAGGCTTCCAGGGTGAGTTCAAAGACAAGTATCTCATGAACCAACTCCTCCCCGGTGCTTCCTTCATGAGCGAATATACCATCACCATCGGATAGGGGCCGTCCCTCATTGCGGCCATCGTAGGGGCCGTACCTTGTGGCGGCCATCGTAGGGCATCGTAGGGGCCGTCCCTTGTGGCGGCCCGCTACACAAAAAAGCCCGTCTGAGAGGACCTTTCCTCTTAGACGGGCTTATACATACACGCCTGTATGAAATTAAACCTATAAAATGTCATGTGATACGATACTGCAAAGGTATGTGTTTTATGATCACAACGGACATTTATTCAGCAAAACGCTATTTTCATTCAACGAAAAATGCCTCCTGCCTACAAAGGCAGAGAGGCACCTTCCTGAAATTTCACGGTACAAACTACTAATGACACGGTTGAAACTTAAAACCTAAATCAAAATGCATAAATTGAAAACTACACCTAAATGGGATTTCTGCTTGCAAAGGTACGAAAGGAAAATGAAACAACGGGGCCTCTTTTGTCGTAAATAGGGTACACTGCACAGCAGTATACCCTATTTGAAACATTTATTGCCCCTTCTAAAAAGGAATAATCATGCAACTTTCTTACTTTCGCAAGACGATGAGGATGACGGCGGAGAGGATGAGGACAATACCGATGGCCAATCGCAGCGTGAAACTCTCGCCGTAGATGGCACATCCGATGAACACGGCGGTCATCGGCTCCAGGGCGCCCATGATTGCCGTCGGCGTGGAACCGATATTGTCGATGGCGACATTGATGAAGAAGATACTCAGTACCGTCGGCAACAAAGCCAGCTGCAAGGCATACGTCCACTCCCTTGCACCATGGAGCATCGGCACATGCTCACCCGTGATCAGCAGCCACAGACAGACGGTGATACTGCCGAAGAGGAGTACCCAGAACGTGAAGCGCAGGGCTGAATAGCCCATGTGTACCTGACTCGTAGCGATGAGGTAGAAAGAGTATAACAAAGAAGAGAGCATGACGAGGGCCACGCCGACCGTACTCAGCGTCGTCCCGCCGGCACCGCCACCTCTATATAATAGGGCGATACCGAGGACGGCAAGGGTGATGGAACTCGTCGTCGTCCAGTTCAGCCGTTCATGGAAAAACGCGACCATCAGAATCGCCGTCATGATCGGGTAAGAGAAGAGGATTGTCGAGGCCACGCCGGCATCCATATAGTTGAAACTGAGGTAGAGCGTCAACGACGACATCGCGAAGAAGGCTCCGAGGATCGACAACCGGATGGCATTGCCGCGCTTGATATGAAACGTCTCATGACGCGCCATCATCCATATGGCGATGATCACCGTCGCCAATACATAACGGTAGAACAGTACCGCCCCGGCCGTGAAATGGTCCTGATACAAGGCCAGCGTTCCCAACGGGTTCGTACCATAGAATATTGCGCCGAGAATTCCGGCAAGATAACCTTTTACTTTTGTATTCATAATTCATCGGAACATGAACAATCATGTTCCTACTAGAATGCCTCACGATATTTATTCTCGTCCTTGTCCTCAAGCATCGAGAGATAACTCTGGTAACGGCTCTCGGCAATGTAATGTTCCTCCACGGCTTTACGCACGGCACAACCCGGTTCATGGGTGTGGGTACAGTTGGAGAAACGACAGTCCTTGGAGAATTTGAAGATCTCACGGAAATAGCTCGTCAACTCCTCCTTCTCGATATCGAAGGTACCGAAGCCCTTGATACCCGGCGTGTCGATGAGCCAGCCACCACCGGGGAATGGCAGCATCTCCGAGAACGTCGTGGTATGCATGCCCGTGTTATGGGCATCACTGATCTCCGCGGTACGCAGATGGGCACCGGGGATGAGCTGGTTGATGAGCGTGCTCTTCCCCACTCCACTGTTTCCACTGAGCAGCGTCGTCTTTCCCTTGAGCAACGGCCGCAGGGCCTCAACGCCATCACCATGGACGGCAGAGATCTCATGACACTCGTAGCCGATGGTGTCGTAGAGGGTCATCATCATGTGCTCATAATGGATCTCCTCCTCCGACAACAGGTCATGCTTGTTGAAGATAAGGACCACGGGCACACGATAGGCCTCAGCACCGGCCAGGAAACGGTCGATGAACGTCGTCGACGTCTGCGGATAGTTGACGGTGACGATGAGAAAGGCCTGGTCGAGGTTGGCGGCGATGATATGGCTCTGTTTGGAGAGGTTCGAGGCCTTGCGGATGATATAGTTCTTCCGGTCCTCGATCTCCGTGATGAATGCCGTACCCTCGGGATTCGTCACGAGAGTGACACGGTCGCCGACGGCCACGGGATTCGTAGAACGGATACCCTTCAGACGGAAGTTACCCTTGATCTTCGACTCGATGAGCCGGCCGTCGTCGGTCTTCACCGTATACCACGACCCGGTATTCTTGATGACAAGTCCTTTCACGCGCTTAGACAGTCATAATTTCCTTCTGCTTGGCATCGAGGAGCTCATCGACAGCCTTGATATACTTGTCGTGAATCTTCTGCAGACTGGCCTCAGCATCTTTCTCATTATCCTCGGAGAGACCATCCTTGATGGCCTTCTTCAACTTGTCCTTATAGTCACCACGGACATTGCGGATCTCGACCTTTGTCTTCTCGCCGATCTTGTTGCACTGCTTGACGAGTTCCTTACGGCGCTCCTCGGTAGGCTGCGGGAGATTCAGGCGGATCACCTCACCATTGTTTTCAGGCGTGATACCGACATCGGAATCCATGATACCCTTCTCAATGGCATGGATCTGCTTGCGGTCCCAGGGACGGATGGCGATGGTACGTGCGTCGGGGATCGTCACGTTGGCGACCTGGTTCAACGGCACCATCTGACCGTAACTCTCCACGCGGACAGAGTCGAGGATAGCAATATTGGCACGGCCGGCACGGATACGCGCCAGCTCTTCTTCGAGATATACAGCGGCCTTCTTCATACGGCCCTCTGCATCCTGTAATGTTTTCTTAACGTCTAACATATATTTGTTTATTTAGATTTTTCGGTACAAATTTAATCATTTTCCGTTGAACAAGCAAGCGTTTGCAGTGTTTTTTCCACCTCACGTGTCAAAGAGACGAAATCGGCCACACTGAGTTGCTCGGGACGGCGCGTCATGATATCCTGTTCAAAGAACGCTGCCGACGGCTTCGCTTTCCCGAAGAGCTGCTTGATACTCACACGCAACATCTTCCGACGCTGGCCGAAGACGGTCTTCACGATCCGCTTGAAGAGGCGCTCGTCACAATCAAGATGGTCCACGCCATTACGTGTCATACGTATGACGGCACTCTTGACCTTGGGAGGCGGATTGAACACGTTCTCGTCAACCTGGAAGAGATACTCCACATCATAATAAGCCTGGATGAGGACACTCAGGATGCCATAGGCCTTTGACCCCGGCGCCGAGGCGATGCGCTGGGCCACCTCACGCTGGATCATTCCCGTACAACAGGGGATGAGCTCCTTATTCTCCAACATCTTGAAGAAGATCTGCGAGGAGATATCATAGGGATAATTGCCCGTGAGCACGAAAGGCTGACCGTCGAAGACCTTACTCAGGTCCATCTTCAGAAAGTCAGCGCCGATGATATCCTCATGGGCGATATGGAAATTCTCATGCAACCACTGCACAGACTCGGGATCAATCTCCACGACACGCACGTGACGGCCTTTCTGACAGAGATACTGTGTCAGCACACCCATGCCCGGACCGACCTCAAGGATAGGGATGTCGGGACAGGCATCGACAGTGTCGGCAATGCGCTTGGCAATCGACAGATCGGTCAGGAAATGCTGGCCGAGATTCTTTTTCGGGGTAACGAGTTTCATTAGCGTTCTTTTTTTCTGCTGCAAATATACAAAAAAAACAGTGAGGAAAGAAATAAGGCCATGGATATTTTTATTCGGCAGAGAAGAATGTGGACCTTATTTCCAAGTTGTGCAGACCCCTTGCACAAAGTGTGCAGAGCCTCTGCACAAAGTGTGCAAGGCCTTTGCACAAAAAATCCGGCACCCGAAAGGGAACCGGACCATATGAAACATTTTCTTGCTTTCTCTAAAAAAGAGGACGACCTTGTTGACTGTCGTCCCGTCGGGCTTACTTCTCGTCGAAGTTAATCTTGTTGCCCATGTTTACTGCCTGTGCCACCATGATGGCTACAACGGCGAATGAAATCAATGCTAACATAATGTGTGTCTCCTAATTTTTTATCTGTTTCCTGAAATGTTGCTGCACCCTTGCGGATGCCAATCTTTTTTCTTTTGACACTGCAAAGGTACAAAACCTTTCGTGTGTCCGCAAACAAATCAAGTATTTTCTTCCTTTTTCGCTTTTTTTCTTGATTTGGGTCAAAGGTCTCAGATTTTTTCTCTAACTTTGCACGTAATAACAATGAAGCAACGATTGAACGATATCATGAAGGTCGCCTTCTCACTCTTGCTGGGCGGTGCGATCCTCTACTGGATGTACCGGGGGTTCGACTTCGGGAAGGTGGAGTATGTCCTGTTGCATGAGATGGACTGGACATGGATGCTCCTGTCTTTTCCCTTCGGCATCCTGGCTCAGATGTTTCGTGGCTGGCGGTGGAAACAGACGCTCTCACCCCTTGGCGAGCACCCGCGCGACAGCGTGAGCATCAACGCCATCTTCATCAGCTATGCCTCCAGCCTTCTCATCCCGCGTATCGGCGAGTTCGCACGCTGTGGCGTCCTCAGTCGCTGGGATAACGTGTCGTTCTCCAAGTCCCTCGGTACCGTAGTGACAGAACGGGCCATCGACTCCCTACTCGTCATGCTCATCACTGTACTGACCTTCATCGGACAGATCCCAGTTTTCATGACCTTCTTCCGCAAGACAGGCACGAGCATGGATGCCATCATCGGAAAGTTCACGGCAACAGGCTATCTCGTCACCATCGGCTGTGCCCTCGTGACGGGTATCTTCGCCTACTACCTCCTCCGGAAACTCTCTATATATAATAAGGTGAAAGATATGGTCACCGGAATATGGCAGGGCGTGACCTCACTGAAGAACGTGAAGAACGTTCCGTTGTTCATCTTCTTCACCCTCGCCATCTGGGTCAGCTACTTCCTACATTACTATCTCACGTTCTTCTGTTTCCAGGAGACGAGTCATCTGAGTATGGCCTGTGCCCTCGTGACCTTCATCGTCGGCTCCATCGCCGTCATCGTTCCGACACCCAACGGCGCCGGGCCCTGGCATTTCGCCGTGAAGACGATGCTCATTCTCTATGGGGTGAGTCAGAACGCGGCTCTCTACTTCGTCCTCATCGTCCACTCCGTCCAGACCCTCCTCGTCGTCGTCCTCGGCATCTACGGCTGGATCGCCCTCCAGCTGACCTCCCGCCGAAAGGAAGACTGACCCACCGTAGGGGCACCCCTTGTGGGCGCCCTAACCAACCCACCGTAGGGGCACCCCTTGTGGGCGCCCTAACCCTCGTGGCCGCCCTAACCGACCCACCGTAGGGGCGGCCCTTGTGGCCGTCCTAACCCTCGTGGCCGCCCTAACCGACCCACCGTAGGGGCGGCCCTTGTGGCCGTCCTAACCGGGAAGCGTGGAGTTAGGACGGCCACAAGGGCCGCGCCCTACGGCGAATCAAA
>JAQXXT010000109.1 GCA_029226205.1 Prevotellaceae bacterium
GGGTGCCCCTACGGCGGAAGGGTGTAGGGTGCGGCCCTTGTGGCCGTCCTAACCGGGAATCGTGGCGTTAGGGCGCCCACAAGGGGTGCCCCTACGGTGGAAGGGTGCGGTCCGTCGGCGGATGATGCGGCTTAGTCATTCGTCCCTAAACCTTGTATTTCGGCTTGTCAATTAGCTGAATAGCCCATCACTTAGTCGTCTGTCCCCATGATTTGCAAGTGCCGGAAGGATGCCGTATCTTTGCGGTATGAAACAGTTATTCATCATATTATCACTCCTGTTGTTCCCCGCCGTACTCTCTGCACAGCGGCTCATTTCGGGACGGGTTACAGACGGTCACAAGCCGCTGGAGAATGTCAACGTATATATAAAAGGTACGATGGACGGAGCCCTCACTGACTCCCTCGGTATCTTTCGTTTTACGGCACAACAAGGCGACACGCTTGTCGCCAGTTGTATAGGTTTTGATCAAGCCGTGTTGATACTGGGGAAGTCTTGTGATCATCTGTCCCTTCGTATCCATCCCCATACGGCTACGATCAATGAGGTCGTCGTGACGGGTAGTGGTTTCTCTTTCGGTGAGACTAATGGCGTCAAACGGATGGGGGCCCTCGATATCGTGACCGACGGGGCCAGTGGTGGTGATATCGTAGCGGCTCTGCAGAGTCTTCCCGGTACACAGAAAGTCGGGGAGGATGGTAAACTGTATGTCCGTGGTGGCAGCAGCGACGAGTGTCAGACCTATATCAATGGCATGCATGTCCTGCAACCTTATACGACGACGGCACAGAACAGTCCTTCCCGAGGCCGTTTCTCTCCCTTCCTCTTCAAAGGTATCGACTTCTCCCTCGGCGGTTATGATGCAGAATATGACCAAGCCCTCTCTTCCGTCCTGCCGATGGAGACGACGGACCAGTCGGCAACCGACAAGCTCGGCGTGAGCGCCTCCCTCATCGACTGGAATTTCGGTGGCACAAAGGCCATGAAGGCGGGAAGCCTGTCGATGAATGCTACCTATATGGACCTCGGTCTTTATCATCGTCTCTTTCCGGACCGTTGGGACTGGCAGCGTCCTTACCGCCAACTGTCGGGAGAGTTGCAATGGAAGATGCAGCCGTCATCTTCTGTCGTTTCCAAGACTTATCTTGGTTATGACCATACGTCACTGGCATTGAACACGGACAATCGTCTGTTTGACCTGCATGAGAACAATATCTATTGGAATAGTGTCTTGAAGGGAACGGCCAAGGGACGGCTCTCTTGGTTTGCCGGTATGGCCGTCAGTGGTTACGGTCAGCATATCAACAGTCTTTGGATGAGTGGTGACCGGATGATCCATCGTGGTGGGGAGATCCATCTGAAGGCAAAAGCTACGAAAGTCCTTTCGTCGGCGCTGAAGGTCACGATGGGCGCGGAGAATATGATCCGGCATGTCGAGATCCATTATGCGTTGCCTAACGAGACGGCCCATCTGGGTACCGTTTATCCCGGTCTCCGCTATGAAAAGTCCTATCAGCTCCCGGCCGCCTTTGCGGAGGCTCAATATCGTTTGATTCGGAATGTCTATGCGGAAGCATCCCTGCGGACGGACTACAGTAGTATGACATACCATTGGCTGTTCTTGCCACGTGTGGTTCTCAACTACTGTCCAAACAGTTCCCTGCGTTTGTCGCTCTCCGGCGGACGGTACTCCCAGGAGGCTATAGACACGATACAGGCACAGGGTACGGCGGCAATGGCTTGGGCAGTAGCGGAACATTATATCTTCAGTCTGCATGAACAACTGAAAAATACGACGATACAAGTTGAGGCTTACTATAAGCATTATCATCATCTGCCACTGTGGCAAGGTAGTGGCTATTCTTCCGATGGCTATGGATGGAGCAGGGGCTTTGACGTATTCTTCGATGATCATTCGCTCTCACCGAATCTTTCGACAACGATCAGTTACAGTTATAATGACTCCCGACGACTATGGTTGGATAACGCTGAGACTTGTCGACCGGACTTTGCTTCCCGCCATAACCTTCGGTTGAGCATCAGGTATCAATGGAGAAAACTACTCTTCGGAATCACGGAGTCGTATGCTTCTCCCCGTTTGGTCCGTGGGCGCATTACACCTTATTATAATAGTCTCGATGCGGCGATCACCTGGCTGCCTTCCAAACGCGTCATCGTTTATTCGACCTTGAGTAATCTGCTCAACAGAAGGAATATCTACGGCTATCAACCAAACGGACAGCCGATCACGGGAAGCAGTAACCACTTCTTCTATATTGGAATATTTATCTCACTTAAAAGTAATAAGGCTTATGACATTTCAAATTTCTAAATGCCTCTTGGCATTCGTATTCATGGTATGCTGTTCTTCGACGCTCTTCGCACAGGAGAATCAGCCGTCAGTGGCTCAGCAGTCGCAGCCGTCAGTGGAACAGCAGTTGGCAGGCTTGCAGCGGCTCGAGGCGATGCAGCCCGACAGTATTGGCCCCAAGTACCAGCAGGCTATGCTCCTGCTCTCAACTGTCGTCATGCATACTCAGGATGGCAAGGCTTCATCCTATCTCGAGGAGGCTCAGCGCGTGATCGGAAAGATCGAGGCGCTGAATCCTCAGAAGGCTGCCGAACGTTCTGACCTCGCCACCCTCCAAGGCTTCTACTACACCTGTGTCATCGTACAGAATCCTCAACAGAATGGGCCTCGGTATTATCGTGACGCACTCGACAACTACAGCAAGGCGCTCCGGTTGAATCCCAACAACGAGACTGCCCGCTTCCTCCAACAGAAATTCATGGAGGGAATGAAGTAGGGACATGATTCATCATGTTCCGTTCCCCAGATCATAAACAAACAAAAAAGACAGAGTAACAGATAAAAACATATACTACACAATGAATATGTAAAATCTGTTACTCTGTCTTTTCGTATTCGGATCATGATAAATCATGTCCCTACAGTTCTTCCGTGATAAATCCTTTCGGCAACGGACGGCAGTTATACTGGCTGGCCATGATCTCACCGTAGGCACCGGCGGAACGCAGGGCGATGAGGTCACCACGGTGCGTCTTGTTGAGGTCGATGGCCTTGGCGAAGACATCACTCGACTCACAGATCGGACCGACGACATCATACGTCTCTACGGGCTCATCACTCGTGAGGTTCTCGATCTTATGATAAGCCTGGTAGAGCGCCGGACGGATGAGGTCCGTCATGCCGGCATCGACGATGGCAAACTGCTTCGCCGTGCCCTGCTTGACATAGAGGCAACGGGTGATCAGTGAGCCCATCTGTCCGACGACGGAACGGCCGAGCTCGAAATGGAGCTTCTGGCCCTCGCGGAGCTTGAGATGATGGGCGAAGGTGTCGAAATAGCTCTTGAAGTCGGGGATGGGCACGCGGTTCGGATGATTATAGTCGATACCGAGACCGCCACCGACATTGATGTTCTCCACCTTGATATAATGCTGTTCGAGCTGGTCCTGCAACTGGTTGATACGGTTGCAAAGGGCCTCGAAGTCACCCATGTCAAGGATCTGACTGCCGATATGGAAATGGAGACCGATAAACTTCACATGCTCCATCTTCTGGGCTTCGGCGATGACAGACTCCATGTCTCGCATGGCGATGCCGAACTTGTTCTCGGCGAGTCCCGTGGTGATGTTCGCATGGGTATGGGCACCGACATCGGGGTTGATACGGAAGCAGACACGTGCCACCTTATCCTTCTTGCCGGCAAGCTCGTTGATCACCTCCAGTTCGGGAATACTCTCCACGTTGAAGCAGAAGATATCACGGTCGAGGCCGAGGTTGATCTCCCAGTCGCTCTTGCCGACACCTGCGTAGACGATCTTCGAAGCCGGAAAACCTGTCTCCACACAACGCTGGATCTCGCCGCCACTGACACAGTCGGCACCGAGGCCGGCCTGGCAGATGACATTGAGGACCTTCGGGTTCGCGTTGGCTTTGATGGCATAGTGAACGATGAAGTTCGGATGCTTACCGGCCTCGGCATTAATCGTACGAAGTGTCTCCCGCAGCAGATCCGTATCATAATAGTAGAACGGTGTCTGCATCTTGGCGAATTTCTCTATAGGAAATGTTCCTTTCATCGTTAACTTATTTATTGAACAGGGTGTCACTCAGACTCTGCAGCGCACGCTTCTTGTCACTCTCGCGAACGAGGAAGGAGATATTGTAGTTGCTGCCACCGTAGGAGATCATGCGGACAGGGATATTCTTCATGGCATCCATGACGAGCGTCTCGAAGCCGACATTGCTCCAGTCGAGATCACCGACGACACAGATGATGCACATGTCCTGGTCTACCGTTACGGTACCATATTTCTTCAACTCATCGACGATCTCACCGAGATGGCTGACATTGTCGATACTCATGCTCACACCTACCTCAGAGGTGGCGATCATATCGATCGGAGTCTGATAGCTCTCGAAGATCTCGAAGACCTTACGCAGGAACCCCGTAGCCAGAAGCATACGGCTCGACTTGATCTTGATGGCCGTGATGTTGTCCTTGGCAGCGACGGCCTTGATCTTGCCGCGTACGATGACATTGTCGATGATCGTACCTTCAGCCTTCGGGTCCATCGTGTTCTTCAGACGAACGGGGATACCGGCATACTTGGCAGGCTGGACACAGGTAGGATGGAGGATCTTCGCGCCGAAATAGGCCAGCTCGGCAGCCTCCTCAAAGTTGAGCTGATGGACAGCCTCCGTCTTGTCGACGACACGCGGGTCGTTGTTGTGCATACCGTCGATATCCGTCCAGATATCAATCTCGTCGGCCGGCAGGGCAGCACCGATGAGCGATGCCGTATAGTCGGAGCCGCCACGCTGGAGGTTGTCAACCTCACCATAGGCATTACGGCAGATGAAGCCCTGGGTGACATAGATCTGCTGATCGGGGTTGGCCTCCATGATCGGGTGCAGTTTCTCCTTGATATACTGTGTGTCGGGCTCAGCGTTCTTATCCGTACGCATGAAGTCGAGGGCATTGAGGAGGACGGCCTTCACGCCCTGCTCCTTGAGGTAGTTGACCATCATGTTGGTCGACATGATCTCACCCTGTGCGACGATGCTCTTCTCCTCGAAACTCGTGAAGAGATCCTTGGTGAAAGAGCGGAGGTAGTCGAACTCACCCTGCAGGAAGTCACGGGTGGTCTTCTTGGCCTCTTCCGTGGCGTAGAGCTCCTCGACATGCTTGAGGTATTTCTTCTCCAGATTATTGATGACCTCGTTGGCACCCTCCGGATTTTTCTTATACAGATAGTCGGAGATCTCCACGAGGGAGTTCGTGGTGCCGCTCATAGCAGAGAGGACAACGAAAGTGGGTTCGCCCGATTCCGTGATCAGTGAGGCTACATTCTTCATCCGCTCGGGGCTGCCTACGGATGTACCTCCAAATTTCATTACTTTCATATCACAACTTATTAATTTGATTTTTCTATTTCTTCGTAGGGTGCGGCCCTTGTGGCCGTCCTAAATGGGTGCGGCCCTTGTGGCGGCCCGTCGGCGGCACGCCGAATGATTATGCGCATATGGAATGCCGTAACCGGCATCGGGCCTCCACAAGGGACGGCCCCTGCAATTCCCGGTTAGGGCGCCCACAAGGGGTGCCCCTACGGTGGCAGTTTTCCCTTCGTAGGGTGCGGCCCTTGTGGCCGTCCTAAAATGTGGCCGTCCCTTGTGGCGGCCCGTTGGCGGCACGCCGAATGATTATGCGCATATGGGATGCCGTAACCGGCATCGGGCCGCCACAAGGGACGGCCCCTGCAATTCCCGGTTAGGGCGCCCACAAGGGGTGCCCCTACGGTGGATATCGCCCACAAGGGGTGCCCCTACGCCTCTTCGCCGTCCTCAGTGAGGTCCAACTGCCGGTATTCTCCCGTGACATCACTGATATGTCCGTCCTTGCAACGGTAGACGATGCCGGGGAACTGGTTGAGCAGCGGGATGTTATGGGTCGTCAGGACGACGGCGGTGCCACTCTTCGTGAGGTCACGGAGCAGGGCGATGATGTCGCTGGCTGTCTCGGGGTCGAGATTTCCCGTCGGCTCATCGGCGAAGATGATCTTCGGCTTGTTCAGCAGAGCCCTTGCGATGGCGATACGCTGCTGCTCGCCACCCGAGAGCTCATGGGGCAGACGGTCGATCTTGTCGCTCATGCCGACCTGCTCAAGAACCTCATCGATACGTGCGGCGATCTCTTTCTTCTTCTTCCATCCCGTAGCCTTCAGCACGAACTCGAGGTTCTTTCTTACGCTGCGGTCACGCAACAGCTGGAAGTCCTGGAAGATGATGCCCATCTCACGGCGCAGGGCGGGGATATCCTTACGGCGGATCGTCTTCAGTTCCCGTCCGAGGACCTCCGCCTTCTCTGCCTCGTCCTTGTGGAGGTCGAGCTCACAGTAGAAGGTCTTCAGCAGACTCGTCTTGCCGGAGCCTACCTTACCGATGATATAGATGAATTCACCCTCGTCAACATGGAAGTTGACATTCTCGAGGACCTTGTTGTCCTCCTGATAGATATTGACGTTCTGATAGTTGACTAACATATCGTATTATCGCTTATAGGTGCCATTGAATTTCGCCAGACGGCGGTCCTTGTCCCAGTTGGGATCATGGCGCTTGAGGAGTTCAGCAGCGACATCCTCGATGCGCAGACCCTGGTCGGCGAGGAGGACGACGAGATGGTAAAGGATATCGGAGGCCTCATAGACGAGCTTCTCCTTGTCACCACGTACGGCCTCGATGACTGTCTCCAGGGCTTCCTCACCAACTTTCTGGGCGATGCGGTTCGTCCCTTTCTTGAAGAGGGCCGTGGTATACGATCCTTCGGGCATCTCCTCATGGCGCTTGTTGATGAAGTCCTGCAGCTCCGTGAGGAAGAGGATGGGGTTGTAGTCATTGTCCTCGCCCCAACAGGTGTCGGTGCCTTTATGACAGGTGGGACCGTCGGGCTTGACCTCTACAAGGAGGGTGTCGTTGTCACAGTCAGCCTTCATACTGATGAGGTGCAAGAAGTTGCCGGACGTCTCTCCCTTCGTCCACAGGCACTGGCGGCTGCGGCTCCAGAAGGTCACCTTTCCGGTCTCGAGGGTTTTTTTGTAGGCTCCCTCATTCATAAAGCCGAGCATAAGGACATTCTTGGTCTTTGCGTCCTGGATGATGGCGGGAACGAGTCCGCCCATTTTATTGAAGTCGAGTGTCATATTATTATCTATTATCTATTCTGTTCTAAATATTTGATCCACCGTAGGGTGCGGCCCTTGTGGCCGTCCTAACCGGGAAATTGATCCACCGTAGGGTGCGGCCCTTGTGGCCGTCCTAACCGGGAAATTAATCCACCGTAGGGTGCGGCCCTTGTGGCCGTCCTAAAATGTGGCCGTCCCTTGGGGCGGCCCGTCGGCGCCACGCCGAATGATTATGCGCATATGGACCGCCGTAACCGGCATCGGGCCTCCACAAGGGACGGCCCCTGCAAGT
>JAQXXT010000110.1 GCA_029226205.1 Prevotellaceae bacterium
ACCGACTACTGGTTCAACAAGGGCACGACGCAGGACGGCGAGGAAGTCTCCGACGCACGCTATTTCCATTACAATGCTCATAGCACGACGCATGTGTTTGAAGGCTATGTCGGTTACGACTTCGGTCCTGTGGCTTTGAAGTGGTACACGAACTTCGCCGGCAACGACGGCGTCAACAAGAGCGGCAAGCGCGCTTACTCTTCCTATATGGAGGCTAACGTACCGTTCCGCTTCGCCACCTGCGACTGGACAGCCACCATCGGTGCCGTGCCTTACCGCACGAGTTTCTATGCCGAAGCCAACGGTTTCGCCGTGACCAACATCGCCCTGAAGGCTACGAAGGATATCCAGGTTACGAAGTCCTTTGATATCCCCGTCTTCGCCCAGATCATGACCAACCCGTCAACCCAGAAGGCCTACTTCGTCTTCGGATTGACCTTGCACCCGTAATATCCTTTGCAGGGGCCGTCCCTTGTGGCGGCCCGTCGGCGGAACGCCGAATCGAACCAGGAATTTTCCCATACGTGAATGCCGTTCCGGCATCGGGCCGCCACTAGGGACGGCCCCTGCAAATCCAATCATAAGAATCAAAACCCAATAAAAAATAAACAGAAAGAAAATATGGCAAACTTACGATTTGATGCCGTAGCTTCAGCCTCAAAGAAGAGACCAGTAGAAGTGATTGCTCCCGTGGAAAGACCATCGGAGTATTTCGGTAAAAAAGTGTTCAACCGCCAGAAGATGTACAAGTATCTTCCTGCCGATGTCTATGAGAAGCTCATTGATGTCATCGACAATGGCGCACGCCTCGACCGCTCCATCGCCGACGAGGTCGCCAAGGGCATGAAACAGTGGGCCGACGAGAATGGCGTAACCCATTACACCCACTGGTTCCAGCCGCTGACCGAGGGCACGGCAGAGAAGCACGATGCCTTCATCGAGCATGACGGCAAGGGCGGCATGATTGAGGAGTTCTCCGGCAAGCTGCTCGTCCAGCAGGAGCCTGACGCTTCTTCCTTCCCCTCCGGCGGTATCCGCAACACCTTCGAGGCCCGTGGCTACAGTGCCTGGGATCCTACTTCTCCGGTTTTCATCATGGATGACACCCTCTGCATCCCGACGATCTTCATCTCCTATACGGGTGAGGCCCTCGACTACAAGGCACCGCTGCTGCGCGCCCTCCACGCCGTCAACGTCGCTGCTACCGATGTTTGCCATTACTTCTATCCCGACGTGAAGAAGGTGCAGAGCAACCTCGGTTGGGAACAGGAATACTTCCTCGTCGACAGCGACCTCTACGCCGCTCGTCCCGACCTCGTGCTCACCGGCCGCACGCTGATGGGTCACGACAGTGCCAAGAACCAGCAGATGGACGACCATTACTTCGGTACCATCCCCGAGCGTGTACAGGCCTTCATGAAGGATCTTGAGATCCAGGCCCTCGAGCTCGGTATTCCTTGCAAGACACGCCACAACGAGGTGGCTCCTAACCAGTTTGAGCTCGCTCCTATCTTCGAAGAAACCAACCTTGCCGTGGATCACAACATGCTGCTCATGAGCCTCATGAAGAAGGTCGCCCGCAAGCATGGCTTCCAGGTGCTCCTCCACGAGAAACCGTTCGACGGCATCAACGGTTCCGGTAAGCACAACAACTGGAGCCTCAGCACCGATACCGGCGTGCTCCTCCATGGTCCCGGCAAAACACCGGAAGACAACCTCCGCTTCGTCGTCTTCATCGTCGAGACGCTGATGGCTGTCTACAAGCATAACGGCCTGCTGAAGGCCTCCATCATGAGCGCTACCAACGCCCATCGTCTCGGCGCCAACGAGGCACCTCCCGCAATCATCTCCTCCTTCCTCGGCAAGCAGCTCAGTGATCTGCTCGACCATATTGAGAAGGCTGACAAGAACGATCTCTTCAAGCTCGAGGGAAAGAAGGGCGTCGACCTCGATATCCCCGAGATCCCGGAGATCATGCTCGACAATACCGACCGTAACCGTACGTCTCCTTTCGCCTTCACCGGCAACCGCTTTGAGTTCCGTGCCGTCGGCTCCGAGGCTAACTGCGCCAGCGCCATGATCGTGCTGAACACCGCCGTGGCAGAGGCTCTGACCAACTTCAAGAAGCGTGTTGACGCTCTCATCGCCAAGGGTGAGGAAAAGAACAGCGCCATCCTCGACGTCGTCCGTGAGGATATCAAGACCTCTGCTCCCGTCCACTTCGATGGCAACGGCTACAGCGACGAGTGGGTCGAGGAAGCTGCCAAGCGCGGCCTCGACTGCGAAAAGAGCTGCCCGAAGATCTTCGAGCGCTACCTCGACAAGGACAGTATCAAGATGTTCGAGGATATGGGCGTGATGAAGGAGAACGAGCTTGCTGCCCGCAACGAGGTGAAATGGGAGACCTACACCAAGAAGATCCAGATCGAGGCCCGTGTGATGGGTGACCTGAGCATGAACCATATCATCCCCGTAGCTACCCACTACCAGAGTCAGCTGGCTAAGAACGTCCAGAACATGATGGACATCTTCGGCAAGGACGAGGCCAAGAAGCTCAGCGACCGTAACATCAAGATCATCAAGGAGATCGCCGAGCGCACGGAGACCATCGAGAAGGGTGTTGAGGATCTCGTCAACAGCCGTAAGGTTGCCAACAAGATCACCGATGAGCATGAGAAGGCCATCGCCTATCATGACACCGTAGAGCCCTGGATGGACAAGATCCGCTATCAGATCGACAAGCTCGAGCTCGTCGTCGCCGATGAGCTTTGGACGCTGCCGAAATACAGAGAGTTACTCTTCATCAGATAATAAAGACAAAAAAAGCCGGGCCTCGCGGTGCCACGCGGGGTCCGGTCAACAAAAGAAATTGACAATCTATTTCTTTTATTGGTTGTTAAGTTTGCGGCGGGGTGTGATCGTGAGATCAAGCCCCGTTTTTTTATGCTTTCATCATATACTATTTCCTTGATAAAATTGTGTCAGTATAAACCTTGACTTCCACAAATCTACAGGTAGGTACATGGTTTAGAATCGCATGAACATCATGAAACGAAAAGGAGGCTGCCTATACGAGAATGATGAAGAAGATTAGGATGTTATTGGTTATCAAGCAGTTACAAAAAACATGATAAAAGTCGAGATTTTTTGACGCATATTTATCCGTATATTTATGTAATATAAATCACGAACAGCTTTATATTGTATGATTATTCACTAGCGACAGAGAAATTTCCACGAAAGATACGATCGTATCTCTCGTAGATAATTTTCTAAACACGAAGCAGAGATTATTTTCTCCGTTGTTTCTGGAAGCCTCTTCCATATTTTGACATGTCCGGATGGCATTTCTGACTATTCCCCTTCTAGAATCAAAATTTATTTGAAGAAAAAATGATGTCAATTTTGAGGTAATGAGCGTAATCATTACACATACAGATGACGAAGAACACGGGCGGAACGTCATCAATTATATCCCTACAAAAAAAAGCCTCTCCCGCTGTGGGAGAGGCTCAAGCTAGTATAATTTTGATTGTTTTTTTTACAGGCTGAACTTGTAACCTACGGTGAACTGCAGCACGTTGTTGTAGCCGTCACCATTGTCGAAGGCCTTCGTCACGCCGATGTTGTAACGAGCATCGAAGACGAAACCAGCATACTCATAGGATGCGCCTACGGGGATGGAGACATCAACAGTCTTCACGCCATCACCGGCACCATCCTTATCAACCATGAAGCCCGGCTGAACACCTGCCTTCAGTGCGAAACCAGGGGCAACGTAATAGTTCAAGGTTACAGGTACATTGATATATGCGGGAGACCACTTCTCACCACCAACCTTATAAGATTGACCGAGGAATTCAACTTTATTATCCTTACTCTTCAGACCCTGCTGAGAGTAGAGCACGCCGGCAGCGAGACCCCAGTTCTTGTCAATCTGATACATGCCTTCAACACCACCTGTGAAGCCAGCCTTCCAGTCGTTGTCACCAATGGTAGTAACGTTCAGACCGACCTTCGGCTGAAGGGAGAAGGTACCTGCTGCAGGCTGAGCCATTGCAGCAACACCGGACAGCATCATAGCTGCCATAAGCATCATCTTTTTCATTGTACTTATTTTTTAGTTTAACGATATTATTCTCTTTTATGACCCTTTTTGCGAGGTCCTCTTTGTCTTTGTTTGACGCTGCAAAGATACAACGGAAACTTCAACGCATCGTATGGTTTTTCCCTATATTGCGATAGGGATTTCCCTATAACCATGTTACCCGCCACGTTGATGTCTTGGATCCACACAAAAAAACTGCCTATCCGCAGAGTAACTCTCTGCTTGACAGGCAGTTTTATTTTACGTTTTACATTTTACGCTTTAGAAGTTGTAGTAAACACCGAAGGTGACGTTGTTGCCGTCAAGGTCTAAGCCCCAAGCGTCATTAGCCTTGGCACCATCAACATCAGCCTTGCTCTCCTTCCATCCGAGGAAACCTACATGAGCGACGAAGCTGACCTTCTTGTTCAGATTCACCTCGATACCCGGTTTCAGACCAACGTTCCACTGATTAACAGAAGCATTATCTGTATTGTGTGCGTGGTTATAATGTGCATAACCGAAACCACCATCAACGAAAGCGTTGATATACTTCGTGTGAACGAAGGTATAACGAACATAGGGATCAACCGTGAAATAGTTGCGAGACTCGCCCTCGATATTGACGGGCTTGCCCTTGCCCCAACCAATCGTAGTACCGATGGCCCAATCCTCGTTGATGTTGTAACCGATCTCGGGGAGAACACGATACGTGGTCACGCTCTCAGCGTCACCCTGCTTAGAGCTGGCAACACCCAGTTCACCACCTACGAATACCTGTGCGTTTGCGCTTACTGTCATGGCAACAGCAGCGACCAGAGTCATGATAAACTTTTTCATTGTCTTTTTAAATTTAGTTGTTTTGTTATCTACACAATCTTTTATAATTGCGGGGCAAAGATAACCAAAAAACCAATACAAGACAAATATTTTTATGTTAAAAAGCAGTTTTCTTCACTTTTCTGCTATAAAACATGACCTATATCAATTCTACTGCCCTCCGAGGCGGTCAAAAAAGGTGATAATCTCGTCCCAGGTCTTGAACTCGTCACTGCCGTAGGCGATATTCGTCCCCATGAAATTCTTGTCGGGCTCACTGTCGATGGCATAATCGCCATAGAGCAGTGACTTCTGGTTGCAGAAGATCACGTGATTATAAGCCGGAACATTGAGATACTCCTCGCACCACTCCTGCACGTGGGCCAGTGACGCATGGTCGTTGGTCGGGGCCGAAGCGACGATATACACCTGATAATTGGCGATGAGCATCTCATAGGCCTTATGCATCGATGCCGTGGGATGGTCGTAGCCGTCATGGAGCGTATTATAATGGATATAGACGATGGGCCGCTGACGGTCCTCCTGCTTGTCGTCAATCCAGCGGATCACGGGCACGAGAGAGTGGATGGCGACCTTGTCGATGAGCCGGTGCTCGCCATGGAAGCTCACGGCCTGCGGATAATGGGCGTGGAAGAGGTCAAAGGTATGGACCACGGGGTCATGATCACCGAAGAGTCCCCATACGCGCTGCTGCTCCTCGGCAGTGACACCGGAGAAGCAGTGCTGCGTCATCTCACCATATTCCTTGATGAGTCCCTTCGTCACCATCAGCTCCTGGACGCCGTCCTTGCGGGGGTTCTGAAACTCCTGCTTGCCCGTCATCGGCGTCATCGTCTTCTGCATCTCAAAGGCGGGATTGACGAGGATACGGTCAGTGCCATAGAGCATCTCCGTATACATGCCGCCCATCGACGAACCAATGATGAGGTCGGGCTTCTCGCGCTCCACCATATCACGGAGCATCGCCATGGCTTCCTCGGGGTGCACGGGGATATCCTCGGCCACGACGGTAGCGTTCGGCATGAGTTCCTGCAGCAGCTTCACCGTGCCGCTCTGTGCCGACGACAGGAATCCGTGGACATACATAACTTTCTTTCCCGACATCAGATCGGGAAACTGAAGCATATAAGGATTTGTTTCCATAATGATTATTTTTATTTTTCCCACTTTGTGACGGAACATTACAAATACATATTCCCGATTAGGACGGCCACAAGGGCCGCACCCGTTAGGACGGCCACAAGGGCCGCACCCTACGGTGGCTTTACCACTTTAAATACCCGTATTTTCCCTTATACCATATCTGTATGGCATTGATCAAATTCTGCCATACCACGTAAATACACGGACTGATGGCAGCATAAGGATTGAGGAATGACAGCGTCAGCCAGATACCGACCACCGTATTCTTCTGTCCCAACGCCTGACCGGCTCCGATACTGTCGCCGTAATGATGGCCGACGATCTTACCGATGGTGAACTGCAGGATGCAGAGCACCAGGGGGATGAGGGCAAGCATGAAGAGCATGAACCCGCTCACGGGAGCTGAGAGAATCTGCTTCAGTGCCAGGCCCATGATAATCGTGAGGTTGAAACTCCAGATATAAAGACTGAGGTTATGAAACTGCTTGAGCCACTCCACGAAGCCCTTCAGCCACCGCCGTGAGAGGACGGCGCAGACAAGCGGGAGGATCATCACCTCCAATACCTTCTTCAGCACCATGAGGAACGCCATCATAAACGTGATATTGGCGCCTTTCTCCACCAACGGGAAGAATGTGGGGATGATGACGACCGTCACGGCATTGGCGATAAGGAGATAGACCGTCAGTGAGCCGATGCTGCCACCGAGCTTCTCCACGATGACGGGTGCCGCCGCTGCCGTAGGACAGATGCAGGAGATGAAGATTCCCTCACAGAGGATCTTCATGTCCACCGTCGTACAGAGGTTGCAGGCGATGACGGCGAGACCGGCGAGGGCCGTGCGGATAGCCTGGAGGATGAAATGCCACTTCCTCGGACGCATATCGTGGAAGTTCATCTTGCAGAACGTGATATACAACATCAGGAAGATATTAATTGGCAGAAGGGCTACGAAGAAGGGACCCAAGGTATCGCCCACGGGCTCCAGCACGCCGATCCTCGAGAAGAGGAGATAGATGATGCTGCCCACGATCAATGCCCACAGAAGGGTCCAGTCCTTAAAAAGTTGGATAATTTTCATAAGCTATTGCTTTCTCATGTGCAAAGTTACTGACTTTCCATGGAATATTCAAAAAAAAGATGTAATTTTGCAGCCCAAAGAATACAACATGAGTTCCAACCAATTATCAGAGATAAAGATCATCAAGGTATCCAATCGTCGACAGCTGCGACAGTTCATTGATTTCTATTATGACCTCTACGACGGCTGCCCCAACGCTACACCTTATTTATTTATGGATGAGATGGACACGCTGCGCAAAGATCGCAACCCGTCGTTTGAATGCTGTGAGAGCGACTATTTCCTCGCCTTGCGCAACGGGAAGGTCGTTGGACGCGTCGCCGCCATCATCAACCGCCGCGCCAACGAGCGCTGGCAGCGCAAGCTCGTACGCTTCGGATGGCTCGACTTCATCGATGACCTCAACGTGTCTAGGGCGCTCCTCGACACCGTCGTCGGCTGGGGACGGGAACGGGGCATGACGGAGCTCGGCGGACCACTGGGCTTCACCGACATGGACCGGGAGGGACTGCTCGTGGAAGGCTTCGACCGTCCCTCTACGATGTATGTCAACTACAACTATCCTTATTATCAGAAGCATATCGAGGCTTACGGCGGTATGGAGAAAGACAATGACTATCTCGAATACCGTGTGAAGGTACCGGCAGTGACACCACCGAAATTCGCGAGACTCGCGGAGATGGTGTCGCAGCGCTATCACCTTGGCGTGCATCATTTCACGTCGCATGAACTGCTGAAAGAAGGAAAAGGTGAAGAGATATTCCGGATTATCAATGATACATATAAGAATCTCTATGGCTACAGTGAACTGTCAGAGCGACAAGTGGACCATCTCGTAGATACCTATATCCGTAAGGCCGACCTGAACCTCGTCACGGCAGTCTACGATCACGATGCCGGCGACAAGATGGTCGGCATCGGTATCTGTTTCCCCTCTTTCTCCGAGGCCATGCACCACACGCACCGCGGACGGCTGCTGCCCTTCGGCTGGTGGCATCTGCTGAAGGTCCTGCGGTGGCATAAGACCGACACCGTGGACCTCCTGCTCATCGGCGTCCTCCCCGAATACCGGCAGAAGGGCGCCAACGCGATCATCTTCAACGACCTCATCAGCCGTTTCCGCGATTATGGTTTTCAATGGGCCGAGGCCATGCCACAGATGGAGGCCAACACTGCCGTCCGCTCCCAGTGGCAGTATCTCGAGAGCGAACAGCACCGCCGTCACCGCTGCTACACCAAGCACCTGTAGCCCCGCCGTGTGGCCTGCTTTATGGCTTGCCGTTACGCCTCCCCCATTTTCGTATTCATACGGGCCTCAACGACATTGACGATATAGTCGCCGAGCTTCTCGCACTCCTGGATGATGTCCATATACATCGTGCCGATGGCATACGTATATTTATCCTCCTCAATATCGTTGATATTCTGAGCCCTCAACTGATTGCGGTAATTGTTGATCTCATTCTCGATATTGAACGACCGGTTGACATCGACATTGCTCTTCGGATGCGTGAACATATAGTTCATCTGCGTCAGCGCGTCATCCGTCAGTTCAAACATTTGATGAATATGCTCATACTGGTCAGCCGTGAAGTCCTCCTTCCCCGCCTTCTTGCGGTTCAGCGTACGCGCCATGTTGTAGCAACTGTCGCCGATACTCTCCAATTCACTGATCTCACGGAGCATGGAGCGGATCTTCGCCTTCGTATCGTCGCTCAGATGGGCATCACTGACCTGGTCGAGGTATTTGGCTATCTCAATCTCCATATTATCGGAGATACCCTCATATTTCTCTATACGCGTGAAGAGCTTCACGAACTTCTCCTCATTCTTCTCACCGAGTAAGTCACGCACCATACCAAACATGCGCTGGATGCGCTCGGCAAAGGACCCGATCTCTTTCTGAGCCTCGAAGACAGAGAGCTCCGGCGTCTTCATCAGTCCACTGGAGATGAAGCGCAGACGGAACTCGTCATCCTCTCCGTTCGGCTTCGGCTTCCATACCCAGCAACATACTTTCGCCACTTGCTTCACAAACGGCAACAGGACGATGGTGTTCGTCACGTTGAAGCACGTATGGAAGGCGGCGAGGGCGAATGTCAGTTTCGTGGCTGAGGGCACGACGGAAGTGTCCGTGGGGTCATAACCTACGAAGCCACAGGCGAAATTGACAAAATAACGGAAAATACACAGCACCCATATCACGCCGAAGACATTAAAGAAGAGGTGGCCGAAGGCCGCACGCCGCGCCTCCGTATTCGCCGTGAGGGCTACGAGGTTGGCCGTCAGCGTCGTACCGATATTCTCTCCCATGACAAGGGCTATGCCAAGGTAGATCGGCAGGCCGCCTTGCGTACAGAGCATCATCGTGATAGCCATCAGTGCCGCGGAACTCTGCAAGATACACGTCAGGATAGTACCGAAGAAGAGAAAGAGAAGAATGGTGAAGAAACTGTTGGGGTCGAACTGCGCAAAGAAGGTCTGCAACTCCGAGAGCTGCTGCGGCGGGATCTTCGACTCCCCAAGGGTCGTAAGGGCTAAGAACATAAAGGCGACACCGAAGAGGAAGTCACCGATATAACGGTTTTTCTTGGAATAGATCAACAACAGGCCGATGAGAAATACGGGCCATACAAAATCACTCACTTTGAACGAGAAACCTGCCGACATGATCCATGCCGTCAGCGTCGTTCCGATATTGGCGCCCATGATGACCGATATGGCTTGTACCAGCGTCAGCAGTCCGGCATTCACAAACGACACGGTCATCACCGTCGTCGCCGTTGAACTCTGCACGGCTACCGTGGTAAACATACCCGTCAGGACGCCCGAGACACGATTGGTCGTCATCGCTCCCAACACATGGCGCAGTTGTGGACCCGCCATCTTCTGCAGGGCCTCGCTCATGATCTTCATTCCGTAGATCAACAGAGCCAGTGCACCCACAATCTTCAATAGAAGGATTGTCATACTCCTTAATTTAAATCAGAATCACGTTTGTATTTGTAACAGGTGTTACATTTCTGTTGCAAAAATAAAAAAAATCCCCGAAACCTCAAAATTTTCACAAGATTCTCTGCAACATTTCTTCTCCGTAGGGACAGGATTCATCGTGTTCCGCCCTCGCGCGACAACGCTACACACCACATAGATCCACTGCAGGGGCCGTCCCTTGTGGCGGCCCGATGCCGATACGGCATTCCATCGAGGGGGTTATTCCCGGTTTAATTCGGCGTTTCGCCGACGGGCCGCCACAAGGGAC
>JAQXXT010000111.1 GCA_029226205.1 Prevotellaceae bacterium
CAGTCCGCCGATATATCCCCCCGTATAGGCGATGTTGTAGTTGGCCACGAGGAGGATGAGACAGTAGATGCCGTAATGGATCAGCGAGCATGTCGTGCCCGTGATGCCGAAGCGGACGATGCGCCCCACCTCCTGTCTGACCTTCGGATTCTCCTGCCAGTATGTTTTCAGCCGTTCGTTCATCACTTATAGTTTACCACGGATGTCACGGATATGATAGAGCGGACGGTGCTTCACCTCCTGGTAGATCTTGCCGATATAGACGCCGATGATGCCGATGCCGAAGAGGATGAAGGCGCCGACGAGCCAGATGCTCAGGATCACCGACGACCAACCGGCGACGGCCGTTCCTTCCGCGAGGGCGTGGAGGACATAGAAAAAGATCCCCAGACAGATGAGCAGAAACAGCAGTCCCGTCCAGAAGATGAGGTAGATGGGTTTGACGCTGAACGACGTGATGCCGTCGAGGGCGAGGTTCAGCATCTTCTTCAGCGTATATTTCGAGTGGCCTGCCTGCCGCTCGCCGATGGTGTCATCGACGGTGGTGCTGTCGAGGCCGATCATCGGGATGAGTCCGCGGAGATAGAGGTTGCGCTCGGGATATTCCGCGAGCATGTTCAAGGCGCGGCGGCTCATCAGGCGGAAGTCGGCATGGTTGAAGATACATTTCACGCCCATCTTCTCCTGAAGTTTGTAGAATGCCACGGCACTCATGCGCTTCAGCACGGGATCGGCGGTACGGCTGACCTTTACGCCATAGACGATGTCGTAGCCGTTGGCGAAGTCGTCGACCATCTGCGGGATCACCGTGATGTCATCCTGCAAGTCGGCATCGAGGGTGATGACGGCGTCGGCATGGTCCTTCATCGTCATCATCCCCGCCATGATGGCTTTCTGATGGCCGACGTTATGGGCGAGGTTGATGCCACGCACGAATTTGTTCTCCTGTTGCAGCCGGCAGATCAGCTCCCAGGTGTGGTCGCGACTGCCATCGTTGACAAAGACCATCTCCGAGTCGGGAGAGATCTTCCCGTCGGCGATCATCTGCTCAAAGAGGGCAGAGAGACGCTGCACGGAACTCTCGAGAACTTCCTCCTCATTGTAACAGGGGGAAACAGTAGCGAGCTTGATCATTTCTTCGAGGCGAGTTTCTTCATGTAGGCATTGGTGAAATCGGTGAATTTCACAAACATTTCGCCTTGTTTCTTCAACATCTTAATCAGGTCGTCCAAGCGCTGGGCCATCTGCTCACCACTGTGGTTCTTGATGATAAACGGCATCTTGAACTCCGGGTGTTCCTTCAGCTCATAGAACTCCCAGGGATGGAAATAGGTCACGAAATAGCCGTCATGGCGCAGCACACGGCGCACGAGGGCGAAATAGAGCCACTCGGGGAGGTTGTGGAGGGCCAGCCAGAAGAGCGGGAAGCGGACGACCGGCGTCACGGAGGCGGGGATCTGCAGCACGCCGTCCTTCACGAAGGCCGTACGCGGCGTGAGGAGATGGATATAGCGGCCGGGGATGCAGGCGGGATTCAACGAGGAGTTGAAGAGGAATCCGGCTTTCTTGATATTCTCGTCGGAGACGGGGAACATGCGCGGCTGCCGGTAGCCGTAGGTCTTGATGCCGGCGACACCCTCCACGAGTTCCTTGGACCGGAAGACGTCATCGGCTTTCGGCTGCCAGTGGTCGACACCATGGCACGCCACCTCGTGGCCCTCGTCGATGATCCGTTTGATGACCTCGGGGGCATGCGTGGCGAAATTGCCCGTACAGAAGAATGTGGCATGGACATCATTGGCTTTCAGGACGTCCAAAATCTTATTCGTACCGTATCTTGACACTTTCATGGCTTCGTCCAACGGGAAGTCGACACCATGTTCACGGGGGACATCAAACTCCTCCGTATCAAAACTAAGTAATACCATTCTTGCTCTATATTTCTTTTATTTGGCAAAGTTACTACTTTTCTTTGATTTCCAAGATGATTTTTTCGCTTTTTCATAAATATGTTGTATTTTTGCGCCGTAAAAAAGTATATCAGGTATATCTATGCAAACGAAACTCGTTTTTCTCCTTTTCCTGCTCACGCTCTTCTGCGCCCCCCTGCGGGCCCAGGATGACCGGCCGGGGCATGTCAACCCCGAGGATCTGGACGTGGATATGAACACGCCGACGATGGAGCCGAAAGTCAAGGTGGGAAAGGTCCTTCTCAACCATGACTCCATCCAGTATGTGGAGCTCAATAATGTCTATGTCTATCCCGTCCCCGTCTTCAAGAACGCGCAGGAGCGGGCGGCCTACAACCGACTGGTCTACAACATCAAGAAAGTGCTGCCCATCGCCAAGGAGGTGAATCAGATCGTCATTGAGACCTACCAGTATCTCCAGACGCTGCCGAACAAGAAGGCGAAGGATGCCCACATGAAGATCGTGGAGAAAGAGATCAAGAAGGAGTATACGCCCCGCATGAAGAAGCTCACGTACAGCCAGGGCAAGTTGCTCATCAAACTCGTATACCGTGAGACCAACAGCAGTGGCTATCAGCTCATCCAGGCTTTCCTCGGTCCTGTCCGTGCGGGCTTCTACCAGGCCTTTGCCTGGACCTTCGGAGCCTCACTGATGAAGAAATATGATCCCAACGGCGCCGACCGTGTCACCGAGCGCATCGTCAGGAAGGTGGAGAGCGGACAGCTTTGATTCCCTTGCAGGGGCCGGCCCTTGTGGCGGCCCGATGCCGGAACGGCATTCCATCCATATGCGCATTCCGATTCGGCGTACCGCCGACGGGCCGCCACAAGGGACGGCCCCTGCAATGTGGATTATTCGGAAAATAATAAAAGTGAAACCGCTTTGCCGTTCGGCTGTTTTTTTGTAATTTTGCAGAAAAATACGAGATAATACGAGATAACCCGAAAGAAAACAAAAAAAACATAAGACAATATGGAATATAATTTCAGGGAGATTGAAGAGAAATGGCACAAGGAATGGGTGAAGAACCAGACCTACCGTGTCACAGAGGACAAGACGAAGCAGAAGTACTATGTGCTGAACATGTTCCCCTATCCGTCAGGGGCCGGTCTGCATGTCGGTCATCCGCTGGGCTATATCGCCAGTGATATCTATGCCCGCTACAAACGGCTGAAAGGCTTCAACGTCCTCAACCCCATGGGCTATGATGCCTACGGTCTTCCTGCCGAACAATATGCGATCCAGACGGGCCAGCATCCCGCCATCACCACGGAGCGGAACATCAACCACTACCGTGAGCAGCTCGACAAGATCGGCTTCTCCTTCGACTGGAGCCGTGAGGTGCGCACGTGTGATCCCCATTATTATCACTGGACGCAGTGGGCTTTCGAGAAGATGTTCAACTCCTTCTACTGCAACCAATGCCAGAGCGCGCAGCCGATCTCTAAGCTCGTCGCCCATCTCGAGGAGAAGGGAACGGAAGGCCTCGACGTCGCGCAGAGCGAGGAGCTCTCCTTCACGGCTGACGAATGGAAGGCCATGAGCGAGAAGGAGAAGGAGCAGACCCTGATGAACTACCGCATCGCCTACCTCGGTGAGACGGTCGTCAACTGGTGTCCGGGCCTCGGCACCGTACTGGCCAATGATGAGGTCGTCAACGGCGTCAGCGTACGTGGCGGCTTCGCCGTGGTACAGAAGAAGATGAAGCAGTGGTGCCTGCGTGTCTCCGCCTATGCCCAGCGCCTCCTCGACGGTCTCGACACCATCGACTGGAGCGACTCCATCAAGGAGACGCAGCGCAACTGGATCGGCCGCTCCGAGGGAACGGAGATGACGTTCCGCGTCGCTGACTCCGACCAGTCGTTTGTCATCTTCACCACACGTGCCGACACCATCTTCGGCGTGACCTTCATGGTCCTCGCCCCGGAGAGTGAGCTTGTGGCACAACTGACCACCAAGGCCCAGAAGGCCGAGGTCGACAAATATCTCGACTATGTGAAGAAGCGTACGGAGCTGGAGCGTATGAGCGACCGTAAGGTCACGGGCGTCTTCTCCGGTTCCTATGCCATCAACCCGTTCACGGGTGAGAAGATTCCTATCTGGATCTCCGAATATGTCCTCGCCGGTTATGGCACCGGCGCCATCATGGCCGTGCCGGCCCACGACAGCCGCGACTATGCCTTCGCTAAACATTTCAATCTCCCCATCATCCCGCTCATCGAGGGCGCCGATGTCAGTGAGGAGAGCTTCGATGCCAAGGAGGGTATCGTCATGAACAGTCCGAAGGACGGTGTCAAGGCCCTCGACGGATTCAACCTCAACGGCAAGACGGTAAAGGAGGCTATCGCCGCCACGAAGGAGTTTGTCACCGCCCATCACCTCGGTCATGTGCAGGTCAACTACCGTCTGCGTGACGCCATCTTCAGTCGTCAGCGTTACTGGGGCGAGCCGTTCCCGGTATATTATAAGGATGGTATGCCGCAGATGATCCCCGAAGAGTGCCTGCCGCTGGAGCTCCCGGAGATCGACAAGTATGAGCCTACGGAAGACGGCCAGCCGCCCTTGGGCCGTGCCAAGAAATGGGCTTGGGACACGAAGACGAACACTGTCGTTGATGTCGCAACGATCGACAACCAGACGGTCTTCCCCATCGAGCTCTGCACGATGCCCGGTTTCGCCGGCAGCAGCGCCTATTACCTCCGCTATATGGACCCGCACAACGACGAGGCCCTCGTGAGCAAGGAGGCTGACGACTACTGGCAGAATGTCGACCTCTATGTCGGCGGTACGGAGCATGCCACGGGTCACCTGATCTACAGCCGTTTCTGGAATAAGTTCCTCCACGACTACGGCTACAGCTGCAAGGAAGAGCCGTTCCAGAAGCTCGTGAACCAGGGTATGATCCAGGGCCGCAGCAATTTCGTCTACCGTATCAATGATGCCGACCACGACAAGGCGCCCGTCTTCGTCTCCAAGGGTCAGAAGGACAACTACGACACCACGCCGATCCACGTATGGGTGAACCTCGTGAAGAATGACGTCCTCGACATCAACGCCTTCCGCCAGTGGCGTCCGGAGTATAAGGACGCGCAGTTCATCTTCGAGGACGGCACGAAGTCGGCCGACGGTGCCGACGGCAAGTATGTCTGCGGCTGGGCCATCGAGAAGATGAGCAAGAGCATGTTCAATGTCGTCAACCCCGATGATATCATCAAGGACTACGGTGCCGACACCCTCCGTCTGTATGAGATGTTCCTCGGTCCTGTGGAAGCCAGCAAGCCATGGGATACGAACGGTATCGACGGCTGCTTCCGTTTCCTGAAGAAGTTCTGGAACCTCTTCTACGACAACCGCAGCGGCGAGCTCCTCGTCAATGACGACGCGCCGTCGAAGGACAGCCTGAAGAGTGTCCATAAACTCATCAAGAAAGTCAGTGAGGACATTGAGAAGTTCTCCTACAACACATCTATCTCCGCCTTCATGATCGCCGTCGGCGAGCTCGGCCAGCAGAAATGCCACAGCCGTGAGCTCCTCCGCGACCTCGTGATCCTCATCGCGCCGTTTGCGCCCCATATCGCCGAGGAACTGTGGCACAGCGCCCTCGGTGAGACGACGACGGTATGCGATGCCCAATGGCCGACGTACGACGAGAAGTATCTCGTGGAGAGTGATATGCAGCTGACCATCTCCTTCAACGGCAAGGCCCGTTTCCAGAAGACATTCCCCGTGGATGCCAGCCGTGAGGATATCCAGAAGGCCGTCCTCGAGGACGAGAAGAGTCAGAAATATATTGGTGGTAAAGATATTCTGAAGGTCATCATCGTCCCGAAGAAGATCGTCAATGTAGTATTGAAGAAGTAAAATGGTTCATCAGAATGTGATGCGTGAGGTGAAGGACTATACCTTCATCACACTTGGATTGATGCTCTACACCTTCGGGTGGTGCGTGTTCCTCCTCCCCTATCAGATCGTGACGGGAGGAGTGACCGGTCTGTCGGCTATCATCTTCTATGCCACGCGGTTCCCGATCCAGGACAGTTATCTGTTCATCAATATCGCCCTCCTCGTCGTGGCCCTGAAGATCCTCGGCCTGAAGTTCATGATGAAGACGATCTATGCCATCATCATGCTCTTCCTCATGCTGAAATACGCGCAGGTGCTCATGACCGATCCCGCCACGCATCAGTTCTATCAGATTCTCGGACCCGACCAGGCGTTCATGTCGCTGATCATCGGCTGCTCGTTCACGGGCACTTCCCTTGCCATCGTCTTCCTCAACAACGGATCGACGGGAGGCACGGATATCATCGCCGCCTGCGTCAACAAATACTATAACCTCTCGCTCGGCCAGGTGCTCATCTTCGTCGATATCTGTATCATCGGCTCCTGTATGTTCATCCCTGAGTTCGGTGACACGCTGCCCCGAATCCATAAATGCGTGTTCGGCCTCTGTACGATGGTCATCGAGAATTTCACCCTCGACTACGTGATGAACGCGCGCCGACAGAGCGTGCAGTTCCTCATCATCTCCAAGAAATGGCAGGAGATCGCCAATGCCATCGGTACGCAGATGGAACATGGCGTGACGATCCTCGACGGCCACGGCTGGTTCACGGGTGATGAGGTGAAGGTGCTGTGCATCCTGGCGCGCAAGCGTGAGAGCGTGACGATGCAGCGCCTTATCAAGATGATCGATCCCAATGCTTTCGTCAGCCAGAGTGCCGTCGTCGGTGTCTATGGTGAGGGTTTCGATGAGATGAAGGTGAAGATCACCGATGCCCACCGGAAGAGTTTGAATTTAACAAAGAAAGAAGAATGAAGATTGTTTTTGCAACGAACAACGCGCATAAGCTCCAGGAGATCCGTGAGATCCTTGGAGATAAATTTGAAATACTCTCCCTCAATGACATCGGCTGCCATGAGGATATCCCCGAGACAGGCATGACGCTCGAGGAGAACGCCCATCAGAAAGCCAGCTATGTCTTTGAGAAATACGGCTATGACTGTTTCGCCGATGACACGGGCCTCGAGGTGGAAGCCCTCGATGGTGCCCCCGGCGTCCACAGTGCCCGTTATGCCGAAGGGACGGATCATGACAGTGAGGCCAACATGGCGAAACTGCTGCGTGAGC
>JAQXXT010000112.1 GCA_029226205.1 Prevotellaceae bacterium
GATCTGTGCACTTGCGCAGTTAGCGGATGAACCTACGGCACGGAACTCGAAGCGGTTACCGGTGAAGGCGAAAGGTGATGTACGGTTACGGTCGGTGTTATCACGCATGATATCAGGAATCTCCGGGATATCGATCTGTACGCCTTCCTTACCTTTGATGACCAGAGCGTCCTTGTCTGACTTCATGATATGGTCGAGGACGTCGGACACAGTCTTGCCGAGGAACGAAGAGATGATTGCTGGAGGTGCCTCGTTGGCGCCCAGACGATGGGCATTGCCTGCATCCATGATGCTGGCCTTGAGCAGACCATTGTGCTTGTATACAGCCATCAGGGTCTCAACGATGAAGACGACAAAGCGGAGGTTGTCCTCACGGGTCTTGCCTGGGCCGTGCAGCAGAATACCTGTATCGGTAGACAGCGACCAGTTGTTATGCTTACCTGAACCGTTGATGCCATCGAAAGGCTTCTCGTGGAGCAGTACCTCGAAGCCGTGCTTGTGAGCCACACGCTTCATGAGGGACATGAGCAGCATGTTATGGTCTACGGCGAGGTTTGTCTCCTCGAAGATAGGAGCGCACTCAAACTGGTTAGGTGCTACCTCGTTGTGACGAGTCTTAACAGGGATGCCGAGCTCGAGAGCCTGGATCTCCAGGTCTTTCATAAAGGCCTGCACACGCTCAGGAATGGTACCGAAGTAGTGGTCATCCATCTGCTGGTTCTTAGCGCTCTCATGACCCATCAGCGTACGGCCGGTGAGGATGAGGTCAGGACGTGCAGCATAGAGATCCTCGTCAACGAGGAAATACTCCTGCTCCCAGCCGAGGTTAGAGATAACCTTCTTCACGTCGGGATAGAAATAATGGCAAACATCGGTAGCAGCGACGTTCACGGCATGCAGGGCACGCAACAGAGGAGCCTTGTAGTCGAGGGCCTCACCGGTGTAAGAGATGAAGATTGTCGGGATACAGAGTGTGTCGTCGATGATGAACACAGGGCTTGTCGGATCCCATGCAGAATAACCGCGAGCCTCGAAGGTCGAACGGATACCGCCGGAGGGGAAGCTGGATGCATCCGGCTCCTGCTGTACGAGGAGCTTACCGGAGAACTCCTCAATCATGCCGCCCTTACCGTCGTGCTCGATGAAAGAGTCGTGCTTCTCGGCGGTACCCTCTGTCAGAGGCTGGAACCAGTGAGTGTAGTGGGTCACACCGTTCTCGTCAGCCCACTGCTTCATGCCTTTAGCTACAGCATCGGCGATAGAACGGTCCAGTGTGGCACCGTTGTCGATCACGTCGATGAGCTTCTGATAGACATCAGCAGGCAGATACTTGTACATCTTGGCACGGTTGAAAACCTTCTTGCCAAAATACTCGGAGGGACGCTCCACAGGGGCAATCACCTCGACCGGCTTCTTGTGTGAAGCGGTCATTACGGCATCAAATCTTTCGTTGGTCATAAAGTTGTTGTTTTAAGCCTCTCCCCGGCCCTCTCTAGGCCTCTCCCCGGCCCTCCCCCGTAGGGAGGGAGGTTGAGCTGTAGAAGCGTGCGGAGATTCAGCGTTTTTATTTATGATTAATTTTTCCTTTTTATAGTGTTCTGATTATTATTATTACCCTGCGGTGGCGGACGGCCACAAGGACCGCCCTTACGGTGATTTCGAAGATACCCGTTTATCTGGGTAATTTCTCCCTCCCCTGGATGGGGGAGGGGTAGGGGTGGGGCCGGTAATGTCTTTCCTTTACGGTCTCAGCGTGAATCCGCAGACGAGGTAAGCCTTCTGGGTCGACGGGTTAGCGGTGACACCGGCGAAGAGAGGCACGGACCAGCTCTTGGTCACCTGGATATCCTTCGAGGCGCGCAGGGAAACATTCGTCACTGCGAAACCGTTGGCCTTCCCATAGAAAGAGGTAGCGTAAGGCACTGCACCCACGGTAGCTGTCCAGTCGAGATCAGCAAGCTTGAAAGGAACGGCTGCCTCTACATAAGAGCTGTAGGCACGCTTGCCACTCTTGTTCAGACCATCGTTGCCGGCGAAGTTCGTGTACCAGTTCAAGGCTATCGGACCGAAGTCGTATCCTATGTTGCCTTCAAACACGTGACTTGTGGAGTGGGCATCGTAGTGGAAGTACTTCTCGTTGGGTGTGTTGAACCAGTAGTCGGTGATACCGATGTGGAACCCGCCCGTCTGATAAGCGGCAGTGAGGTCAAACTCCTTCGTGTCACTGTTGTCCGAGAGCCCCACCGAGCCCCATCCTGTGAGAGAGAAGCCTTTGTAGGCTACGCCGAGTGTAGGCTGTACCGATACATCGCCGAGATCCTGACCACGCCAGATGTACTGGTTGACGAAATCGCTGGCAATTGTCGCTTCAACTTTGTCCTGAGCTCCTGCTGTGGTTGCTGCGAAGCAAGCCATCAGCAGTACCAATCCTTTTACCTTTTTCATAGTCTCTCTTTTTAAGTTATTTATGTTGATAACGCAAAAATCACTTGCATCACTTCATGTCGGTAATCTCTCCCTCCCCTGGATGGGGGAGGGGTAGGGGTGGGGCCGTTAGGCTTTTTATTTTACAGCCCTTTGAACCTCTCCATCGCTTCCTCTACATCCTCACGGTTTCCGAAGCTTGTGAGACGGAAATATCCTTCGCCCGAGGGACCGAATCCTACACCTGGCGTGCAGACGAGGCCACAGCCATAGAGCAGGGTGTCGAAGAACTTCCACGAATCCATACCGTTTGGAGTCTTCACCCAGAGGTAAGGCGCGTTCTCACCACCGTAGACGGCATAGCCGAGTTTCGTGAGCGTCTCACGCATGATACGTGCGTTCTCCATGTAGTAAGCGATTGTCTCGCGCGTCTGCTTGTGACCTTCGGGTGAGTAGGTAGCTTCTGCAGCGCGCTGCGAGATATAAGAGGTGCCGTTGAACTTTGTCGACTGACGGCGCTCCCAGAGTGCGTTGAGCTGTACCTCCTTGCCGTCGATGGTCTTGGCGATGACATCCTTCGGGATGACGGTGTATCCGCATCGTACACCTGTGAAGCCGGCGGTCTTGGAGTAAGAGTGGAACTCGATGGCACATTTGCGTGCACCTTTTATCTCGTAGATGGAGTGCGGAATCTCCGGATCCTGAATGTATGCCTGATAGGCGGCATCGTAGAAGATGATGGCCTCGTTGTGTAATGCGAAGTTGACCCATTTCTTCAGCTCATCCTTCGTGAGCACCGTTCCCGTGGGGTTGTTCGGGTAGCAGAGGTAGATCATGTCTACGCGGTGGTCCGGCAGCGCTGGTGTGAAGTTGTTCTCAGCAGTGCACGGCAGGTAAGTGATGTCCGTCCATTTACCTTCCTCGAACTTACCGGCGCGGCCGATCATAGCGTTGGAGTCGACATAGACCGGATAGACGGGGTCGGTGAGGGCCACGCTGTTGTCCCAGCGGAGGAGCTCCTGGATGTTTGCCGTGTCACTCTTGGCGCCGTCGTTGACGAAGATCTCATCCTTGTCGAGATGAATACCGCGTGTAAGGAAGTCACCTTTGAGAATCGCCTCACGCAGGAAGTCATATCCGTGTTCCGGGCCGTAGCCGTGGAAGGTCTCTTTATGTGCCATCTCGTCTGCAGCCTTATGCATTGCTTCCACCACTGCGGGAGCTAATGGACGTGTCACGTCGCCGATACCTAAACTGATCACGCGCTGTTTGGGGTGTGACACCTTGAAGGCCTGTACGCGCTTGGCGATGTCGGCGAAGAGGTAACTGCCTGGCAGTCTGAGATAATATTCGTTTACTAATGCCATATTTCTATATCTATTCTTTTGGTTGTTGTTCTGTTTAATCAGAGTTCCATCTCTCCGTCGAAGACGAACTCGGCGGGTCCTGTCATCC
>JAQXXT010000113.1 GCA_029226205.1 Prevotellaceae bacterium
GTCAAGGCCTTTCTCCTGTGCCAGATAGCGTTTGATATGCTCTTCCGTATAAGCGGTCTGCGGCGTCACCCGCAGCTGATATTCATTTTCCATAATAAATGTATTTTTTCTTCGTAGGGGCACCCCTTGTGGGCGCCCTAATTGCCACGATTCCCGGTTAAGACGGCCACAAGGGCCGCGCCCTACGGTGGCAGATGCGCCACGAGGGCCGCACCCTACGGTGGATCTGTGTCGCAAAATTAAACAAAAAACTTGAGATGGCAAGGATATTTGGCGAAAAAGTTTGGCATTTAAAAATAAAATCTCTACCTTTGCCACTTGAAACGATATAAAAACATTTAGCCATGCCTGAAATATCAGTACGCGGACTAGAAATGCCCGAGTCGCCAATCCGAAAGCTGGCACCGCTGGCAGCAGCAGCTAAGGCCCGGGGCATCAAAGTCTATCACCTCAACATCGGACAGCCCGACCTGCCCACGCCGCAGTGTGGCCTCGACGCCCTGAAACATATCGACCGAAAGGTCCTCGAATATTCCCCGAGCCAGGGCTATCTCAGCTACCGCACGAAGCTCGTCGACTATTATAAGAAATATAACATCAATGTCACTCCCGATGATATCATCATCACCTCGGGAGGCAGTGAGGCCGTCCTCTTCGCCTTCATGAGTTGTCTGAACCCCGGCGACGAGATCATCGTCCCCGAGCCCGCCTATGCCAACTACATGGCCTTCGCCATCTCCGCCGGCGCGAAGATCCGCACCATCGCCACGTCCATCGAGGAAGGCTTTGCCCTGCCGAGGGTGGAGAAGTTTGAGGAACTCATCAACGAGCGTACGCGCGGCATCCTCATCTGTAACCCCAACAACCCGACGGGCTACCTCTATACACGCCGTGAGATGAACCAGATCCGTGACCTCGTGAAGAAATACGACCTCTACCTCTTCTCCGATGAGGTATACCGTGAGTATATCTATACCGGTTCACCGTATATCAGTGCCATGCACCTCCAGGGCATCGAACAGAACACGATCCTCATCGACTCCGTCTCGAAGCGCTACAGCGAGTGCGGCATCCGTATCGGTGCCCTCATCACGAAGAATGCCGAGGTCCGCAAGGCCGTGATGAAATTCTGTCAGGCACGCCTCTCCCCGCCCCTCATCGGACAGATCGTCGCCGAGGCCTCCCTCGATGCCCCTGAGGAATACTACCGTGATGTCTATGACGAGTTTGTCGAGCGCCGTAAATGCCTCATCGACGGCCTGAACCGCATCCCCGGCGTCTATTCGCCGATCCCCATGGGAGCCTTCTATACCGTCGCCTCCCTTCCCGTCGACGACAGTGAGAAGTTCTGCCGTTGGTGCCTCAACGAGTTCAACTACGAGGGCGAGACCGTCATGCTCGCCCCTGCCGCCGGATTCTATACCACCCCCGGAGCCGGTATCAACCAGGTACGTATCGCCTATGTGCTGAAGAAAGAGGACCTCACGCGTGCCCTCGTCGTCCTCCGCAAGGCCCTGGAGGCATACCCCGGAAGGACGGAGGCGGAATAGCCTTATGAGAAATTTCCCGTTATTTATCGCCCGTAAGATCTATGGGTCACACGAAGGCCGGCAACGGGCATCCCGCCCGGCTATCAATATCGCCACGGCAGGTGTCGCTATCGGACTTGCCGTGATGATTATCTCCGTGGCCATCGTCCTGGGCTTCAAGCATACCATCCAGCGGAAGGTCATCGGCTTCGGCGGACAGATCGAGGTGGCTGACTTCATGACGCTGCAGAGCTCCGACCAATATCCCGTGGTGATGAACGACTCCATGCTCACGGCCTTGCGCCGCATCCCCAATGTGGCCCATGTGCAGCGATATGTCATGAAGGAGGGCATCCTCAAGACCGACTCCGACTTCCTCGGCGTGGCCTTCAAGGGTGTCGGCCCCGAATGGGACTCGACGTTCATCCATCAGAACATGGTGGCGGGCTCCATCCCCCGGTTCTCCGACAGCGCGAGCCATAACCGCATACTGATCTCCCAGGCCCAGGCCGACAAGCTCCACCTCCATGCCGGTGAGCGCGTCTTCGCCTATTTCATCGACCATAACGGCGTACGCACACGCCGCTTCACCATCGCCGGCATCTACCAGACCAATCTGAAGAAGTTCGACGAGAGCATCGTCTTCACCGACCTCTATACCGCCCGTAAGCTCAACGGCTGGTACGACGACCAGGCCAGTGGCGCCGAGGTCATGCTCCATGACTTCCGCCTCCTCCACGAGACGGAACAGTATTTCGTGACCCTCGTCAACCGCACCGTCGACCACTATGGTGAGACCTATGCCTCGGCGACCATTCGTGACCTCTATCCGCAGATCTTCCAGTGGCTCGACCTGATGAACCTCAACGTATGGGTCATCCTCGGACTGATGATCGCCGTGGCGGGTGTGACGATGATCTCCGGCCTGCTCATCATCATCCTCGAAAGGACCACGATGATCGGCATCCTCAAGGCCCTCGGTGCCCGTAACAGGACCATCCGGCACATCTTCCTGTGGTTTGCCGCCTTCATCCTCCTGAAGGGACTCGTCATCGGCAACGCCATCGCCCTCGGCCTCCTGGCCCTGCAGCGCTATACGGGTTTCGTACACCTCGATGCCCGTACCTATTATGTCAGTACGGTCCCCGTGGAGTTCGCCTGGCCTTATTTCATCATCATCAATATCGCCACGATCCTCCTCTGCCTCCTCATCCTCGTCGGTCCGAGTTTCCTCATCTCCCATATCCATCCGTCGAAGAGTATGAGATACGAGTAGGTGGCCACGCATGGTTTTTATTCGGTTTTTCAGGTTTTCGTAAATAAAAATCACCACAAAATGAAATTAGTGCACAAAATATTTTGAAATGTGCAGAAACGTTTGTAACTTTGCACAAAATTTGAAATATTGTGCAATGCAACCCATACCAAGTTTCAATCAAATCATTGAGGAGAGCATCATCAAGTTCTGGGACCGCGATGCTTTCACCGACTACAAGGGCGCCACGCTCCAGTATCACGATGTAGCGCGCAAGATCGAGAAGGTACACATCCTCTTCGAGGCCTGCGGCGTGAAAGCCGGCGACAAGATCGCCCTGTGCGGCCGCAACAGCAGCAACTGGGCCGTGGCCTTCCTGGCCACGCTGACCTATGGCGCCGTCGCCGTCCCCATCCAGCATGAGTTCACCTCCGAGCAGATCCATAACATCGTCAACCACAGTGAGGCCAAGATCCTCTTCGTCGGCGATGTCGTCTCCACGCAGGTCGATGCCCGCATGATGCCGGGCCTCGAGGGTATCGTCTATATCCCCGACTTCTCCGTCACCCTGGCGCGTACGGAGAAGCTCGTCTATGCCCGTGAGCACCTCAATGAGCTCTATGGCAAGCGATTCCCCAAATATTTCCGCAAGGAACATGTCCATTACTACCGTGACCATTCCGATGAACTGGCCATGATCAACTATACCAGTGGCACCACGGGCTTCTCCAAGGGTGTCATGCTCCCCTACCGTGTGCTGTGGAGCAACTGGGACGGCCTGAAGCATGCCTTCCTCGAGGGCCGCATCCCCTCGGGCAGCAACGTGCTGAGCATCCTCCCCATGGCCCATATGTACGGCCTGATGGTGGAGTTCATCATCGAGTTCTGTTGGGGAAACCACATCTTCTTCCTCAACCGCCTGCCGTCACCGACGACCATCGCCCAGGCCTACAGCGACATCCATCCCTCTGTCATCGTCGCCGTACCGCTGATCATCGAGAAGATCGTCCGCAAGAAGATCTTCCCCCTCATCCAGAACACACGCATGCGACTCCTCATGTCCATGCCCGTCATCCGTGACAAGATCCGCCAGCGCGTCTGTGAGATGACCCGCCAGGTCTTCGGCGGCAACATGTATGAGATCATCGTCGGCGGCGCCTCACTGAACAAGGAGATCGAACAGTTCTTCACCTCCATCGGCTTCCCCATCACCATCGGTTATGGCACCACGGAGACCGGCCCGATGATCTCCTATTCCGACTGGCATGACTTCGAGCCCGGCTCCTGCGGCACCGTCATCGAGCACATGGAGCTCCGTGTGGCCAGCGATGATCCCGCCCATGTCCCCGGTGAGATCCTCTGCCGCGGACTCAACGTCATGGACGGTTATTATAAGAACGAGCAGGCCACGAAGGCCGTCATCGACGACGAGGGCTGGTTCCATACCGGCGACCTCGGCACGATGGACCAAACGGGCCACCTCTTCATCAACGGACGTATCAAGAACATGCTCCTCGGCGACAACGGACAGAATATCTATCCCGAGGAGATCGAGAATAAGCTCAACTCCATGGCCATGGTCGGCGAGAGCCTCATCATCCAGCGTGACAACAAGCTCATCGGCCTCGTACACCCCGACATGGAGGAAGTGCGCAGCCTCGGTTTCTCCGATGCTGATCTCGAGGCCATCATGGAACAGAACCGCAAGGAGCTCAACGCGCAGCTCCCCGCCTTCTGCCGTCTGGCACAGATCCAGCTCCACGACCAGGAGTTTGAGAAGACACCGAAGAAGAGTATCAAACGATATCTGTATCAATAAAACATTATTGTACTAACGAAATGGAAACAATCCCGTCTTTCAATGCCCTCATCGAGAAGAGCATCATCGACCACTGGGACCTCGACGCCCTGACAGACTATAAGGGAGCCACCCTGCAGTATCATGACGTCGCCCGGAAGATTGAGAAACTGCATATCCTCTTCGAGGCCTCCGGCGTCGTCAAGGGCGACAAGATCGCCCTCTGCGGCCGCAACAGCGCCTGCTGGGCCGTGGCCTTCCTCGCCACGCTGACCTATGGCTGCATCGCCGTGCCCATCCTCCATGAGTTCACCCCCGACCAGATCCATAACATCGTCAACCACAGCGATGCCAAGCTCCTCTTCGTCGGTGATGTCGTCGCCACACAGGTCGACGCCACGAAGATGCCGGGTCTCGAGGGCATCATCTATATCCCCGACTACAGCCTCGTTATCTCCCGTACCGACAAGCTGACCTATGCCCGTGAGCACCTCAACGAGATGTTCGGCCACGAGTATCCGAAATATTTCCGCAAGCAGCATGTCCACTACTATCATGACGAGGACCCCGACGAGCTGGCACTGATCAACTATACCAGCGGCACCACGGGCTTCTCCAAGGGTGTCATGATCCCCTACCGTGCCCTGTGGAGCAACATCGACTTCGCCGAGAATGTCCTTGGGAAGATCATCCATACCGAGGATCCCGTCATCAGCATCCTCCCCATGGCCCACATGTACGGCATGGCCTTCGAGTTCCTCTATGAGTTCCTCAAGGGCTGCCATGTCTACTACCTCACGCGTATCCCCTCCCCGGCCATCGTCGCCGAGGCCTTCGGACGTGTCAAGCCGAAAATCATCATCTCCGTGCCCCTCATCATCGAGAAGATCATCCGCAAGAAAGTGTTCCCGAAGATTCAGAACAACTATATGCGCATGCTCCTCCATATGCCCGTCGTGGCCAAGAAAGTCCGCGACAAGATCTGCGAACAGGTCACGAACGCCTTCGGTGGTGAGTTCTATGAGGTCATCATCGGCGGCGCCGCCTTCAACCAGGAGATCGAGCGCTTCCTCCATAAGATCAACTTCCGCTATACCGTAGGCTATGGCGCCACGGAGTGCGCACCGATCATCTGTTATGCCGACTGGAAGACGTTCCGCCCCGGCTCCTGCGGTCGTGCCGCCCTCCACATGAAAGTCCGCATTGACAGTCCCGATCCCGAGAACACGCCGGGAGAGATCCTCTGCAAGGGTCCCAATGTCATGCTCGGATACTATAAGAACGAGACCGCCACGAAAGCCTGCATCGACAGCGACGGATGGTTCCATACCGGGGACCTCGGCACCATGGACTCCGACGGCAATGTCTTCATCAAGGGACGGTCGAAGAACATGCTCCTCGGCGCCAACGGACAGAATATCTATCCCGAAGAGATCGAGGACAAGCTCAACTCCCTGCCCCTCGTCAGCGAGAGCGTCGTCATCCAGGAGGGCGAGAAGCTCGTCGGTCTCATCCATCCCGACTTCGACGAGGCCAACAACCTCGGTCTCTCCAAGGACGATATCCAGAAGATCATGGAGCAGAACCGTATCGACCTCAACGCCATGATGCCCGCCTACAGCAAGCTCGCTGCCGTGCGCATACACGACGAGGAGTTCGAGAAAACGCCGAAAAAGAGTATCAAGAGATTCCTGTATCAGAAATAAAAAGGTTCGGAAATAAGAATCTCCTATTTTTTCACAACAGGGACATCACAGACTCTCTATTTTCTGTCTGTGATGTCTCCGACAAAAACCTTTCACACCTATGACCAATCCTGAACTTCGTAACGCATGGGAGTTTGTCAACAACACGGACATCTCCATCTTTCTCACCGGTAAAGCCGGAACAGGAAAGACAACTTTTCTCAAGACGTTAAAAGACCGTTGCACGAAACGAAAAATCGTCGTAGCACCAACAGGTGTCGCCGCCATCAATGCGGGAGGTGTCACCATCCATTCTTTCTTCCAGCTCTCCCTCTCTCCTTTCGTCCCCGGCATGAAACAGGAACAGCGTTTTGCCTTCTCCAAGGAGAAAAGGAATATCCTCAAGACACTCGACCTCCTTATCATCGATGAGATCAGTATGGTCCGCTGTGATCTTCTCGATGCCATTGACGACGTGCTACGACGCTATCGTGAACATGACAAGCCCTTTGGTGGCGTACAACTTCTCATGATCGGTGATCTGCAACAGCTGACGCCCGTCGTCACGCCGGAAGACGAGAAGATTCTTTCTACCTATTATCAGACTCCTTATTTCTTTGGTAGTAAGGCACTGCAGAGTATCAACTATGTTACGATCGAACTCACCCATGTCTATCGTCAACAAGATGAGAAGTTCATCAATATCCTCAATGATATCCGCAACGGACGACCCACTGACGATGACTTGAGCGTGCTGAACAGTCGGGTAAATCCTTCTTTCACTCCGAAAGAGAGTGAAGGATATATCCGGCTGACCACCCATAACCGTATCGCCAATGAGGTCAATGACCATCAGCTTCAGAAATTGGATACTCCTCTTTTCTACTATAAAGCTGAAACGAAAGGCGATTTCCCGGAATCCATCTATCCTACGAGCCCTGTTCTCCAGCTTCGTGTCGGCGCTCAGGTGATGTTCATCAAAAATGACAGTTCTTCCGATCACCTATATTATAATGGTAAGATCGGACATATCACTTATCTCGACAAGGATAAGATCGAAGTGCTCTGTCCCGATGAAGAGGAGCCGATTACTGTGGAGAAGGCCCAATGGGATAATGTAAAATATACCCTCAACGAACAGAGTAAGGCTATAGAGCCTGAGGTACAGGGATCGTTCTTCCAATACCCGCTACGACTGGCCTGGGCAATCACGATCCATAAGAGTCAAGGTCTTACCTTTGAACATGCCATTATCGACGCGCAACTGTCTTTCGCTTCCGGACAGGTCTATGTGGCCCTGAGTCGTTGCAAGACTTTGGAAGGAATGGTCCTCTCGAGTCCCCTCGCCCGCCGGAATATCATCACAGACAGTCGTGTGGATGAATATATCTCCCACCAACATGAGCGTGCCCAGGAGAGTATCCGTCAGTTGACTATTCTCAAACAGGAATACGAGCGTCACCAACTCATCGATCTCTTCACGTTTAACCAGTGCGTCAGTGCCGAGCAACACCTCTATCGTGTACTGGCGGAAGACTTCCCAAAATATCCCAAGATCATCAACCTTCATCATATCGCCATACAGGATGCCGAACAAAAAATTCTCGCCGTTGCGGAGAAATGGACGGGACTGATCCGCCAGCTGCCCTTTGAAACGCTCCGTGACAAGGACTTTCTGGACCGTGTAGGACGTAGCTGCACGTATTTTCTGGAACAGTTGGATCATGTCTTCGCCTCACCACTGGACCTGACAAAGGGCGTGACAAGTCAGAACAAACAGAACATGAAACGGCTGGATAGTGCTTTCAGTGACACCCGCCAAGCCTATCTCGCTAAGAAATACTTATTGACTGACATTGAAGGTAACGGTTTCACCGTCGCCGCCTATCTCAAATATAAACAAGAGGCTATCCTCGATGCGGTGGAGGGTGACGCAAGAAAGCGGAAGAAAGAAAAACGGGAACGCCCCAATCCTACGAGCCTCGTCACGCTCACTCTCTTCCGTCAAGGCAAGAGTATCGAGGAGATAGCGAAAGAACGGGAACTGGCGCCATCGACGGTTTTCTCCCACCTCGCGTCCTTCGTTGCCTCGGGTGCCGTGGATCCCCGCAGACTATTGTCAGTAGAGAAGCGCGACCTCATCTTCCGTGTGATTCAGGAAGTCGGCGATGACAAAGGCAAAGGCGTGATCAAGGAACATTGCCCTGAAGAGATCTCCTATAACGACATCACCGTGGCATTGGTAGAATGGAAAAAGAAACAGAAAGCCTCTCCCAATCCTCCTAAAAAGGGAGGGCTTGCGTAAAGCCATAATTTATCATGCGACATTTGTCACATAAACAACAGAGAAAAAAAAATATCTTAATGAGATAATTTTTTATCTCTGTTGTTTACGAGGCGTATCTATGGTGTTTACAGTTCGTATTTATGTTATTTACTAATCGGAAATAGCATAGTTGGTAGAGACTTGCGCAAGTTGCGCATTTCTGCCCAAAGCCAGCGTGATTTTACTTCAGTGTCTTTTCTTTTTCCCCTTATTTTTTTCTCTCCCCCACCCTCAATTCTAAAATTTTTCGTAAGTTTGCAAACGGAAAAGGAAAAGGCTATGGCACATAAATGTAAATATCGTTGTAAGTCATGCGGTTACGAAGCGGACATCTACCTGGGTAACGGTTTCATGGGTCAGCATATCGTGACGGTGAGCTGTCCGGACTGCCGTACGCTGCAGCCTCTCGTCGTCGGTGGCATCATCGGCGACGCGGCGCCGTCGTTCTCCACGGAGGCGGGGCGTCTGTGTCTGAACTGTGGCAGCATGAACATCCGCCGATGGGACGGGAAGACGTGTCCCAAGTGCGGCGGTGAGATGGTGGAGACGGGAGAGGTGGAGTTTTGGACATAGAAGGGGCGGAACATTCCATACGAATTCCCCATCTTCCTTGCGTGGCCGCAATAGGACGGCCACCTACAAATGGATCATTATACCACAAAACATGAAAAACAAAAATAAAACAAGTGGGTGTGTTTTTTACGAAGAAAACCTTTAAAAACAAAATAAAAACCAGTAACAACATAATAAGACAGAGCAACAGACTCAAACATAAAAAAGACAGAGTAACAGATTTTTACATATACTGCGCAGTGTATGTTTTATCTGTTACTCTGTCGTTTCGTTAGCCTATATCATTATATGTAGTGTCGTCCAATCCACCGTAGGGGCACCCCTTGTGGGCGCCCTAACGCCACGATTCCCGGTTAGGACGGCCACAAGGGCCGCACCCTACGAAGGGATTTTTTATTCTTTGTTTTCCGGCAACTTGAACTTATAACTGTTGTCGAAGACTTTCTGGACCTTATTGATCTCGACGAACGTCGTGCCGCCACCCTCACCGAAGGAGCCGGAGAGGTAGGCGATGTTGTCCTCGTTCTTCAGATAGCCTTTCTGACGGAGCATGCGGACGGCAGCGAAGAACATCTTGTCGGCACCAATCTGGTCACGCTGATACACGGGGATGACACCATAGCTGAGGTTCAGCCACCGCTGCGTCTTCTCCTTATAGCAGATGGCCAGCACAGGGACGGGACCACGGAAAGACGCGAGGTTTCGGGCCGTCTCACCCGTCTCACTGTCGGTGATGATACCTTTCACGCCGATGCGGCGTGTCGACTCGATGGCTGCCTGGGCCAGGAAAAGGCGCTGGTCGGCAGCATTGCCCTGCGTCGGGTCGATCATATCCTCGGGCGTGCGGTCCTTCTCAGCCTGTTCGGCGATACGGGCCATCGTCTGTACGGCCTCGAGGGGATACTTGCCGCTGGCGGTCTCACCGCTGAGCATGAGGGCGTCGGTACGGTAGAAGATGGCGTTGGCGATATCCGTCACCTCGGCACGTGTAGGCCGTGGGTTGTTGATCATCGTATGGAGCATCTGCGTGGCCACGATGACGGGTTTCTTCTTCAGGATACACTTGCGGATGATGCGGCGCTGGATGCCCGGGATGCGCTCGATGGGGACTTCGATGCCGAGGTCGCCACGGGCCACCATGATGCCATAGGAGGCGTCGATGATCTCGTCGATGTTGTCGACACCCTCCTGGTTCTCGATCTTCGAGATGATCTTGATGTCGGAGTGGTGCTCGTCGAGGATCTTCTGTACCTCATGGACATCATCGGCATTACGCACGAAGGAATGGGCGATGAAGTCGATGTCGAGCTCAATAGCCAGGAGGATGTTCCGCTTGTCCTTCTCCGTGAGGGCCGGCAGGTCGATATGCTCACCGGGGACGTTGACACTCTTATGGGCGCCGAGGTCACCGTCGTTCTGCACCTGTGCCACGAGATAGGGACCGACATTCTCGATGACCTTCATATCGATGAGACCGTCATCGAAGAGGACATCATCACCGACCTTCAGGTCGGCAGCGATATTCGGATAGGAGACATTGATGATGTCGTGCGTCGTGTCCATCTCGGGACGACCGAAGATCTTCACCATCTCACCCGTCTTGTAATGGATGGGCGCCTCGACATTCGTCGTGCGCACCTCGGGGCCCTTCGTATCGATCATGATACCGATATGGGGTGATACGGCCCTGACATTACGGACAATATTTCGGATGCCCTCTTCCGTGGCATGGGCGGTGTTCATACGCACGACATTCATGCCGGCGAAGAAGAGCTGGCGGATGAAGTTGACATCACATCTGCGGTCACTGATGGAGGCTACAATCTTGGTCTGTTTCATATTCTTTCTACCTTATTATATATACAACGTTCTTATTCTACTGCAAAGTTACTAAAATAATATCATTCTCAACAAGTTAGGGAAAGATTTTTTGCAAAAAAATTGAAATACATTTCCTTTTCTCACAAAAAACTTGTACCTTTGCACTCCGAAAAAAGATTAACAATTAGAAAGTAGTAAGTATTTAAAGACAATGACGAAAGCAGATATCATCAACGAAGTCGCCGAAGCCACTGGCATGTCGAAGAAAGAGGTGACAGCCGTTGTCGAGTCATTCATGGAGACTGTCAAGAGTCACATGATCAAGAAAGAGAGTGTATTCCTCCGTGGATTCGGCAGCTTCATCATCAAGCACCGCGCCGAGAAGACGGCCCGTAACATTTCCAAGAACACCACGATGGTGATTCCCGCTCATGATCTGCCGGCTTTCAAGCCCGCCAAGAGTTTCCTCGAGGAAATGAAGTAATACGGAATATAGATTATTAAAAAAATAACATTTAAAAAATTCATTTATTATGCCAAACGGAAAGAAAAAGAAGGGCCACAAGATGGCTACTCACAAGCGTAAGAAGAGACTGCGCAAGAACAGACATAAGAGCAAGTAAGGCCCTGCGGGGCCATAGACCGCTCGAGGTCTGTGTCTAGAAAAAGACTGGGGGTGTGCCGATGGATCTGAAGTGATAGCCATGAGGCCCACCCCTTTTTTGTTGATTTTTTAAAAGAAGAAGAAATGACAAGCGAAGTAGTGATCGATGTCCAACAGAAGAATATCTCCATCGCCCTGCTGGAAGACAAGCGCCTGGTGGAATACCAGAACGAGCCGCGCGAGGCGAGCTTCTCTGTGGGCAACATCTACGTGGCAAAAGTCAAGAAAATGATGCCCGGCCTGAACGCCTGCTTTGTGGACGTAGGCTATGAGCGCGACGCCTTTCTTCACTATCTCGACCTGGGACCGCAGTTCGCGAGTTTCCAGAAATACCAGAAACAGGTACAGAGTGACCGCCGGAAGCTGTTTCCCTTCAGCAAGGCCTCCCGTCAGCCCGATATCGACAAGGACGGCACCATCACCAGTCTCCTCAAGCCGGGTCAGGAGGTCCTCGTACAGATTGTCAAAGAACCCATTTCCACCAAGGGCCCGCGGCTCACGGGAGAGCTCTCCTTCGCCGGCCGCTACCTGGTGCTTATCCCGTTCGGGGATAAGGTCAGCGTCTCCTCGAAGATCCGCAAGGGCGAGGAGCGCACACGATTGAAACAGCTCATCCAGAGTATCAAGCCGAAGAACTGCGGCGTCATCGTTCGTACCGTCGCCGAGGGCAAGAAAGTTGCCGAACTCGACAACGAGCTCAAGATCCTCACCCAGCGGTGGGAGAAGGCCATTGAGAAGGTACAGAAGACGCAGAAGCGTCCACAGCTCATCTATGAGGAGACGGGGCGCGCCGTGGCCATGCTCCGTGACCTCTTCAACCCCAGTTACGAGAGCATCGTGGTCAACAACGAGGAGATCTTCCATGCCGTGAAGAACTATGTCGGGCTCATCGCCCCTGAAAAGGCGGGCATCGTCAAGCTCTACAACGGAAAGGTCCCCGTCTTCGACGCTTATAACGTGACGAAGCAGATCAAAGCCAGTTTCGGTAAGGTCGTCAACTACGCCCATGGCGCCTACCTCATCATCGAGCATACGGAGGCCCTCCATGTCGTGGATGTCAACAGTGGCAACCGCACGAGGGAGAAGGAGCAGGAGGCCAACGCCCTCGACGTGAACCTCGGGGCTGCCGACGAGCTCGCCCGTCAGCTGCGGCTGCGTGACATGGGTGGCATCATCGTCGTTGACTTCATCGACATGCATCTCGCCGAGGACCGTCAGATGCTCTATGAGCGGATGTGCAAGGACATGCAGAAAGACCGTGCCAAGCACAATATCCTGCCACTGAGCAAGTTCGGTCTCATGCAGATCACGCGCCAGCGTGTCCGTCCCGCCATGGACGTGAATGTCGAGGAGACCTGTCCTACGTGCAACGGTACGGGAAAGATCCGCTCCTCCATCCTCTTCACCGACCAGCTGGAGGGGAAGATCGACCGTCTGGTGAACAAGATCGGCATCCGCAAGTTCTACCTCTACGTCCATCCCTACGTAGCGGCGTATATCAACCAGGGCATGATCTCCCTGAAGCGGAAATGGCAGATGAAATACGGTTTCGGTGTTCATATCCTCCCGTCGCAGAAGCTCGCCTTCCTGCAGTATGAGTTCTACGACGACAAGGGTGAGTTCATCGATATGAAGGAAGAGATAGAGACGAAGTAAAAAAGAAGCCTCACCCCAATCCCTCCCCTAAAGGGAGGGGCTTGCAAAAACGCCAAAGGGGAAGCCTCACCCCAACCCCTCCCCGAAAAGGGAGGGGCTTGCTAAAGCGTCAAAAGAGGCGTGGAAAGACAGAGTAACAGATTTTTACATACACTACGCAGTATATGTTTTGATCTGTTACTCTGTCTTTTGTATTACCCCCATTTGTTGCGGAACATGATAAATCATGTCCCTACAATTTGGCGGAATTACTTTTTTTTTGTAATTTTGGGGCTAGAAAAAAAAGAATCAAACAATGCATTATAAATGGAAATATTCATCGCCCTCGACAGCGGAAGATGAAGCTGCCAAAGAGCTGGGGGAGAAGCTGAATATCAGTCCTATCCTCGCCCATCTGCTCATCCGCCGCGGCATCACGACGGAGTCGGCGGCGAAGCGCTTTTTCCGTCCCCAGCTCGCCGACCTCATCAACCCCTTCCTCATGAAGGATATGGATGTCGCCGTAGACCGTCTCAACGATGCCATGGGACGGAAGGAACGCATCCTCGTTTATGGTGACTATGATGTCGACGGATGTACCGCCGTGGCTCTGGTATACAAGTTCCTGCAACAGTTCTACTCGAACATCGACTACTATATCCCCGACCGTTACGACGAGGGCTATGGCGTGAGCAAGCAGGGTATCGACTATGCCCATGAGACGGGCGTGAAACTCATCATCATCCTCGACTGTGGCATCAAGGCCATCGACGAGATCGCCTACGCGAAGAGCCTCGGTATCGACTTCATCATCTGTGACCATCATGTGCCCGATGACGAGATGCCCAATGCCGTGGCTATCCTCAATCCGAAGCGCCCCGATGATCCCTTCCCCTTCAAGCACCTCTGTGGCTGTGGCGTGGGATTTAAGTTCATGCAGGCCTTCGCAAAGAACAACAGCATCCCCTTCTCGCGTCTCATCCCCCTACTCGACTTCTGTGCCGTAGCTATCGCCGCCGATATCGTCCCCGTGGTGGAGGAGAACCGCATCCTCGCCTTCCATGGTCTGAAACAGCTCAACCAGAACCCGTCGGTGGGTCTGAAGGCGATCATCGATATCTGCGGTCTCAGTGGCCGTGAGATCTCCATGAGTGACATCGTCTTCAAGATCGGGCCACGCATCAATGCCTCGGGACGTATGGAAAACGGCAAGGAGAGTGTGGACCTCCTCGTAGAACGGGACTTCTCCACGGCCCTGAGGATGGCGAAACATATCAACGAATATAACGAGCAGCGCAAGGGCATCGACAAGCAGATGACGGAGGAGGCTAACCAGATCGTCTCACGCCTCGACGCACAGACGCACCACTCCTCCATCGTCCTCTACGACGAGCACTGGAAGAAGGGTGTCATCGGCATCGTCGCCTCCCGTCTGACGGAGCTCTACTTCCGGCCCACCGTCGTCATCACGCGTGACGGCGATATGGCGACAGGATCGGCACGGAGCGTCACGGGCTTCGATATCTATTCGGCCATCAAGAGTTGCCGGGACCTGCTGACGAACTTCGGCGGTCATACCTATGCTGCCGGACTGACGCTGAGATGGGAGAATGTCGTGAAGTTCCGTGACCGTTTCCAACAGTATGTTGAGGAACATATCCAACCGGAACAGACGGAGCCGATCCTGAATATCGATGCCGTCATCGACTTCCGCGATATCACGAAGAAACTCTTCAACGACCTGAAGAAATTCTCACCCTTCGGCCCGGGCAATCCGAAACCGCTCTTCTGTACCATCGGTGTCTACGACTACGGTACGAGTAAGGTCATCGGACGGCACCAGGAACATATCAAGCTCGAGCTCGTCGACTCGAAATCGAGCAATATCGTCAACGGCATCGCCTTCGGACAATCTGCCTCCGCCCGCTATATCAAGAGCAAGCGGTCCTTCGACATCGCCTACACCATCGAGGAGAATGTCTTCAAGCACGGCCAGGCGCAGCTGCAGATCGAGGATATCAGGCCGAGCAATTAATCCACCGTAGGGTGCGGCCACCCCCTTCGGTTCCCCCGTGCCCGGGGGACGGAAATGTGGCCGTCCGCCCCGATCCACCGTAGGGTGCGGCCCTTGTGGCCGTCCTAACATCCACCGTAGGGTGCGGCCCTTGTGGCCGTCCGCGAATGTATTTCATTGGCGCATAAATCCGTCGTGCCGACGGCGGACGGCCACAAGGGCCGCACCCTACGGAGGAATCGGATTCCCGGTTAGGACGGCCACAAGGGCCGCACCCTGCAAATGGATTTTATTTAATTTTTTACTTTTTTACTTTTAAAATTGGATTATCGTCAGGTTCTTCAGAAATACTGGGGATATCCCGACTTCAGGGGTATCCAACGGGAGATCATCGAGAGTATCGGCAGTGGTCATGACACACTCGGACTGATGCCTACGGGCGGCGGAAAGAGTATCACGTTCCAGGTACCGGCGATGACCATGGAGGGGACATGCGTCGTCATCACGCCCCTCATCGCGCTGATGAAGGACCAGGTGCAGCACCTCCGCGACCGTGGCATCACCGCCGCCGCCATCCATTCGGGGATGAGCCGCCGGGATATCGTGCAGACACTGGAAAACGCCATCTTCGGGGGGTGTAAGTTCCTCTATGTCTCACCCGAACGACTGTCGACGGAGCTCTTCCAGACGAAGTTCCGCCATATGAAGGTATGCTTCCTCACCGTCGACGAGGCACACTGTATCAGCCAGTGGGGCTATGACTTCCGACCGTCGTATCTGAAGATAGCCGATATCCGGGCACTGAAGCCCGACGTCCCCGTCCTCGCCCTCACGGCGACGGCAACGCCGCAGGTGGCCGACGATATCCAGCGACAGCTGCATTTCCGCAAGCCCTGTTGCTTCCGCATGAGTTTCGAACGAAAGAACCTCACGTATGTCGTACGCCCGACGGACGACAAGGAGGAGGAGACACGCCATATCCTCCAGGCCGTCGACGGCTGTGCCATCGTCTATACCCGTAACCGGGAGAAGACGGCAGCCATCGCCGAAGACCTCAACAGTGCGGGGATCTCCGCCACCTCCTTCCATGCCGGCCTCGACACCGCCACGAAGGACGAGCGGCAGAAGGCCTGGCAGGAGGATAAGATCCGGGTGATGGTGGCCACGAACGCCTTCGGTATGGGTATCGACAAGCCCGACGTGCGCATGGTCATCCATGCCGATGTCCCCGACTCCATGGAGGAATATTTCCAGGAGGCAGGCCGTGCGGGCCGTGACGGCAACCACAGCTATGCCGTTTTGCTCTTCAACGAGCATTCCGATATGTCGACGCTCGAGCGGCGTATCGACAACACGTTCCCGTCCCGTGACTATATCCGTGATGTCTATGAACATCTCGCCTATTTCTTCCAACTGGCCAGTGGTGACGGCGCCGGGAGGACATTCGAGTTTGATATGGGTAACTTCTGCCATATCTACCATTTCTTCCCCATCCCCGTCAATTCCGCCCTCCATCTCCTCGAAAGGGCGGGATATATCCATTATGAGGAGAACCCCGACAGTGCCGCACGGGTCTATATTCCCATCGACCGGGATGACCTCTATCTCCTGGATAACCTCACGGCCCGGGAGGATCAGATCCTCTCGGAGATGCTGAGGATGTATGAGGGGATGTTCTCGAAATTCGTGTATATCAGGGAGGAGGATATTGCCAAGAACTGTGGACTGACACGCCAGCAGGTGTATATGACTCTCAAAGGACTGCGGGAGAAAAGGATCATCCAGTTCGTCCCACGGAAGAAGATCCCGATGATCACTTATCTCACCGACCGGGAGGATGAGGACCATATCATCATCCCTCGGGAGATCTATGAGGACCGCCGCGTCGTCTACGCCCGTCGGATCAAGGCCATGGAGGACTATCTGATGAACAGCCATGTCTGTCGCAGCCGTCAGCTCCTCGACTATTTCGGGGAACGGGCGAAGGCCGACTGTGGCCGTTGTGATGTCTGTGTCGACCACCGGCATCACCCCGAGCGGATCGCTGCTGACAACCTCCGCCATGCTGCCGAACTTATCATGACGGCCCTCGCTGATGGCAAGTCCCACTCTATCTCCGACCTCGAGATCAGTCTCCCCCTCTCCCCCGAAGAGATCGCCGATGCCCTACAAAGTCTGGTGGATGAGGAAGAAATCCAGGTTAAAGGAACTTTTGTAGTTAGGAGTTAGGAGATAGGAGTTAGGAGTTTCATTCGGGATTGGTAGGTGGCCGCACTGCCACCGTAGGGGCACCCCTTGTGGGCGCCCTAATTGCATCCAGATAGGAATGCCACCGTAGGGGCACCCCTTGTGGGCGCCCTAATTGCCACGGATTTCCCGGTTAGGACGGCCACATTTCCGTCCCCCGGGCACGGGGGAACCGAAGGGGGTGGCCGCACCCTACGGTGGCAGATGCGCCACAAGGGCCGCACCCTACGGAGGCAGATTGTCAGAACATAATATGTGCAAAAAAGAAAGGGAATTCATTCCTCACGGAACAAATCCCCTCAAAACATTATGTACGAGAAAAAAATTAGTCTTTCTCTGAAAAACAACGATTAGTTGTTCTCATTCTCCGGACGGAGCTTGCGGACGGTCTCACCGGCACGCCACATCTCCATATCGTGCATAGCCTTCAACTCGGCATTCAGCTTCTCACGATAGTCGGGCTTAGAGTTGCTGTCGATGGAGATCTGTGCCTCCTCGCCAGTCTTCACACTCAGATACAGCCACTCCATGACCGGCGTGATAGCCTCACGGAAACGAGGAGCCCAGTCGAGAGCACCACGCTGTGCCGTAGTAGAGCAGTTAGCATACATCCAGTCCATACCCTTGGCACCAAAGAGCGGCATCAGGGACTGTGTCAGCTCCTCAACGGTCTCGTTGAAAGCCTCAGAAGGAGTATGACCATGACGACGCAGCACATTGTACTGTGCCTCCAGCAGACCCTCGATAGCACCCATCAGAGAGCCACGCTCACCCGTCAGGTCAGAGGTAGCCTCACGCTGGAAGGTCGTCTCGAAGAGGTAACCGGAACCGATACCGATACCCATAGCCAGTGTCTTCTCCTTAGCGTGACCGGAAGCATCCTGGTAAACGGCGTAAGAGCAGTTCAGACCACGACCCTCCTGGAACATCGTACGCAGAGACGTACCACTACCCTTAGGAGCAACCATGATGACATCGATATCCTTGGGAGGAACGACACCCGTACGGTCCTGCCAGTTGATGGCGAAACCATGAGAATAGTACAGGGTCTTACCCGGAGTCAGGTATTTCTTGATCTTCGGCCACTGATCAATCTGGCCGGCATCGGAGAGCAACATGCAGATGATGGTACCCTTCTGGACAGCCTCCTCGATGGAGAACAGTGTCTTGCCCGGCACCCAACCGTCAGCCTTTGCCTTCTCGAAGGTCTTGCCCTGACGCTGGCCGACAATCACGTTGAAGCCATTATCACGAAGGTTGCAAGACTGACCAGGACCCTGGATACCGTAACCGATGACGGCGATGGTCTCATTCTTCAGGACTTCACGTGCTTTCTCCAAAGAGAACTCTTTACTGGTGACGACATTCTCAACTACGCCACCGAAATTCATTTCTGCCATACTACTAAATTTTTATGCAACGCCCTCTCTCGCGAGCGCCGCGGTTTACATATTTAATCTATTTCTTCGTTGTGATTCTAATTATCTCTCGAAAACATTTGCAAAGGTAATAACTTAAAACGAAACTACCAAATAAAATTTCATTTATTTACAAATTTAACACAACTTCTTACGACCTCCTTTTCTTCACCGTCGCCATTCGTAGACTTTGTAAGGCGTATAGTCCACTCATTTTCACCACTTTGAATGGTATAAAAATGCAGACTGTCGCCCCAATAGGTCTCAGCGACGTAAGCGATCTCCAGGCGTTGCAAACGTTTCGTCTCCCAGATCTCTCGCGGGAAGAGGTCGAGGATATGTTCGATATATTTCACGGAATTGATATGTCCGTTGACATCGACATCATGATAATAGGTGCCGATGGTACGGACGAGCGTTCCCTTCTCACGCATCACTACCCTACTGCAGGGCTTGATGGGACAGGGCTTCTCCTTATCAATATAATCGTTGATGAGTCCGTCACGCACCTCAAGGATATTCGACGGCTCACGCGTGTCGGTATCGATCATCGCCCAGATGGAACGGCCGTAGCCATAGGCATGACCGTCGGGCGCCGTGACGGCAAAGTTGCGTGACGTGAAATAACGCATGGCACTCTCCACCCATGTCTCTACGGAAAAATGGTCGTAGGCCACGGGCATGGACGTCATCTCGATAGTCAGACGGCTGAGGACCCATGTTCGATGGATGGTATTGAGGTAGTTCATGCCATAGCCGCGTTCCTGACTATGGAAGTCGGCGGCATTGAGCATGAGATTTCCTACATGGCCCATCAACAGATGATGGGTGAAATCGCAATGGAACGGTTCCGCCAGAAAGTCATATTTTCCTACCTTAGAAATCAGTTTCCTTTTCTCACACATAATAACAATCTAATAATGATCCCTTCGTAGGGTGCGGCCCTTGTGGCCGTCCTAACCGGGAATCGTGGCGTTAGGGCGCCCACAAGGGGTGCCCCTACGATGGAAGAGATTATTCTCCCAGCAGCTCGCTCACGGGCTCCTCGAAGCTGCGCGTCACGGCGATACGGCCACTACGCGTATACTGCAGGATACAACCGAAACTGTTCAACTTCTGAAACAGATCGGCGATATCAGGAGTCAGACCAGCCAGGAGGACGGTGCTGTACGTGGGGTTCACCTCCATCATACGGGCGTCATGCTTACGGATGGTACGGCTGATCTCGGGATTCTCGAGCAACTTCGGCGTGGAGATCTTAAAGAGGGCGACCTCATGGATGAACAGGTCCTCATCGAGATAGTAATCGGCCTTGACGACATCGATCTTCTTCTCGATGGCTTTCGTGATCTTCTGGATCTGCTCCTCGTCACTCCATGCCGTGATGGTATACTTATGGATATTCTCTATGCTGCTGGCACTCACATTGAGACTCTCGATATTCACCTGTCGGCGTGTGAACACGGCCGTGACCTGATTCAGGATACCGGCCACATTCTCAGAATACACCAACAGGGTATAGAGTTTCTTGCCTTCGTGATTCTTCGGATTTGTATCACTCATATTATTTTGTTTTTTCCCCTCCGTAGGGGCGGCCCTTGTGGCCGTCCGTAGGGGCACCCCTTGTGGGCGCCCTAACTGGTAATTGTGGGATTAGGGCGCCCACAAGGGGTGCCCCTACGGTG
>JAQXXT010000114.1 GCA_029226205.1 Prevotellaceae bacterium
AAATGGGACCCCCTAGCCGAACAGGGCGTCGCAACCCCCGAGTGCCATACGCCCTTTGCAGGGGCCGTCCCTTGGGGCGGCCCGTCGGCGGTAACGCCGAATAGAATCAGAGAATAATGATCCTTTTTGAATGCCGTACCGCCATCGGGCCGCCACAAGGGACGGCCCCTGCAAGAGGCAGTAGCCCCCTATTTCAGTTTGTTCTGAATATTCTGTTCCACCTTCTTTGCGGCAGCGTTGGCCTTGGCATTGGCGGCACGGGCACTCTGCTGACGGCGGAAACCAATGACCTGTCCGTTCTTCGCACGCAGAGCCAGGGAGTCATCGAGCATATATACGATGTTGAACGTGTCACGGATCGTCTTCGCGTTGAAGACGACACCATTCATCACGAAACGGCCCTGTACGAGGATCAGCCGGTTGTTGAAAGGATGCCACTCGGTATACATCGGCACCTTCGGATACTCCACGGGACTGTCATCCTCTATATCCGAACTCTGATGGACCATACCGATGGATGATGCCTCACTCTGACGACTCAGCGTGAAGCCATACTGTCGCGGAACCATATAGGTCTGCACGATAGAGTCCGGCATATTGGCGAGGATACGCTCCTGCTGCCGTTTGCTCAGATGACTGACATCCCGCAGATGGGGCATGACGGTATAGCTCCAGGAACCTTTCAGCTCGTCGAGATCGACCACGGAATAGGCCACCTTACTCCCCTTGCTCACGGGCAGCACACCGATCCAGTCACCCACCGTCGGAGATCCATAGATACGATGGGCACGACGGGCGTCCAGGATGTTATAGGTCACCGGATCACCCCCCGCATTCGGCAGGAGGACGACGACGGAGTCCGTACAGCCCACACAGGCCAGTCCATAGATGACACTGTCGCCGGGAGCCGGTTTGGAATAGCTGATCGCCTTCTCCTCGTCATTGAAACCTCCCTTGGGTTTCCCTTTCGGTTTCCCACATGAGGCAGCAACGAGAACGGTCAGCGAAATGAGTATCAAAGTTCTTACTTTCATATTTCTAAGGGTCGTTTACTGCACAACAAACTGATTTTGTGCACAAAGTTAATACAATATTTCTAAAAAATAGTACCATTGGCTCCGTATTTGAATTTTTTTATCTAATTTTGCACCTCGGAACGACTTTCTAAAGCGTACCGTATTCAATAACAAGACAACATTAGACTAAAAAAAATAATGGGAAAGAAAATTCAGTTCAGTCTCGTCTATCGAGATATGTGGCAGAGTTCTGGCAAGTTCCAGCCTCATGCTGACCAGTTGGCAAAGATTGCGCCCGTCTTCGTAGAGATGGGCTGCTTCTCCCGTGTGGAGACCAATGGTGGTGCCTTTGAGCAGGTACAGCTGTTGGCCGGTGAGAACCCCAACAAGGCCGTCCGCGCCTTCACCAAGCCGCTCCATGACGCCGGCATCAAGACCCACATGCTCGACCGTGGTCTCAACGCGCTGCGTATGTACCCCGTGCCCGATGATGTCCGTCAGATGATGTATCGTGTCAAGCATGCCCAGGGTACCGATATCACCCGTATCTTCGACGGTCTGAATGATATCCGCAATATTGCGCCGTCCATCAAATGGGCCAAGGAGGCCGGCATGACGCCGCAAGGCACCCTGTGCATCACCACCTCTCCTGTCCACACGCTGGAATACTACAGCAAGCTCGCCGACGAGGAGATTGCCGCCGGTGCTGAGGAGATCTGTCTGAAGGATATGGCCGGTATCGGTCAGCCTGCCTTCCTCGGTCAGCTGACGAAGATGATCAAGGACAAGCATCCTGAGATCGTCATCGAATATCACGGTCACAGTGGTCCCGGTCTGTCCATGGCTTCTATCCTTGAGGTCTGCAAGAATGGCGCCGACATCATCGATACCGCCATCGAGCCGCTGTCCTGGGGTAAGGTTCATCCCGATGTCATCTCCGTACAGAGCATGCTCAAGCATGCCGGTTTCGATGTGCCCGAGATCAATATGGACGCTTACATGAAGGCCCGTGCCCTCACGCAGGAGTTCATCGACGACTGGCTCGGCTACTTCATCAACCCGCAGAACAAGATCATGTCCTCTCTCCTCCTCGGCTGTGGACTGCCCGGTGGTATGATGGGGTCCATGATGGCTGACCTCGGTGGCATCCGTACCACCATCAACAACCTCCGCAAGAAGAAGGGCGAGGCAGAGCTGACGATGGACGACATGCTCATCAAGCTCTTCAACGAGGTAGCCTATGTATGGCCGCGCGTCGGTTATCCACCATTGGTGACGCCGTTCAGCCAGTATACGAAGAATATCGCCCTGATGAACCTCCTGTCTATGGAACAGGGCAAGGGCCGTTATGTCTATATGGACGACTCCATGTGGGGCATGATCCTCGGTAAGAGTGGTAAGATCCCCGGCACCATCGCGCCGGAGCTCGTAGAGCTCGCCAAGGAGCAGGGCCGTGAGTTCACCGATGTCGATCCCCATACCCTCCTGAAGAACAACCTCGAGGACTTCAAGAAGGAGATGGACGAGAATGGCTGGGACTATGGTCAGGATGATGAGGAGCTCTTCGAACTCGCCATGCATCCCGAGCAGTACCGCAACTACAAGAGCGGTCAGGCCAAGAAGAACTTCCTCGCCGACCTGCAGAAAGCCAAAGATGCCCGTCTCGGTGCCAAGGTGAGTGTGGAGGAGGCTACCGCCTTCAAGCATGCGAAGGCCGACGCCATCGTCGCTCCTGTGAAGGGTCAGATCTTCTGGGAGTTTCAGGGTGATGCCGAGGCAGCTCCTGCCGTAGAACCCTATATCGGTAAGGAATACCAGGAGGGAGATGCCTTCTGCTATATCTGCACGCCGTGGGGTGAGTTTGAGATGATCCCCGCTGCCCTCGGTGGCAAGCTCGTGGAGATCAACGCCAAGCAGGGTGCGAAGGTCCGCAAGGGTGATGTCATCGCCTATATCCAGCGCGAGGCCTAACGTCCCACCTAGTTTATATGGACTATCAGAAGATTATAGATAAATACTACCAGGACCAGAGCGCGGAGCTGCGCTCTGTCCTGCAGGTGCACAGCACGCTTGTCATGAAGCGTGCTGTGCATATTTGCGACCAGCACCCCGAACTACACATGGACCGCGACTTCATCATTGAGGCGGCCATGCTTCACGACATCGGTATTTTCCGCTGTGATGCCCCCGGCATCTACTGTTTCGGTGACCAGCCGTATATCTGTCACGGACGTATCGGTGCCGAGATCCTCCGCAAGGAGGGCTATCCTCGTCATGCCCGTGTCTGTGAGCGCCATACCGGTGCCGGCCTGACGAAGGAGGAGATTATCCGTCAGGACCTCCCCCTGCCCCATGAGGACTTCCTCCCCGAGACCCTTGAGGAGAAGCTCATCTGCTATAGTGACAAGTTCTATAGCAAGACCCATCCCGACCGGGAGAAATCGTATGAGAAAGCGGAGAAGAGCATCGCCCGCTTCGGTACCGACGGCCTTGAGCGCTTCCGCGCCTGGCATCAGCTCTTCGAACCCTAAATAAGCGGGCCTCCATGGCATCACGTTTCAGCAGTACGCCTTATGGAACCCAATCATGGCACGCCAGCAGTGCGCTGCCTTTGTATAAATCAATCTGAATGAGAAGAAATTCCCTTATCGTCCTTCTGCTCCTTGCTGTCGTCTGTATGATGGCAAGTCCGGAACTGCAGTTCTTCAAGAAACATAAGAAGAATCCCGAGACGGAGAATACCGCCGGAAGCCCGTTGGCTGCCGACAGTGCCGTCACGGACACTACGCAGATGGACTCTCTCCAACTGGCTGTCTATCATCATAACAAGATTGTCGACGACTCTATCCGCCTCGACTCCATCAACCGCCGCAGGGCGGGAGGCATCGATGCCCCCATCACCTATAAGGCCGAGGACTCCCTTGTCTATGATGCCAAGGAGCGTACGGCCCATCTCTATGGTAATGCCGGCGTGAAATATGAGAAATACGACCTCACGAGTGACCGTATCCGCATGAATATGGACTCCTCCCTCGTCAGGGCCCATGGCACGAAAGACTCTACGGCAGAGGGTGGCGTGAAGGGAAAGCCGCTCTTCCAGATGGGTAATGATAAATATAATACCGATACCATTGCCTTCAACTACAAGACGAAGAAGGCTTTCATCGATAATGTCTATACCGAACAGCAGGAGGGCTTCCTCACGGGAAAGGAGAGCAAGCGAGACTCCTCGGGCATCATCTATCTCCAGCATGGCCGTTATACCACCTGTGACAAGCCCGATCCTGACTTCTATATCGCCCTCTCCCGTGCAAAGGTCCGTCCGGGCAAGGATGTCGTCTTCGGACCGGCCTACCTCGTCGTGGCCGATGTGCCGCTGCCCCTGGCCATCCCTTATGGCTTCTTCCCCTTCACGAAGAGTTACAGTTCCGGTTTCATCATGCCGACCTACGGTGATGAGCAGGACCGTGGCTTCTACCTCCGTGACGGTGGTTATTACTTTGCCATAAGTGATAAATGGGATTTGAAACTCCTCGGTGAGATCTATACGAAAGGCTCATGGGGCTTCAGTGCCGCCAGCAACTACAACAAGCGTTACCGCTATTCGGGCTCGTTCCTCTTCTCTTATCAGGATACGAGAACGGGTGACAAGGGCATGCCCGACTATGCCCGCCAGGAGAGTTTCAAGCTACAGTGGAGCCACCGCCAGGACGCGAAGGCCAACCCCTACAGTTCTCTGAGTGCCAGTGTCAACTTCGCCTCCGAGAGCTATGAGCGCAACAACCTCACGAGTCTCTATAACCCGCAGTCACTGACGCAGACCACCCGTACATCATCCGTTGCTTACAGCACGAGTTTCTCGAGTATCGGTCTGTCTCTGAGTTCTACGGTGAACCTCTCGCAGAACATGCGAGACTCCACCCTCGCCATGTCGCTCCCCGACCTGAGTATCTCCCTGGCCCGTTTCTATCCCTTCCGCCGGAAGAAGCAGGTAGGTGACGAGAAATGGTATGAGAAGATCTATATGAGTTATACCGGTGAGCTGACGAACTCCATCACGACGAAGGAGAACAAGCTCCTCCATTCGAAGTTCGGACGAGACTGGCAGACCCGTTGGACCCACAGCATCCCCATCGGTGCCTCCTTCACCCTCTTCAACTATATCAATGTCACGCCGACGTTCAACTTCCAGGATGTCACGCTGACGAAGAAGGTCAAGCGAAGCTATGATGACCTGAAGCAGGAGGAGGTCCGCGACACCACCTACGGCATCTATAATGTCTACAACTGGAACATGTCGGTCTCCGCCTCCACGAAACTCTATGGCTTCTGGGTGCCGAGCCGTAAGCTCTTCGGTGATAAGATCCAGGCCATCCGCCATGTCATCACGCCGACGGTGAGCTTCTCCTATGCCCCTGACTTCGGTGCTTCCCGTTATGGTTATTACCAGACCTACCAGAAGACGGATGAGAATGGCAATGTCTCCCTCGTGAGCTATTCACCGTATGAGAGTGCGCCGGGAACGGGAAAGACAGGTAACCTGAGCTTCTCCATCGACAACAACCTCGAGATGAAGGTCAAGAGCGACAAGGACTCCACCGGTTATAAGAAGATCTCCCTCATCGACCAGTTGGGTCTGAGCATGAGCTATAACATGGCCGCGAAGGTACGTCCGTGGAGTGACCTGAACATGAACCTCCGTCTGAAATGGTGGAAGAACTACACGTTCTCCATGAATGCCGTCTTCGCCACCTATGCCTACGACCTCGACGAGAACGGCAAGCCGGTCCTCGGCACCCATACGGAGTGGAGCCGTGGCCATTTCGGCCGTTTCCAGGGTACGAGTCAGAACTTCTCCTTCACGCTGAACCCGCAGACGTTTAAGAAGTGGTTCGGTCATAAGGACGACAAGGACAACGACAGAGGCAACAGTGACAGTGACAACGACTATGAAGGCCGTGACACGAATATCGAGAGTAACATCGATGATACGATGGAGAAAGGCAAGAATGGCGCGAAGAAGAATACGAAGGCCGAGACTGATGATGACGGTTACATGTCCTTCTCCATGCCCTGGTCACTGACCATCGGCTACGGTATCACGATGCGTGAGAGCTCCGATATCAATAAGTTCAACTACCGTAAGATGCGCTATCCTTATGAGTTCACGCAGACGCTGAACTTCAGTGGAAACATCCGCATCTCTGATGGCTGGAACATCAACTTCTCCAGCGGTTTCGACTTCGAACAGCATAAGATGAGTATGACCACGGCATCGCTGCAGCGTGACCTCCACTGTTTCAACATGAGCTGCCAGGTGGTCCTCGCTCCTTACACGAGTTATAACTTCACCTTCCGTTGTAATGCCAGCACCCTCACCGATGCCCTGAAGTACGACAAGCGCAGTGGTTACAGCAATGCCGTACAATGGTACTAAAGACCCACCGTAGGGTGCGGCCCTTGTGGCCGTCCTAACCCCATTAGGCCCATCGTAGGGTGCGGCCCTTGTGGCCGTCCTAACTGCCATTAGGGCGCCCACAAGGGGTGCCCCTACGGTGGCAGATAAACCCACAAGGGGTGCCCCTACGGTGGCTGGGCGCCCACAAGGGGTGCACCTACGGTGGCAGATAAACCCACAAGGGGTGCCCCTACGGTGGCAGGGCGCCCACAAGGGGTGCCCCTACGATGGCAGATAAACCCACAAAAATAAAATATTTAGAGAGATAAATTTATGAAAAAACAAACACAAGCCATCCACCTGGCGTATAAGCGCCCCGACGCTTACAACGCCCTGAGTTTTCCCGTATATCATGCCGTCGCATACGAGTTCCCCGATGCCAAGACGATGTCGGACGCTTTCTGCGGACGTATCGACGCACCTGACTATTCCCGTGTGGAGAATCCTACGGTGACGAACTTTGAGCGCCGTGTGGAAGCCCTCACCGGTGCCACCCATGTCACGGCCGTCAACTCCGGTATGGCTGCCATCAGCAATGCCATCCTCACCCTCGCCTCCAAAGGAAAGAATATCGTGACGTCGAAGCACCTCTTCGGCAACACGTTCTCCCTTCTGGCCTTCACCATGCGCCGCTTCGGCATCGACGCCCGTCTCGTCGACCTGACAAATCTCGACGAGGTCCGTGAGGCTGTCGACGACAATACTTGTGCCCTCTTCTTCGAGATCATCACGAACCCGCAGATGGAGGTGGCCGACATCAAGGGGCTCGCCGAGATCACGCGCAGCCATCATGTGCCCCTCGTGGCCGACACGACGACGATCCCCTTCACGCAGTTCTCCTCGAAGGACCTCGGCGTGGATATCGAGGTCGTCTCCTCCACGAAATATGTCAGTGGTGGTGCCACGAGTCTTGGTGGACTGATCATCGACTATGGCAACTTCCCGCGCTTCACGAAGACGATGGCCGGTGAGACGCTCTTCAACTTCGGCGCTTATATGACGCCGCAGGTCGCTTTCCTGCAGACCATCGGTCTCGAGACCCTCGACGCCCGTTACCGTGTGCAGAGCAGCAACGCCCTCGAACTGGCCAAGCGCCTGGAGACGCTGCCGCAGATCAAACGTGTCAACTATGTCGGTCTGGAGGATAACCCCTATCACGAACTCGCCCGGAAGCAGTTCGGCAAGGCCGCCGGTGCCATGGTATGTATCGACCTCGAGAGTCAGGAGGCCTGCTTCTCCATGCTCAACAACCTGAAGGTCATCCACCGTGCCACGAACCTCTTCGACAACCGCACCCTCGCCATCCATCCCGCGAGCACGATCTTCGGCCTCTTCCCGCCCAAGGCACGCCGGGACATGGACGTCCTCGACACCACCATCCGCCTCTCCGTAGGTCTTGAGGATGTCGATGACCTCTTCGAAGACATCAAACAGGCCCTGTCGTAGGGACATAATTTATTATGTTCCGCAACAAACGGGGATAAAAAGACAGAGTAACAAATTTTACATATACTGCGCTAGATATGTAGAATCTGTTACTCTGTCTTTTCATCAATATGCGCGGTATGTTGCGGAACATGATAAATCATGTCCCTACTTTTTTAATTTTTTAATTCTTTAATTCTTAACTTTTTTACTTCTCAAATATTTGTCATATCTTTGTAACCGAATCAACCAACGAAAGGCAAGTGATATGAAACAGTACAAGATGATCGTGCTCGACTTGGACGGCACGTTGACAAACGAAAAGAAAGAAATCACCCCTCGTACCCTTGCAGCGCTCATGGAGGCACAGACCGTCGGCGTCACCGTCGTGCTGGCTTCCGGTCGCCCAACTTATGGCATTATGCCGCTGGCCAAGCAGCTCAAACTGAGTAAATATGATGGTTACATCCTCGCATACAATGGCGGAAAGATCACGCGTCCGAAGACGGGAGAGGTGATCTTCAACCAGAGTCTCGATCCGCAATATGTGCCCTTCCTCTACCATGCCGCCATGGATGCCGGTCTGGAGATCCTCACCTATCAGGGCGAGGGCATTGCCGCGACGAAGAAGGAGAACAAATATGTGCTGCATGAGGCGTTCATCAATAAGATGCCCGTCACGCAGTATGATGACTTCCTCCATCAGGTACAGTATCCGATCAATAAATGTCTCATCGTCGGTGACCCGAAGCCCCTCCATGAGCTGGAGCAGAAGCTCGCCGTGGAGCTGAAGGGAAAGATGGAGGTATACCGCTCTGCCGGTTTCTTCCTCGAGTGTGTGCCCCTGGGCATCGAGAAGAGCAACTCCATCGACATGCTCGCCCATACCCTCGGCATCGACCGCAGTGAGATCATCGCTGTCGGTGATGGCTACAACGACAAGAGCATGATCGAATATGCCGGTCTCGGTGTCGCCATGGCCAATGCCTCCACGGAGGTGCAGGATGCCGCCGATTATATCACCTATAGCAATGAGGAGGATGGCGTGGCCCATGTGGTCGATAAGTTCATCCTTAAGAAAGAGTCCCGCCCCGACTTCGTTCCCAACAACCGGGAAGAGGAAGAGGAGGAAGAAGAAGACTTAGAAGAATAACACATTTTCTTCTGCAGGGGCCGTCCCTTGTGGCGGCCCGTCGGCGGAACGCCGAATCCCAATACCGCCACAAAAGAATGCCGTACCGGCATCGGGCCGCCCCAAGGGACGGCCCCTGCAGGCCGATCAGAACATCGGACGACCACCGGGGCCGCCACAAGGGACGGCCCCTGCAAAGGAAAAATAAAACCATGATATGTACGATTTTTCAACAGAAATAGAACGCCGCGGCAGTGGGGACCTCATGCATGAGGCCCTGCTGCCACGTTGGGGCCGTGACGACCTGCAGCCGATGTGGGTCGCTGATATGGACTTCGCCGTATGCCCCGATATCATCAATGCCATCCGTCACCGCCTCGACCATCCGATCCTCGGCTATACCGTGGAACCGGATGACTTCTGGCCGTCGGTACAGGACTGGATCTTCAGCCACCACGGCTGGAAGGTGGAACGGTCATGGCTGAAATTCATCCCCGGTATCGTCAAGGGTATCGGTATGGTCATCAATGTCTTCCTCAAGCCCGACGAGAAAGTCATCGTCATGCCGCCCGTCTACCATCCTTTCTTCCTCACGCCCCAGGGCAATCACCGTGAGGTGGTATGGAACCCGCTGCGTATGCGTGACGACGGCTATTACGACATCGATTTCGACAACCTCGAGAAGGTCTGCGACGATAAATGCCGTCTCCTCATCCTCTGCAATCCCCATAACCCCGCGGGGATCTGCTGGGACCGTGAGACGCTGCGGCGCCTCGCTGACTTCTGCTATGATCATCATCTTCTGGTCATCAGTGATGAGATACACTGTGACCTGGCGCTCTTCGGCCACAAGCATATCCCCTTCGCCTCCGTCAGCGATCATGCCCGAGACATCTCTATCACGTTCCAGGCTCCGACGAAGACCTTCAACATCGCGGGGATCATCAGCTCCTATGCCATCGTGCCGAATCCGGAGATCCGTAAGAAGTTCTATGGCTGGATCACGGCCAACGAGCTCGACGAGCCGAACCTCTTCGCGCCTATCGCCACCATCGCCGCCTACCGCCATGGGGAACCGTGGCGACGGGAACTGATCGCCTATATCGAGGATAACGTCCGCTTCGTGGAGGACTACTGCCGCCGTCATATCCCCGGCATCCGTCCGCTGCGTCCGCAGGCTTCCTTCCTCGTATGGCTCAACTGCCGTGACCTCCATCTGTCCCATGACGCCCTCCTGGACCTCTTCATCGACAAGGCCCATCTGGCGCTCAACGACGGTGAGATGTTCGGTCCCGGTGGTGAGGGTTTCATGCGCCTGAACATCGGCTCACCACGCAGCTACATCGAACGTGGCCTCCGCCACCTCGCCGACGCAGTGAACTCCACCGTAGGGACATGATTTATCATGCTCCGCCCCAACAAAAAAAGACAGAGTAACAGAAGAAACATATACTGCGCAGTGTATGTAAGTTACACTAAAAATCGAGATAAAAGTTGTATGATATGGAAACTTTTTGTATCTTTGCAACATGGAACGAAGGATCCTGACATATGGCGGTTATTTTGAAGCTTTCATGGAAACGCTTTCAGAAAAAGAGCAGACTAAGATACAGTATGGTCTTCTCCTCTTAAAAACGCAAGATAGGTTGCCAAAGAAGTTTGTCAAACTCATTCGTGATGGTATTTATGAATTAAGGACAGAATAGAGTGGCAATATTTATCGAGTATTCTTTATATTTGATGAAGGAAGAATAGTCGTTCTGTTTAACGGATTTCAGAAAAAGACTCAGAAGACACCACAGTCAGAAATAGAAAAAGCTATAAAGATAAAGGAGGCATATTATGCAGACAAACAATCACAAGATCGTTGATTACGACGCAATACTGGATCAGAAATTTGGCAAGCAGGGAACACCTCAGCGTGCAAAGGCTGAGGAAGATGCTTATGCTTTTTACTCAGGACAAGTGATTCATGATGCCAGGAAGGAGGCTAATGTCACACAGGCGGAGTTAGCCAAGCGAACGAATATGACAAAGTCTTATATCTCGAAAATAGAGAATGGGGTGATAACTCCAAGTGTCGGTGTCTTTTACAGAATTATCGGTGCTCTTGGAATGAGAGTAGAAGTTGTTAAACCTGTGTATTAGTTATTATTTGAAAAAGACAGAGTAACAGATGAAACATATACTGCGCAGTGTATGTAAACATCTGTTACTCTGTCTTTTTCGTTTCCCTTTGCAGGGGCCGTCCCTTGTGGCGGCCCGTCGGCGGAACGCCGAATCCCAATACCGCCAAAAAAGAATGCCGTACCGGCATCGGGCCGCCACAAGGGACGGCCCCTGCAGGGCGATCAGAACATCGGACGACCACCGGGACCGCCGCCGGGACCGCCCATGCCGCCACGACGGAACTCCGGACGGCTGAAATCGGGACGGGGACCATCACCGGGACCCTCACGACGGGCCTGCTTGCCACCGAAGAGGTTGAAGCGGTAGATGGCATGAAGCATGATGTAGCTGTTGATGCTGTTATACTCCACATCACTACGCTGCAAGGCGGAGATGGTACGGGAGATATTGCTCTGGTTATGGAGGATATCGTAGAACTGCAGGGAGAAGGTCAGCGCCTTGCCCTTGAGCATGCTCTGAGCGATCTGTGCGTTCCAGACGAGCTCATTCGTATTCATCGAGGCATCACTGTATCCGCGGCGGCTGTTCTCCGAGAGATCCGTGGAGATGCTCATGCCCCAGGGTAGCGTCACCGTCGCCGAAGGACCATAGGAGAACTGCCAGGTGTTCAGGTTACTGGACTGCTGCAGTTTATTGTCGGCATGGGTATAGTCGAAGGACCCGTTGACACCAATCTCCAACCAGTCATTACGATAGGAGAAATTCAGTTTCTCACCAATTGTTGTCGTCTTCGTCGTATTCTTCTGAGAACTGCTCTTGGAGTTGAGAGCGAGATAGGACACATAATTGTTATAGTTCACATTCGTAAACGAGTTGATGTTCCACACGCCCGCCGTATCGATGGCCGTGTTGAACATGAAGGCGCCATTCACATTCCAGTTGCCGTTGATATTCTCGGGCATCGTCGTCCGTCCGCCCGTCGTCTCGTCATACGTCACCTTGTTGGAGATGGCATTACTCGTCGTAGAGTAGTTGATGAAGGTCATCAGGGCCCGCTGGTGGCGCTGTACGTAGGTGTTATAGAAGATCCTCAGGTTCTGCGTATACGACGGCTTCAATCCCGGGTTACCCTTCGTGATATTCAGCGGGTCGCTGTCATCGGTGATATCGAGCAACTGAGAGATCGACGGCTGGTCCGTAGAGCCCTTGTAGTTGATGCGCAGGTTGCTGACCTTGGAGAAACGGTAACGGAAGTCGAACATCGGCGACCAGTTCGTCACCGTACGGATCGTGTCGACATGGACGCCCTGATAGTCCTGCATATATTTCGAGCGCTGCGGCGTCATCTCCACACCGAGGTTCAGGTTCCATTTCGTACGGACTAAGCGGAGCATGAGACGGATATTGTGGATATAGTTGCGGTATTCGGAATAACGGCTCAGGTCGTTGTCGAGATAATCCTCCAACGGATTCGACAGACGGCTGATATAGCTGTCCCACGACCGGTAGGCAGTGTTCAGACCGTCGAAGGTTCCGGCAGCAATATCACTGAAATCATACGTCGCCCGGTCACTCTTACTGTACTTATAGTTGAAACGGTAACTGAGCTGCAGGAATGTCGCCTTCCACAAAGGCTCACTGTACATCACGCGGAAGCCATAGCCGTAGTTTGTCGTCGGCGTATAGTTGTACCGGTTTGTCTGATAGGTGGAGTCACCGCCGAGGGCCGTCTTCACGAGATAGAGATAGGTATTGCTATGCTGCAGCTCGTCGGCGGTCGTCTTGCCGTAGCTGCCGTTGACCCGTACGGTGAGGTTACGGCCCTTACGGCTCAACCGACGGCTGAGCTGTACCATGGCCTCGGCACTGTTGCTCTTGTTGTAACTGATATCATCACTCTCCTGCTCATTGACGGCCACGGCCTTCTCGGCCAGTTCCTTGATGCTGTTCTTGTCAAGGGCATCCGTCACATATTTGTAGGGATCCTCATTGAAAGAGGCACTATGACTGTCCGTGAGGCCATCGGTCGTACCCCAGGAGACGCTGCCTCGCGTCATCACATCAGTCAGCGAGTCAGCTTTCCACTCGCCCCAGAAACGGCCATCCCAGGAGTCACTGCGTGAGAAGTTCTGCCGGCGGCTGTTGGAGAATGATCCCGTCTTACTGACGAAATTCTCTGCCGCCGTCGTCGTCAGCAAGTCGCCGTCACTATGATTCCAACGGAGACTGAGGTTGAGGTTGAGCTTCTTGCCATTGGTGAAGTTATAGTTGCCACCAATCATCTTCGTTGCCTGGAGGCCCTGACGGCCGGCACCGAAGAAGCCACGGCCGCCACCACCGGGGAAGCCTTTGTCGTTGACATTATTGGCATTGGTGAAGAGCATGAAGCGGTTCTTATCGTTGAAATAAGCTCCCATGCCACGCCAGGAATACCGGCTGTTGGTGCCGATACCGAGGTCGAGGTTGGAGAACATACCTTTGTTCATGCCTTTCTTCACGCCGAAGTCGAGGACCGTCTGTTCCTCACCATCATCGATACCCGTCACCTTTGCCTCGTCGCTCTTCTCATCGTAAGCCTTGATCTTCTCAATGATGGAGGTCGGCAGGTTCTTCAGTGCCGTCTTCGTATCTCCGGTCATAAACTCCTTACCATCCACGAGGATCTTCTTCACCGTCTTTCCGTTGATGGTGATGGTACCGTCGTCGGAGACGGTAGCGCCGGGGAGACGCTTCACGAGTTCCTCGATGGTGGAGCCCTCGGGGGTACGGAAGGCGGAGGAGTTATAGACAAAGGTATCCTCCTTCAGCACCACCTTCTGGGCCTGCGCCGTCACGACGGCACCCTTGAGCATGATGGCATCGGCATGGAGGGCGATATTCCCCATGGCGAGGTCATGGCCCTCCGCCATATGGATATGACGGAACACCGGTTTATAACCGACACTCGTAATCTTCAAGAGATAATCACCAGGCTTGACGATGTTGATACCAAAGAGGCCCTTCTCATTCGTCAGAGCCCCGTCGACATAGCTGCTGTCCTTAGCCAGGAGGAGCTGGACCGTAGCCTGTTCAATAGGTTCCTTGTTGTCCTTGTCAGTGATCTCTCCTGAGAGAAGGAGGGTCTTCTGCTGGGTGGCTGTCGCGGCGGGTGCCACGGTGGTCGTTGACACGGTAGTCTGTGCCGACGCGATGACGGTCGACAAGGTCAGCAGGAACATCCAAAAAAGTCGCTTCATCTTGCTATTCTTTTTACAATCCTTTATTATATATATCGTTTTGACGGCCTGCAAAGGTAAACGTTTAATTTTAAAAATCAAAAAAAATCTTACACTTTTCATCTTTCTGAAATAAAATCCGTATCTTTGCGAAAACAAAACGAGTATGTTATGGCACAGAGAATCATTATTTCCAAACAACTGGAGGAAGAGCTGGTGACAGCCATCTCCGAATGCGAACACGACAAGATCTTCGTCCTCACCGACGAGACGACGCGTGAGAAATGCTGGCCGCGCCTGCAGGCCTTCTACCGTCTGCGTGACGCCCGTCTCATCATCATCGGCGCCACCGACAGCAACAAGAGTCTGGAGAGTCTCTCCCACGTGTGGAAGGCCCTGAGCGACGGTGGTGCCACGCGTCACTCCCTGCTCATCAATCTCGGCGGCGGCATGGTGACGGACCTCGGCGGCTTCGCTGCCTCCACCTTCAAGCGCGGCATCAACTTCATCAATATCCCCACGACCCTCCTGGCCATGGTCGATGCCAGTGTCGGCGGAAAGACGGGCATCAACTTCAACGGTCTGAAGAATGAGATCGGCGTCTTCAACGACTCCCGTTTCGTCATCCTCGACACCGAGTTTCTCCGTACCCTCGACGAGGAGAATATCCTCAGTGGCTATGCCGAGATGCTCAAGCACGGCCTGATCGCCAACGAGAAGATGTGGAGTGAGCTCGTCAACTTCGACATCGAGCACCCCGACCTGAAGAAACTCTCCCGCATGCTCGCCGACAGCGTGAAGGTGAAGGAGCGCATCGTGAAGAAAGATCCTCATGAACTGAATATCCGTAAGGCCCTGAACTTCGGACATACCTTCGGTCATGCCTTCGAGAGCTTCTCCCTGCGCACGACGAAGAGCGACGGCAGTGCCACGGGCCGCCGGGCGATCCTCCATGGCTATGCCGTGGCCTTCGGCATCATCCCCGAGCTCTACCTCAGTGCCGCACGCCTCCACTTCCCCCAAGACCAGCTGCGGCAGACCGTGACCTTCATCCGTGAGCATTACGGCAATTTCCCGTTCACCTGTGATGACTATGATGAGCTCATCGAACTCATGCACCACGACAAGAAGAATACGGCGGGACAGATCAATACCACCCTCCTCGCTGCCATCGGCGATATCCATATCAACCAGATCATCAGTGAGGAAGAGGTCAAGGAGGCCCTCGATTTCTTCCGGGAAGGATAACGCCTCCGTAGGGGCACCCCTTGTGGGCGCCCTAACCCCACCGTAGGGGCACCCCTTGTGGGCGCCCTAATTCCCACAATTCCCGGTTAGGACGGCCACAAGGGCCGCACCCTACGGTGGGAACATCTGCCACCGTAGGGGCACCCCTTGTGGGCGCCCTAACCCCAACAATTCCCGGTTAGGACGGCCACAAGGGCCGCACCCTACGGTGGATCAAAAAAAATACCCATCATGAATATAACTATCTCTGATAAAACACTCCATTTCAAACAACCCGCAGGGACTTCCCGCGGCGTCTATACCACCCGTCACTCCTATTTCGTCACCATCGAGAAAGACGGGAAGAAGGGTATCGGCGAATGTGCCACCCTCCCCGACCTCAGCTGTGACACCCTCGGCTCCGACGACGCCTACCGACAGACACTCTCACAGCTCTGCCAGCTCACGGCTTCCATGGGTTCGATCCCTTACGACCTGCTGCGCCCCTACCCCTCCATGCTCTTCGGTCTGGAGACGGCGATGGCACAGGTCAACGCCGGAGGAAGCCTCGACTTCTTCCATACGCCCTTCGGACGTGGCGAGGAGGGTATCCCGATGAACGGCCTCGTATGGATGGGGACCTTTGAGGAGATGTACGCGCGCATGAAGGCGAAACTCGACGCGGGATTCCATTGTATCAAACTGAAGATCGGCGCCATCGACTGGGATCGGGAACTGTCACTCGTACAGTTCATCCGTCAGCATTTCTCAAAGGAGGATATCGAACTGCGCGTGGATGCCAACGGCGGGTTCACGCCGGAGAATGCCATGAGTCGTCTGGAGCAACTCGCCAAATATGATGTCCACTCCATCGAACAGCCGATCCGTCAGCACCAGTGGAAGGAGATGGCGGCGCTGTGCCGAAACACGCCACTGCCCATCGCCCTCGACGAGGAGCTCATCGGCGTGAACATGAAGATGATGAAGGAAGACCTCCTCGACACCATCCGGCCACAGTATATCATCCTCAAACCCAGTCTCCATGGTGGCATGCGCGGCACGGAGGAGTGGATCGCCCTGGCCCGTGAGCGTGGAATCGGCTCGTGGATCACGAGTGCCCTGGAGAGTAATATCGGTCTCAACGCCATCGCCCAACTGGCCGCGATTATCTACGGTCCCCATATCTCCATGCCCCAGGGCCTCGGCACCGGCCAGCTCTTCACCGACAACATCCCCTTGGAGCATGCCGAGCTGCAGGTCGTCGGTGATCAGCTGTGGCTGAAACAATAGATCCACTCGTAGGGGCACCCCTTGTGGGCGCCCTAATTCCCACCGTAGGGGCACCCCTTGTGGGCGCCCTAACCGGGGACATGATTTATCATGTTCCGCCATAACCGGGAATCGTGGCGTTAGGACGGCCACAAGGGCCGCACCCTACGGTGGATCAAAAACCAATAATTATGACCCTCGAAGAATTCTTAGCGGAGTGGTACAATCCCTCCCCCACCGTATTGGTCCACACCAGTGGCTCCACGGGGACTCCCAAACCGATGTTCGTAGAAAAGAAGCGGATGCTCAACAGTGCCCGCATCACCTGTGACTTCCTCGGTCTGAAACCTGGTGACACGGCCATCCTCTGTATGCCCCTCGATTTCATTGCCGGTAAAATGGTTGTCGTCCGTGCCATCGAGCGCCATCTCAAACTCCTCTACACCCCTCCCACCGGCCATCCCTTCAGTTCCCAAACGACATACACCCTCTATGATTTCTCAAAAGAAGCTCAACAAGGAACCGATATCTCAAAAGAGGACTCGCAAGGAACCGATATCTCAAAAGAGGCCCTGCAAGCCCCCCTCATATCCCCAGAAGAAGGGAAGAGACATATCACTCCCCTCCCCTTCGGGGAGGGGCAGGGGGGTGAGGCTGTAGAGGGGCATGAGGGTGAGGCTTTCTTCTGCGCCCTCGTCCCTCTCCAACTCTACAACACCCTCTCCGTCCCCATCGAGCGCTCCCGAATAAAGAATATCTCCCAACTCATTATCGGCGGCGGAGCCATTGATGCCGACCTACAACGGCAGATCCACGACTTTCCCCATGCCATCTGGTCCACATACGGCATGACGGAGACCCTCAGCCATATCGCCCTGCGCCGTCTCAACGGTCCCACGGCGAGTGAGTACTACCAGCCCTTCGACTCCGTACAGGTCAGTCTCAACGCCGACGACTGTCTCGTCATCGATGCCCCGCTCGTTCACAATGGTCCCCTCGTCACCAACGACCGTGCCGAGATCATTCCCGGTCGTGGCTTCCGCATCCTCGGTCGCAAGGATAATGTCATCGACAGTGGTGGCATCAAGATCCAGATCGAAGAGGTGGAGAAGGCGCTGCGTCCCTTCCTCTCCGCTCCCTATGCCATCACGAAGGCCCCCGACAAGAAGTTCGGTGAACAGGTCGTCCTCCTCTCCGAGGATCCCGACACGCCCTCCCTCTCCTCCCTCTGCCGCGCCCATCTCCCGAAATACTGGGTCCCCAAGCGCATCCTCCATGTCTCTCATATCCCGATGACGAAGACCGGCAAGATCGCCCGTGCCCAGTGTGAGGCCGTCGCCGCCCCCTCCCCGGACTGATGTTGAAAAGAAAACCGGGAAAAACAAAATAAAACCCACTGATCCACTTGTAGGGTGCGGCCCTTGTGGCCGTCCTAACTCCACATTATGGCGGAACATGATGAATCATGTCCCTACATCATTCCCCGTTTGGACGGCCCCCCGGGCCGCACCCTGCAAAAGGATCATGACGCGAAGCGTAAATCCGTGAGAATCCTTGAAATCTCTCTCGCGGAGCGAGTAGTTTAAAAATAGGTTTTTATCTTGTTTTTCCCGGTTTTCTTCTTAGAATCCCATCTACGGATATATTTTTTCAACTATGCCTTACGGCAAGAGATCTGAAGGATTTAAAAAGATTGACGCTCCGCTTCTTTGGGATTCTACGGACATCCACGGACAAAACAAAAACATATTCTATGCATCGTGGCAGTTTGATTTTTGAAGAAAACCGATAAAAACAAAATAAAAACCACCGATCATTGAAAATCCATCAAACGCGAAGCGTAAATCCGTAAAAATCCTTGAGATCTCTCTCGCAGAGCGAGTAGTTTTAAAAATAGGTTTTTATCTTGTTTTTCCAGGTTTTCTTCTTAGAATCTCATCCACGGATATTTTTTTAAAACTATGCCTTACGGCAAGAGATCTGAAGGATTTAAAAAGATTTTACGCTCCGCTCTTTTCTGATTTTATTGATCGTTGCCCTCTGTTTTGGTCCCATCTGTTACTCTGTCTTTTGTTGTAAGGGCGACGGAACATGATCAATCATGTCCCTACCGCAGGGGAAGGATATGTTCTAAAAATGGGACAGAAATGTTCATGACATTCATTTTTCCATCACTTTTTGCAATTATATCATCGAAACTCCATAACTTTGTGGTGATAAACAAACTAAAACGATGATTTAAGATGAGAAAATTTTTTACGCTACTTTTGCTTATTGTATGCTGTACGGGCCTGTACGCCCTCCCCGCAGCAAGTACGGAGAAGTATGACCTGGAACTGACGGTCAAGAAAGCCGGTACCCTCGACTCCCTCGTGGATGACGACGTGCGGTTCACCGTCACCTCCCTGAAAATCCATGGTCCTCTGAACAGTGACGATGTCCTTGTACTCCGCGACATGTGCGGCATTGACGAGAACAACGAGGCCTCCAACGGCAAGGTGACACGCCTCGACCTGAGTGATGCCCGTTTCGTGGAAGGCGGCAAGGCCTATCTCTCCTTTTTCAGTACCGACACATGGGAGGATGTCACGTGTGTGACCCATAATGATGAGTTCCCGGCATACATGTTCGGCAACAACTCCCAGGGCTGTGCCATGACAGAGGTCATCATGCCCAAAGGGACAAAGGCCATCGGCGACCATGCCTTCGGCAATACAGCCAGTCTGACTTCCGTCGTCATCCCCGACTCCGTGGAGACGATCGGCGCGAATGCCTTCGCCGGCAGTGGCCTCGAGGCCATCGTCATCCCGAAACAGGTCACGAAGATCGGGACCTATGCCTTCTGGGGCTGTGCCCATCTCACGGATATCGCCTTTGAGGACACGCTCACGGAGATTCCCGAAGGACTCCTCTCCCAGACGGCCATCACCGAGTTTGACATCCCCGAGACCGTCACGAAGATCGGCACTGCCGCCTTCAAGAGCTGTGCGGCGCTGAAGACGATCACCGGTGGCCGTAAGGTGAAGTCCATCGGCACCTATGCCTTCTATGGTGCCTCCGCCCTCGAGAGCCTCGTCCTCGGCGACAGTCTTAAGTCGATCGGCGGCTGTGCCCTGTCGAATCTCTCCGCGCTGAAGGAGATCAATATCCCCGCGAAAGTAAACTATATCGCCATGGGCGGATTCTATACGCCGCAGTTCGCCGATAACGCCCTCCTCGAGAAGATCACGGTGGATCCCGCCAACGCTGACTATGCTGACCAGCAGGGCATACTGTTCACGAAGGACGGCACGAAGCTCATCGCCTGTCCTGCCGCCATCGCTCTCCAGGACAGCACCTTCGAGGTGTCTGAGGGCACGCAGGAGATCGCCGAGGGTGCCTTCCAGAAGAATCTCGGCATCGCCACCCTCATCCTCCCCTCTACGTTGACGACGATCGACAACAGCGCTTTTGACTTCTGTGTCAATCTGCGCCATATCATCTCCCATGCCGTCACGCCGCCGTCTTTCAATGGTTGGGAGAGTTTCAGTTTGATCGACAAGAGTAAGGTCACGTTGGAGGTTCCCGCCGGTTCCGAGGCTGCCTATGAGAAGGCTGACCAGTGGAAGGACTTCTCCCATGTCGTGTCAACGGGTATTCATGCCCTCTCCTCCTCTTCATCCGTCTCCCCTACCCTCTATAACCTCCGTGGCCAACAGGTCTCCCGCTCCTATCATGGCCTCGTCATCAAGGGACAGAAGAAGGTGATGCAGTAGGGACATCATTCATCATGCTCCAAACAGACAGAGTAACAGATTTATACATACACTGCTCTGAAGTTTAAAAGACAGAGTAACAGATTTTTACATACACTGCGCAGTATATGTTTTCATCTGTTACTCTGTTTTTTTTCTTTTCACCGTGGCAGATTGTTTTTTAAGAAAACCAGAAAAAACAAGATAAAAACCAAAGATCATTGAAAATCCATCAAACGCGAAGCGTAAATCCGTGAGAATCCTTGAAATCTCTCTCGCGGAGCGAGTAGTTTAAAAATAGGTTTTTATCTTGTTTTTCCCGGTTTTCTTCTCAAAATCTCATCCACGGATAAATTTCCTTGTTTTTTTCTTCAACAAAAACATAAAATAAAAAAATAAAACCTTCCCGGTATTTTTTTGAAGAAAACCATAAAAACCAGATAAAAACCGGCTACGCTATTCGCTACGCGCTCTGTGGCATCGGACTCCACGGACTGCCACGGACGAGGTCCCCGAAGGGGGCCAACTTGATTAACCCCGGGTACCCGTGACGGTGATGGCCGGAGCGATAGCGACGGACATCAACGGCACGGGCACCCGGGGACTCCGAATCTCTCTCCCTCTCATCGTCCCCGAAGGGGGCGAACCCTAGCGCATCTGCTGACCCAATTCTCCATTATCCGTTTGCGAAGCATTCTCCATCAAAATAATCTTCAATCGTGGCGGTGTGACGTCTCCATTAATGATCATTAATGAAACATTAATGGAGACGATACTTGAAACGAATATTGATGATTATTGGAGAGATGTCTTGCCATCTATTGACTGGTATCGTCGCCTCTCGCAGCGCCAATGTATTGATGAAATATTGATGATGATTGATGTGGGCATGCGGTTTTTATCTTCTTTTTAAAGGTTTTCTTCTTAGAATCTCATCCACGGATAATTTTTTTCAACTATGCCTAACGGCAAGAGATCTGAAGGATTTAAAAAGATTGACGCTCCGCTTCTTTGGGATTCTACGGACATCCACGGACAAAACAAAAACATATTCTATGCATCGTGGCAGTTTGATTTTTGAAGAAAACCTTTAAAAACAAGATAAAAACCAAAGATCATTGAAAATCCTTCAAACGCGAAGCGTAAATCCGTGAGAATCCTTGAAATCTCTTTCGCGGAGCGAGTAGTTTAAAAATAGGTTTTTATCTTGTTTTTCACGGTTTTCTTCTTAAAATCTCATCCACGGATTGATATTTTAAACTA
>JAQXXT010000115.1 GCA_029226205.1 Prevotellaceae bacterium
CGTCCCTTGTGGCGGCCCGCCGATCAAGGTCGGATTAATGGGAAATGTGTACATCCGTCGTTCCGACGGCGGGCCGCCACAAGGGACGGCCCCTGCATTAGGATATTACATTAGCTTATTAAGCTTAACGCGATAATCTTCCCAATAGTCTATTTTCGACTGAACCTTATCCTTGTCGATAAAACGGTTCAGACGGGTGTCGGAGAGCTGCTGACGCAGGAGCTCGACATAAGCGTCGACGGCAGCGGCCTTGGCCTTGACGGTCTTCTTCTTCGGATAGCCACGCTTGGCCTTCTCGGCATCCCACTGTGCAGAGACGGTATTGATCTCATCACCTGCCTTCTGCAACTTCACATTAAAACTGTCCACATACGCCTTATCCTCCGGCGTGAGACTGGTGAGCTCATCGAGACTGATGGAGTTCAGTGTCGTCTGGGCAGAGGTTGATGTGGAATCAATCACCTCATATGACGACTGCGCACTGGCAGCGATCGGCATGAGGGCTGCGGCGCAAAGGGTGAACAATAACTTTTTCATGCTTTCTTCTCCTTTTCTTTGTAAACTATCGGATTGGCACTACTCGTGATATGGAGTGCCTCAGGATGTTCCTTGATGAATGAGTTGATATGGCGCACACGCTTCTCCTCAAGAATCTCGTTGACGGCGATGAGGATACCTGTCTCCTCGACATTTCCAAAACCATAGTTGATAGCCGTACCGAAGAGTTTCATCGTCGGGCTGAGGTTCATATAAGCATTGACGAGTGGCGGGATATTATAGCCGAGCTTGCGGATCTCATGGTTGAGGATACGATAGTCATCCTTGAAATTATCTGCCGTAAAGATCGCCTTCAGCTTCTCTTCAGGCGTATCAATCTTCAACGGGTGAATGGGGATGACGAGGTTCTCCTTATCATCAAAATGTTTCTTCAGGAAATAGAGGATCATATCACGGCCCTCACGGATATACGACGGATACATCGTCATCTTTCCGAAGAAATATTTCAGGTCGGGATAGATCACCGTGAGAGCACCGAGGCCGTCCCACAAGTTGTCGAGGGCGAAGATGCTCTTTGTGTTCTTCCGCACATTCTGATATTCCAGGGAGACGAAGCTACGGCCTAGCTCTGCTGTATACGGCATATATTCCTTGATGAATTTATCGGAGAAATGAAACATGTGGCTTGTAGCCAGATGGGGCTGTCCCTGCGCATCCAGTTTCCAGTCACGGCCGAGGAGATACCGGTAACCGCCAATGATTTCCTTGGCTTCAGGGTTCCATACGATGAGTTGTTTATAGCAATTGTCACCGACATCAAACTCATCAATGTCCATGCTCTTACCCGTACCACCGCCAGCCGTGCGGAAAGCGATCTCACGGAGTCTGCCTATCTCCTTCATCACATTCGGGGAGTCATTGGCAGTGACGATGTAGATCTCATTATGACTTTTGTTGGTCATACGCAACTGTTTCTCGGGCGTAAGCTCACGCTCGAGGATGTCTCTGCTGATCGGTTGGATAATCTCTTCTTCCATAACTTATAATTGATAAACTTTTTCTTCTACCCATTGCGCCCATTCCTTCGGTGTCTTGCTCTTGTCGAAGGTCTGCCAGGGGATGGGCTTTCCGATGGCCACGCGGAAGGACTTATGGACATTCCGGTACATCTCGTCGACGAGGAAGAGCTGTGCAATATTCACTTTCAGATGAAGGGCCTTACAGATATTGGCGATACGATAGAAACGCTCACTATTGGCGCCACTGAAATGAATGGGTACGACATCACGGTGATATTCCACGCTCTTCGAGACGAAAGTCTTCGTCCACGGGATATCATGGATCACGCCATTCGTCTTCCTGCTGCACAGTCCGGCGGGGAACATAAGCATGTGATTGTCACTCTGGAAACCGGCCTCGACAAGTTCGGGGAAGCGACGGCTCTGATGACCGTGCTTGTTGATGCCGATACTCACTGGCTCCAATCCCGGCAGCCACAGCAACTCACTGCGTACGAGATAGCGGAAGTGGCCGTCATAATGGCGGCCGATGAGGGCTCCCAGGGCCACGCCGTCGGCGCCGCCGAGGGGATGGTTGGAGACAAACGTATAGAGCTTTCCGTCATGGGGATCGGGGAGGTTCTCCCGTCCCTCAATGTCGAGAGTCATATCGAGATAGCGCACGCACTCCTCCAGCCATTCGACACCTTTCTGCTCACGGTGCTCCCAGAGGAAGGCGTTGACCTGGTCCTCATGCAGGATCTTGCGCAGCCAGGAGAGGAGAGGATGGGGGAAGAAGCGGAACTTCTTACCCAATTTATCCTTTAAAAGCTTTTCTATATCTATCGTTTTCTCTATTTCTGAACTCATGCCTACTTTTGGTTGCAATATATATTACCTTGCAAATTTAATACAACTTTTTGGTATATCAGCGTAAGAAACAGAAAAAATCAAAAAAAATATACTTTTTTGACATTTTAAAGGGCTGGCAAAAAAAATTGCGGGGAAAAAGGAACGTATGTGAAGAAAAATATGTACCTTTGGACCTCGGTTTTGATTATATAGAGGTACACGCATGATTTATCACATACCTGTCTTGCTCCAGGAGAGCATTGATGGACTGCAGATCCATGACGGCGGCATCTACGTTGATGTCACCTTCGGCGGTGGTGGCCACAGCCGTGAGATCCTCCGCCGGCTTCCCGCCAGCGGACATCTCTACAGCTTCGACCAGGACGAGGATGCCGCAAGGAACATCCTCTCCACGGAAGCCGACGGCAGTGAGCGCCGTTTCGTCGATGACGAGCGGTTCACCTTCGTGCGTTCAAACTTCCGGTACCTCCATAACTGGATGCATTACTATGGCGTCGACCATATCGACGGACTCCTCGCCGACCTCGGCGTCTCCTCCCATCACCTTGATGACGAGCAGCGCGGCTTCTCCTTCCGCTTCGACGCCCCACTAGACATGCGCATGAACCAACGGGCCCATGAGACTGCCGCCGACATCGTCAACGGCTATGCCGAGGATCATCTGGCCGATATCTTCTTCCTCTACGGAGAGATGAAGAACAGCCGCCGCCTCGCTGCCGCCCTTGTGAAGGCCCGCCAGCAGAAACCCATCGTGACGACACAGGACTTCGTGACAATCATGGAGCCACTTGTGAAGCGCGGACGGGAGAAGAAAGAGATGGCACGCCTTTTCCAGGCCTTGCGCATCGAGGTGAACCACGAGATGGACGCACTGAAAGAGATGCTCGACGCCGCCACTAAGCTGCTGGCTCCCGGCGGCCGCCTGAGTGTCATCACCTATCACAGCCTCGAGGACCGCATCGTGAAGAACATGATGAAGACGGGCAATGCCGAAGGAAAAGTCATCCAGGACTTCTACGGCCGTATCGAGAGTCCTTACAAGCTCGTCAACAACCGTGTCATCACCCCCGACGAATCAGAGCAGGAGCGTAACCCCCGCTCCCGGAGTGCCAAACTCAGAATTGCTGAAAAGAAAGAAACTCATGAACGAGAATAAAGAAAACGAACATATCACGACTGACGAGGTCCAGGCCCCAAAGGACAATGCCTCAGAAGCCCCGCAATCTGCAGGAGAAGAGCAGACGACAGCCGATGACAGCAAGAACAAAAAGCCGTCGGCTGCCGAGCGTGACCTCAAGGCGATGAAGAATCTCAAGGAGGTCATCGCGCAGACGGTCTCTGAAGGTGAGCATGTGAACCTCTCGAAGGTGACACTCTCGAAGATCCTCGGCGCAGACATCTTCAACACGCAGTTTATGAAGAATCAGATCTATCTGTTTCTTCTCATTGCCGCCTTCGTCATCGTCTATATCTCCAACCGTTATACGGTACAAAAAGATCTCATCGAGATCGACAAGCTCCATGAGGAGTTGCAGGATGCCAAATACCGGGCCCTGTCGAGCAGCAGTGACATCACGGAGAAGAGCCGTGAGAGCAACGTGCTGGAAGTATTGAAGAACAACAAGGACAGTGTGCTGAAGATTGCCAGTCAGCCTCCTTACATCATCAACGTACCCGACGAACAATGAAGAAGTTTGATCCGAAGAAAATCATGCCACGCTATAACCTCATCGCCGTGCTGCTGACCCTTGTGGCCCTGGCGGTGATAGGAAAGGCACTCTATACGATGACGGCGAAGCGCCAATACTGGTTGACTGTCGCCGACCGTGTCAAGCGTGACTCTGTCAGTGTCCGTCCGAACCGTGGTAACATCCTCAGTTGTGACGGTCAGCTTATGGCCTCCAGTCTGCCGGAATACAAATGCTATCTCGACTTCAAGACTATGAAGGATACCCATACCGACTCGCTGTGGCGCGTGAAGGAGGACTCTATCTGTGAAGGACTCCACCAGCTCTTCCCCGAGCAGAGCGCTGCCCAGTTCAAGGCCCATCTCGATGAGGGTATGAAAAAGCAGAGCCGTTACTGGGCTATCTGGAACAAACGTATCGACTATAACACGTTCTGCGAGTTGCGTAACCTCCCGGTGTTCCGTCTGCCGAGTCTGCGCAGTGGTTTCACCTATGAGGAGTATGACGCACGCAAGCGGAGCTACGGCTCTCTCGCCGGACGTACCATCGGTGCCATGTACGGAGCTAAGGATACGGCGCGTTTCGGTCTTGAGCTCTCTTACGACTCTATCCTCCGTGGAACGAATGGTATCGTCCACCGCCGGAAAGTCCGTAACAAGTTCCTCGACATTACGGATACGCCGCCTGTCGACGGTGCCGATATCGTCACGACGATAGATGTCAACATGCAGGATCTCGCTGAGCGTGCCGTCATCGACGAGCTGAAGGAGATCAACGGCAATGTCGGTGTCGCCATCGTCATGGATGTTCCCACAGGAGACGTGAAGGCCATCGTGAATATGGAAAAATGCTTCGACGGTCAGTATCGTGAGATTCATAACCACGCCGTCAGCGACCTCCTCGAGCCAGGCTCCGTCTTCAAGCCTATCAGTCTGATGGTAGCCCTCGATGATGGTGTCGTCGATACTACCTACAAGGTGGAGACCTATGGTGGTATCTTCAATATGTACGGCCGTGACATGAAAGACTGGAACTGGCGTAAGGGCGGCTACGGCACGCTGACCCTGCCACAAACGCTGTGGTACAGTAGTAATATCGGTGTAAGCCGTATCATCGACGACCATTATCATAACGATCCGCAGAAATTCGTCCGCGGCCTTTACCGTACAGGTATCGCCGATGACCTCGGCCTTGAGGATGTCATTCCGGGTTATACACCGCCGGTTATCCGTATGCCTCATAAGAACAAGCATGGTCAGTGGACCAACTGGAGCAAGACAGCCTTGCCATGGATGAGTATCGGCTATGAGACCCAGGTGCCGCCAATCAGTACGCTGACCTTCTATAATGCCGTCGCCAATGGCGGAAAGATGATGCGGCCACGTTTCGTACAACGGGTGGAGAAGAACGGCCAGACGATCATGGAGTTCCCGCCGGAAGTCATGCGTGAGCATATCTGCGGCAAGAAGGCCCTCGGAGAGATTCAGGCTATATTGGAGCAGGTCGTCAGTGTCGGTCTCGGAAAGAAAGCCGGGTCGAAGTCCTTCCATGTATCCGGAAAGACGGGAACGGCCCAGATCTCCAAAGGTGCCGGAGGATACAAGGCCGGTGGCACGAACTACCTGTTGAGTTTCGCCGGTTATTTCCCCTCTGAACATCCGCGCTACAGCTGTATCGTGTGCATCCAGAAGTCCGGTCTCCCGGCATCCGGCGGTGGCATGAGTGGTGTCGTCTTCCATAATATCGCAGAAGGCATCATGGCCCAGGATATCAAGCTCAGCGTGAAGGAGGCCCGCGACAGCGCCTCGGTCTTCGTGCCACAGGTCCTCAACGGAAACATCCTTGCTGCCGACTACGTCCTCTCGCATATCGGTATCCCGGTCAATAAGAGTTGGACCGGCTCCTATGCCAACGGCAATCCCATCTGGGGCGGCGGCGAAATCAAGGGACGCTCAAAAGTCAATCTTTTCCAGCGCAAGCAATATGGCGACAAATATATGCCCGATGTCACGGGAATGGGTGCCCGCGATGCCGTCTTCCTCATCGAGCGCCGTGGCGTCCGTTGCACGATTGTCGGTCGTGGCCATGTTGTCAAGCAGAGCCTGGAGCCCGGTCATTACATCAAACGCGGTGACCGCTGCCAGCTGACCCTGGAATAAACGATTCCCTTAGTAGGTGGCCGTCATGTAGCGGCCACGCAAGGAAGGAAGCAAATGAAGAAATAAATAAAAAACGACAATAAAAATGAAACTGAAAGAATTGCTCAAGAACATCCAGCCGGAGCAGATCCTCGGCAGTGATGACATTGAAATCACAGGTGTTAATATCGATTCCCGCAAGATTCAGGACGGACATCTGTTCGTAGCGATGAGAGGAACGCAGGTCGACGGTCATAAATTCATCCCGAAGGCTATCGCCCAGGGTGCGAAGGCCATCCTCTGTGAGGACATGCCCGAGGAGAAGGCTGACGGTGTCACCTATGTCCAGGTGAAGTCCACGGAAGATGCCGTCGGCAAGGTCGCCACGCTCTTCTACGGTGATCCCTCCCGTCACCTCATCCTCGTCGGTGTCACGGGCACCAATGGTAAGACGACCATCGCCACCTTATTATATAATATGTTCCGGAAGTTCGGTTATAAGTGCGGCCTCCTCTCTACGGTCTGCAACTATATCGACGACAAGGCTGTTCCCGCCGACCATACCACACCGGACCCCATTGAGCTCAACGAGCTCCTCGGTGAGATGGTGAAGGCCGGCTGCCAGTATGCCTTCATGGAGTGCTCCTCCCATGCCATCCATCAGAAGCGTATCGGCGGCCTGAAGTTCAAGGGCGGTATCTTCACGAACCTCACCCGTGACCACCTCGACTACCACAAGACATTCGAGAACTACCTTAATGCCAAGAAAGCCTTCTTCGACGGACTGCCGAAGGATGCCTTCGCCATCACGAATGCCGATGACAAAAACGGCATGATCATGGTACAGAATACGAAGGCCACGGTGAAGACCTATTCCATCAAGCAGATGGCCGACTTCCGCGCGAAGATCATCGAGTGCCATTTCGAGGGTATGTATCTCGACATCGACGGTCATGAGGTCGGTGTCCAGTTCATTGGCAAGTTCAATGTCAGCAACCTCCTCGCTGTCTATGGCGCTGCCGTCATGCTCGGCAAGAAGCCCGAGGATATCCTCGTCGTCATGAGTACCCTCCACAGTGTCAGTGGCCGTCTCGAGCCCCTCCACTCACCGAAGGGCTATACCGCCGTCGTCGATTATGCCCATACCCCCGATGCGTTGGAGAATGTCCTCAATGCCATCCATGAGGTCCTCAACGGTAAGGGCCATGTCATCACGGTCTGTGGTGCCGGTGGCAACCGTGACAAAGGCAAGCGTCCGCTGATGGCCCAGGAAGCCGTGAAGCAGAGCGACAAGGTCATCATCACGAGTGACAACCCCCGTTTTGAGGAGCCGCAGGATATCATCAATGATATGCTCGCCGGTCTCAACGCCCAGCAGATGCGTAAGGTCATCTCCATCGTCGACCGTAAGGAGGCTATCCGTACGGCTTGCATGATGGCCCAGAAAGGTGATGTCATCCTCGTTGCCGGTAAGGGTCACGAGAACTATCAGGAGATCAAGGGCGTGAAGCACCACTTCGACGATAAGGAAGTGCTGCGTGCCATCTTCGAGGAGGAGAAGGAATAATATATAAATAAGGAGAAAGAAAATGCTATACTATCTTTTCCGGTTCCTCGAGCAGTTCGGTATCTCCGGATCTCATATCTGGGGCTATATCTCGTTCCGTGCCTTGCTGGCGCTGATTCTGTCACTGACCATCTCGGCATGGTTCGGAGAACATTTCATCAAATATCTCAAGAGCAAGCAGATCACGGAGACCCAGCGTGACGCGAGCATCGATCCCTTCGGCGTGAAGAAGATCGGTGTACCGTCGATGGGTGGCGTCATCATCATCGTCGCCATCCTCATCCCTGTCCTCCTGCTCGGTCGTCTGCGTAACATCTACCTCATCCTGATGATGGTCACGACGCTGTGGCTCGGCTTCCTCGGCGGTATGGATGACTACATCAAGATCTTCAAGCGCAACAAGGCCGGACTGAAAGGAAAATACAAGATCATCGGTCAGGTCGGCATCGGCCTCATCGTCGGCATCACCCTCTGGGCCTCTCCCGACGTAAAGATCAATGAGAACCTCGCCATCGAACAGCAGAACGGCCAGGAGGTGGTCATCAAGCACCGCCCCGAGGCCCGGAAATCACTGAAGACGACGATCCCGTTTGTCAAAGGCCATAACCTCGACTATTCGTGGTTTACGAAGTGGATGGGTCCCTACCGCAGTGCTGCCGCATGGGTGCTCTTCGTCATCGTCACCATCTTCATCGTCACAGCCGTGAGCAACGGCGCAAACCTCAACGATGGTATGGATGGTATGTGTGCGGGCAACTCGGCCATCATCGGTGTGGCCCTGGGTATCCTGGCCTATGTGAGCTCACATATCAACTTCGCAGCCTATCTGAACATCATGTTCATCCCCGGCTCCCAGGAGCTCGTGGTCTTCTTCTGTGCCTTCGTCGGCGCCCTCATCGGTTTCCTGTGGTACAATGCCTATCCGGCACAGATCTTCATGGGTGACACGGGCAGTCTGACGATCGGTGGTATCATCGGTGTCGGTGCCATCATCATCCACAAGGAGTTGTTGCTGCCGATCCTCTGCGGTATCTTCTTCGTGGAGAGCCTCAGCGTCATCATGCAGGTGTACTACTACAAGCTCGGCAAGCACAGAGGCGTGAAACAGCGTATCTTCAAGCGCACGCCGATCCACGATGCTTTCCGTACCCAGGACAGCCAGTTGGATCCCGACTGTAAGTACCTCATCAAGTCACCGCATACACCGAAACATGAGGCGAAGATCACCATCCGCTTCTGGATCATCACCATTATCCTGGCGGCATTAACGATTATCACACTGAAGATTAGATAGGAAACGTCCCTTTTGTAGGTGGCCGCCATGTCGCGGCCACCTACAAGAGACATAAAAATAGAAAGGAAAAATGAAAAGAATAGTAGTTTTAGGAGCCGGAGAGAGCGGTGCAGGAGCCGCTGTCCTGGCAAAGAAGGAAGGTTACGACGTGTTCGTATCCGACACGTCTAAGATTAAGGACAAATACAAGCAGCTCCTTGACGATCATCATATCGAATGGGAGGAAGGCCATCACACGGAGGAGAAGATCCTCAATGCCACGGAGGTCATCAAGAGTCCGGGCATCCCTAAGGAGGCTCCGATGGTCCAGAAGCTCATGGCGCAGAAGACCCCGATCATCAGTGAGATCGAGTTTGCCGGCCGTTATACTCATTCCAAGATGATCTGTATCACGGGCAGCAATGGCAAGACGACGACGACATCACTGATCTACCATATCTTCAAATCTGCCGGATACGATGTCGGTCTGGCCGGAAATATCGGTCGCTCCCTGGCTCTTCAGGTTGCTGAAGATCCCCATGAGTACTATGTCATCGAACTCAGTTCTTTCCAGCTCGACAACATGTATCAGTTCCGCGCCAATATCGCCATTCTGCTGAACATCACGCCCGACCACCTCGACCGTTACGACTTCAAGTTCGAGAACTATGCCGACGCGAAGATGCGTATCACGCAGAACCAGACCCCTGACGACTGCTTCATCTACTGGAATGACGACCCCGTCATCAAGAAGGAGATGGAGAAGTTCGACATCCATGCCATCCGTTGTCCGTTCTCCGAGCTGAAGGAGAAAGGCAGCATTGCCTATATCGAGGATGGCGAGTACAAGCTCGAATACCCTACCCCGTTCAATATGGAGCAGGAGGAGTTGTCACTCTCCGGCAAGCATAACCTCTACAACAGTCTCGCTGCCGGTCTGGCCAGTAACATCGCAGGTATCAAGAAGGACATCATCCGCAAGAGCCTCAGCGACTTCCCCGGTGTGGAGCACCGTCTGGAGAAAGTCTGCAAGGTCGGTGGCGTGATGTATATCAACGACTCCAAGGCCACGAATGTCGATGCCTGCTGGTATGCCCTCGAGAGCATGAAGACGCCGACGATCCTCATCCTCGGCGGTAAGGACAAAGGCAATGACTACAGCCATATCATGGACCTCGTGAAGCAGAAATGTGTCGGCCTCGTCTACCTCGGCGCTGACAACAAGAAGCTCCACGACAACTTCGACAGTCTCGGCCTCCCCGTCCGTGACACCCATAACATGGCCGACTGCGTGAAGGCCTGCTATGAGATGGCCAAGCCCGGCGAGACGGTACTGCTGAGTCCGTGTTGTGCCAGTTTCGACCTCTTCAAGAACATGGAAGACCGCGGTGACCAGTTCAAGGCTGCCGTGAGAAGACTGTAAGATGAGCAAATCTATCATACATAACCTCTTCAAGGGCGACAAGACGATCTGGATGATCTTCTTCTTCCTTTGTCTGATCAGTGTCACGGAGGTATACTCTGCCTCCAGCTCACTGACCTACAAGGGCGGTGCGTTCTGGACCCCTATCATCGGACATGTGGGGACGATCATCGGCGGTACGATTGCCATGGTGGTGATGCTGAACATCCCATGCAAATACTACAAGCTGGCGACGCCGTTCCTCATCATTCTCTCCCTCTTCATGCTGGTCTGGGTACTCTGTTTCGGACAGAGCACCAATGGTGCCGCACGATGGGTCAGCATCCTCGGCTTCCATTTCCAGCCCTCGGAGCTGGCGAAGGGAACGGTCGTGCTGGCAACGGCGCAGATCCTCAGCGGACTGCAGACGGAGCATGGCGCTGACAAGCGAGCCTACCGTTGGATCATGGGACTGACAGGCCTTTTCGCCTTACTGATCATGATGGAGAACCTGAGTACCGCCCTGCTGCTCTGTGTCACCGTCTTGGGCATGATGTTCATCGGCCAGGTGCCACGGAAGCAGTTGCTGACCCTCATAGGCAGCGTCATAGGATTGGGTATTCTGATACTCATCCTGATTTTCGCTATCGGAGACGATACGAAGGCTGACGACCGGCAAGGTCCGAAGACCGAGCAGGTGGCACACGAGAAACCGGGCATCATCACGAGGATGTTCCACCGTGCCGACACCTGGAAGGCGCGTATCGAGGACTTCGGTTCGAAGGACGTACCGCCACAGGATGTCGACCTTGACAAGGACGGTCAGAAAGCCCATGCCGCCATCGCCATCGCCTCCAGCAATGTCATCGGCGTGGGACCGGGCAACAGTGTAGAGCGTGACTTTCTCTCGCAGGCATTCTCCGACTTCATCTATGCCATCATCATTGAGGAGATGGGTATCGAGGGCGCGATCTTCGTGGCCGCGCTATATATCTTCCTGCTCTTCCGGACGGGACATATCGCCAGTCAGTGTGAGAACAACTTCCCGGCCTTCCTGGCCATGGGTTATGCCATCCTCCTCGTGACGCAGGCGCTGTTCAACATGCTCGTCGCCGTGGGACTCGTCCCCGTGACAGGACAGCCGCTGCCACTCATCAGCCGTGGTGGTTCGTCGATGCTGTTCAACTGTCTATACCTCGGTGCCATCCTCTCCGTCAGCCGTACGGCAAAGAAACGCGACACGACGAAGGATGACGGCACTGTACAGGAGGCAACGAGCACGCAACCCGCCTAATCGTCAAGGGACAGACCTTAGAGAGGGAGATTTTGCGGTCGATAAGAAATAAATTACCGCAAAAATTACCGAATGACAAAAAAAATAAGTACTTTTGCGAAAAAATCAAGATAGACATGGATCAAGCACTAAGAATCATTGTCAGCGGCGGTGGAACGGGAGGACATATCTTCCCGGCCGTATCCATTGCCAACGCCATTAAGGCGAAGCGTCCGGACGCCAAAATTCTCTTTGTCGGCGCCCTCGGTCGCATGGAGATGCAGCGAGTCCCCGCCGCAGGATACGAGATCAAGGGCCTCCCCGTAAGAGGCCTCATCCGTCCGTTGTACAGTCTGAAGAACATCGGCGTGATCATCGACTTCCTGCGCAGCAAGCACATGGCGAAGCAGATCATCAAGACCTTCAAGCCGATGGCTGCCGTCGGTGTCGGCGGTTATGCCAGTGGCGCTGCCCTTGATGCTGCCCACAGCATGGGCATCCCCTGCCTGATCCAGGAGCAGAACTCCTACGCCGGAAAGACGAACAAGATGCTGAGCCAGAAAGTCCAGAAGATCTGTGTCGCCTATGATGGCATGGAGCGTTTCTTCCCCGCAGAGAAGATCATCAAGACCGGCAACCCCGTACGCCAGAATGTCGTCCATACGACGATCACGCCCGAGGAGGCCCGTCAGCAGTTCGGCCTGCGCCCCGACCGTAAGACGATCCTCCTTGTCGGTGGCAGCCTCGGTGCCCGTACGATCAACGAGAGCATGCGCCAGCACCTCGACATGGTGAAGGGCGCCACGGACGTACAGTTCATCTGGCAGACCGGCAAATACTATTTTGAGGAAATGAAGAAAGCCGTGGAGGCCTTCGGCAAGCCGGAGAACCTCGTCGTCACCGATTTCGTCTCCGATATGGGTGCCGCCTATCGTGCCGCCGACCTCGTCATCAGCCGTGCCGGTGCCAGCAGCATCTCCGAGTTCTGCCTCATCGGCAAGGCCGTGATCCTCGTGCCGAGTCCGAATGTCGCCGAGGACCATCAGACGAAGAATGCCATGGCCCTGGTGAAGAAGGATGCCGCCATCTACGTGAAGGATGCCGACGCCCCCGCCGTACTGCTGAAGCAGGCCCTGGACCTCGTCCATAACGACGAGAAGCTGTCCTCCCTGCGTAAGAATATCCTCACCCTTGGCGAAGCCAACAGTGCCGACATCATCGCCGACGAGGTCATCAAGATGGCCGAGGCTTACGCCAACAAATAAGACAAGTAACATACAATCATGGAACTGAAAGATATCAAATCCGTTTATTTCATCGGCGCCGGTGGCATCGGAATGAGTGCCATCGCCCGTTTCTTCATCCGTCGTGGCCTCGTCGTGGCCGGATATGACAAGACCCCTTCCGACCTCACGCACCAGTTGGAGAAGGAAGGCATGCTCATCCATTATGAGGAGAACCTCGACGAGATCCCCCATGCCTGCCGTGATCCGAAGAGCTGCCTCGTGGTCTATACGCCGGCCATCCCCGCCGAGCACAAGGAGCTGCAGTATTTCCGTCAGAACGGATTCGAGGTTCAGAAGCGCGCCCAGGTCCTGGGCATGCTGACCCGCAGCCATAAGGGCCTGTGCTTCGCCGGTACCCATGGCAAGACGACGACATCTACGATGTGCGCCCATATCATGCATCAGAGCCATGTGGACTGCAACGCCTTCCTCGGCGGCATCTCCAAGAACTATGGCACCAACTATATCCTCTCCGACAAGAGCGACTATGTCGTCATCGAGGCCGATGAGTTCGACCGTTCCTTCCACTGGCTCCGTCCGTGGATGAGCGTCATCACCGCCACCGATCCCGACCACCTCGATATCTACGGTACGAAAGAGGCTTACCTCGAGTCGTTCCGCCATTACACCGAGCTCATCCAGCCCGGAGGCGCCCTCATCATCCACACTGGCCTGGAGATGAAGCCGAACGTGCAAGACGGCGTGAAGATCTATACCTACAGCCGCAACGAGGGTGACTTCCACGCAGACAATATCAAGATTGAGAATGGCGAGATTTCCTTCGACTTCATCTCTCCCATCGAGAGCATCAAAGGCATCGAGCTCGGCCAGCCCATCCCCATCAATATCGACAACGGCATCGCCGCCATGGCTATGGCACAGCTCAACGGCTGTACGGCAGAGGAGATCAAATACGGCATGAAAACCTATCATGGCGTAGACCGCCGTTTCGACTTCAAGATCAAGAACAACCGCCACGTGTTCCTCTCCGACTACGGTCATCACCCGAAGGAGATCGAGCAGAGTGCCAAGAGCCTCCGTGAGCTCTTCAAAGGCCGTAAGATCACCGCCATCTTCCAGCCGCATCTCTATACCCGTACCCGCGATTTCTACAAGGACTTCGCCAAGGCCCTGAGCAATTTCGATGAAGTCATCCTCACCGAGATCTATCCGGCCCGTGAGGCTCCTATCCCCGGCGTGACGAGTCAGCTGATCTATGACAACCTCGATCCGAAAGTCGAGAAGAGCATGATCAAAAAGGATGATGTGCTGAACCTCGTCAAGAGCCGTGACTTCGACGTCCTCGTGGTCCTCGGTGCCGGTAATCTCGACAACTATGTGCCGCAGATGACCAAGCTCATCGAAGCCAAGGAGAAATAATCCTGGGCCCAAAAACATCAAAGAAAGAAAACAAACGGTCCAAGAGAAGTAAAACTATACTATGCGCGTCTGCTGGAAGAAAGTCATCATCGTCTGTCTCGATGTACTGCTGGCCGTATACATCGTCATCGCCTTCACCTCATTCGACAAACCGAGTGAGGCGAATGTCGTTTGTCACAAGCCGTATATCCTCATCGAAGACTCTACGACGAATGGCTTCCTCGACGTCCACGAGATCCAGATGCGCCTGGAGAAAGCCCACCTCGATCCCGACGGTGTCCCCTTCGGAAAGGTCGACTGCCGCCGCATCGAGGACATGCTCAAGCAGAGTGCCTTCGTCAAGACGGCACAGTGCTACAAGACGCAGGACGGCAATGTCTTCATCGAACTCACGCAGCGCCTCCCCGTGGTGCGTATCAAGAGCATCTCGGGAGATGACTACTATGTCGACGACCATAACCAGGTGATGCCGAACAGCCATTATACGAGTGACCTGATCATCGTCACGGGTTATGTCAACCGCTGGTATGCCGAACGCTATATCGCGCCGATGGCGAAGGTCATCATGGGCAATGCCCTGTGGCGTAACCTCATCGAACAGATCAACGTGCTGCCTGACCATGGCATTGAGATCGTGCCGCGTATCGGCGACCATATCGTCTACCTCGGCAACCTCCCCGAGAGCAAATACTTCAAGGAGCGCGACGAGGGCATCCGTGACTTCGTGTCGCGGAAGCTGGACCGCCTAATCAAGTTCTACCGATACGGACTCTCCCAGGCGGGATGGAACAAATATTCCTATATCGACCTGGAATTCGATAACCAGATTATCTGTAAGAAACGACATTCCGAACACGAAGTAGCCTCCGCCGAGCCACAGCCGTCACAGCCGGCCCCGCAGCCGCAGAAGAACCCGCAGCAGAGTCAGAAGGAGGCCGAGAAGACGGAGAAACAGTTAGAGAACACAGAACCAACCGAATAAAAAAATATAACAGATATGCCTAATATGCCAAAAGAATTTATCGTAGCGATTGAACTGGGCTCATCCAAGATCACCGGTATCGCCGGGCAGAAGAACCTCGACGGCAGCATCACCGTGCTCGCCCTCGTCGAGGAGGACTCCTCCGCCTGCATCCGTAAGGGTATGGTCTACAACATCGAGAAGACCGGGCAGTGCCTGACCAATATCATTACGAAGCTGAAGAACCTCTTGAAGCAGGACATCAAGCAGGTATATGTCGGCTTCAGCGGCCAGAGCGTTCATAGCATCAAGAATAATATCAACCGGGACTTCATGACGCCGACCATCGTCACCGACGAACTCATCGACCGTCTGAAGGATGCCAACAACGACATGGTCTATCCCGAGATGAAGATCTTCGAGCCTATCAACCTCGAATATAAGGTTGACAACCAGCTGCAGGCAGATCCTGTTGGCATCCAGTGCAGCCATCTCGAGGGCAACTTCCTGAATATCGTCCTGCGCAAGAATTTCCACCAGAACCTCGTGACCTGTTTCGACAATGCGAATATCATCATTGCCGACATGTATCTCAGTCCGCTGAAGCTCGCCGATGCCGTGCTGACGGATACGGAGAAGCGATCGGGCTGCGTCCTCGTAGACCTCGGCGCTGAGACGACGACGGTATCGGTATACTACCGTAACATCCTGCGCCACCTCGCTGTCATCCCCCTCGGCGGCAACAATATCACGAAGGATATCGCCTCCCTGCAGATGGAGGAGAGCGACGCTGAGAAGATGAAGCTGAAATATGCCAGTGCCTATACGCCCATCGACAAGATCGACGACTCCATCAACTACCCCATCGACAACGACCGCAACGTCAAGAGCAGCGACTTCATCGCCCTCGTCGAAGACCGTGTGGAGGAGATCATTGAGAATGTCTGGTACCAGGTACCCGATGAGTTTGCCGATAAGATCCTCGGCGGCATCATCCTCACCGGTGGCGGCAGCAACATGCCGAATATCGTCCAGGCTTTCCATAACTATACGAATGTGGAGAAGATCCGTATCGCACGATTCGTCAACTTCACCGTCAAGAGCAAGGATCCGCGCATCACGGCCCATGACGGCACGCTGAACACCGCCCTGGCCATCGTCGCCTCCGGTGATATGAACTGCGCCGGCGACGAGATCACCCATGACCTCTTCAGCAGCAAGCCGCAGAACACGGCAGCACCGCTGCGCCAGGAGACGGGTACGCCGACCGGTGGCATGACGCCGCTGGAGAAGGCCCGCATGGCAGAGGAAGAGGAGCGCAAGAAGCGCCAGGCCGAGGCTGAGAAGGCACAGGCTGAACAGGAGCGTCTGGCTGCCGAGAAGGCCCAGGAGCGCAAGGAGAACTCTTTCTGGCATAAGTTCGGCACGAAGCTGAAGGATTTCGGCAGTAAGATTATCGGTCCGGAAGAGGAATAACGTTAACGAAAAAAGCAAAAGACTATGGCAGACAATAATCATCAGGATGTGACGAAGGACCTTGACTTCGGCGCTCCACAGAAAAAACATAATATCATCAAGGTCATCGGTGTCGGCGGTGGCGGTGGCAATGCCGTCAACCACATGTACCGCGAGGGCATCCACGACGTGAGTTTCGTACTCTGTAATACGGATAACCAGGCCCTCAACGACTCCCCCGTGCCTATCCACCTGCAGCTCGGCAAGGAAGGCCTTGGTGCCGGCAACAAGCCGGAGAAGGCCCGTCAGGCTGCCGAGGAGACAGAGCCGGAGATCCGTGCCATGCTCAACGATGGTACAAAGATGGCCTTCATCACTGCCGGTATGGGTGGTGGTACCGGTACGGGTGCCGCCCCTGTCATCGCCCGTGTGAGCAAGGACCTCGGTATCCTCACCGTGGGTATCGTCACGATCCCCTTCCAGTTTGAGGGTGCAAAGAAGATAGACCAGGCCCTCGACGGTGTTGACGAGATGAGCAAGCATGTCGATGCCCTCCTCGTCATCAACAACGAGCGCCTCCTCGATATCTATCCCGACCTGAGTCTGCTCAACGCCTTTGCCAAGGCCGACGATACGCTGAGTGTCGCCGCAAAGAGTATTGCTGAAATCATCACGACCCACGGACTCATCAACCTCGACTTCAACGACGTGAAGACGGTGCTGAAGGATGGTGGCGTGGCCATCATGAGTACGGGTTACGGCGAAGGCGAAGGCCGTGTGAAACAGGCTATCCAGGATGCCCTCAACTCTCCGCTGCTCAACGACAATGATGTCTTCCACTCCAAGAAGATCCTCCTCTCCATCAACTTCAGTGACGAGAAGAAGGAAGGCAGTGGTCTGACGATGGATGAGATGAATGACGTACGTGACTTCATGGCGAAGTTCGATAATAACTTCGAACTGAAGTGGGGTGTCGCCATTGATCCGGAACTCGGCAAGAAGGTGAAGGTGACAATCCTCGCCACCGGCTTCGGTCTGAAGGATGTGGAGGGTATGAGTGCCCACCTCGGTCAGCGCCATACGCAGGAAGAGGCTACACGCCGTGCTGAACAGGAGGAAAAGGAGGCCGAGAAGGAGCGCCGCCGTGACCGTTACTATGGTGGCAACGGCAAGAGTAAGGTGGCCAAGCGTCATCCGCATATCTTCCTCTTCGGTCCTAAGGATCTCGACAACGAGGATGTCATCCTCCAGGTAGAGAACACGCCGACGAGCAAGCGTACACGTCAGATCCTCGACAATATCAAGCATATCGGTCAGGATAATGACCAGCCGGAGCCCGAGGAGAAGAAGGGTGAGAAGCCCGTACAGACAAAGATTTCATTTGCGGAATAAAAAAACATATTATGGATTTATTCGATCAAGTCAGTGAGGATATCAAGAAGGCAATGAAGGCCCGCGACAAGGTCCGCCTGGAGACCCTCCGAAACATTAAGAAAGTATTCCTCGAGGCCAAGACCGCCCCGGGCAATGACGGTGAGCTCAGTGATGCCGCCGCATTGAAGATCATTCAGAAACTCGCCAAGGAAGGCCGTGAGTCGGCAAAGACGTATACCGACAACAACCGTCAGGACCTCGCCGATGAGGAACTGGCCCAGGTGGCCGTGCTCGAGGAATATCTCCCCAAGCAGCTCTCCGAGGCCGAGATCACGGAGAAGGTGAAGGCGATCATCGCCGCCACCGGTGCCACGACGATGAAGGACATGGGTAAGGTCATGGGACAGGCCAGTAAACAGATGGCCGGTCAGGCCGACGGCCGTGTCATCAGCTCCATCGTCAAGAAGTTGCTGAACGCATAATCTCCCACCGTAGGGTGCGGCCCTTGTGGCCGTCCTAATCGGGAATGACCCGCCGTAGGGGCGGCCCTTGTGGCCGTCCTAACACCACAATTCCGGTTAGGACGGCCACAAGGGCCGCAC
>JAQXXT010000116.1 GCA_029226205.1 Prevotellaceae bacterium
GGCGGCCCGCCACCCGCCCCGGCCCCTGCAATTTGCTGTATTTATGCCTTCTGTGCTAAATCTCTCTTACTCTTCGACTTCGTCACCATCATCACACCGATGAAGACGAGGATGACGGCAAAGAGCTGCGTGATCTTGAAAATACACAGTCCCATGGCGATGCTCACGATGACACTCACGATGGGCTGCACATTATTATAAATAGACACCACCGTAGGCCGCAGGATCTTCTGACCGTTCATCATCAACAGGTAACAGAAGAACGTGCCGACACAGACGATATATACCGTCTCCCAGATCGTTGATGCCGGCAATGCCGCATAGTCGACGGCCGACACATGGGAGAACGTGAACGGCGTGATGAAGAGGGAGGCCCAAAGGAACATCCACTTATTCACCGTGATCGCGCCATAGCGTTTCACCAACGGGTTGAAGAGGGAGAGGTAGAGGGCGAACGAGCACTGTGCGCCGACGATCATCAGATCACCACGGATATCCCCCACCTTCGCGTTATGCGCCGCGGCACTCGTCAGCACAAGCATCACGGCACCCATACACCCGATGAGGACACCGCCGACCTTCTTCGCCGACAACGGCTCATGGAGGATGAGAAAGGCGAAGATCATCGCGAAGATCGGCATCGACGTCGTCATGATACTCGCGTTGACGGGAGAGGTATAGGTGAGACCGATCGTAAACAGACACTGGTTACAACACAGTCCGAAGATACACGCCAGGGCGAACATGAAGATATCCTTCACGGGGACATGTTCACGCTTGACAAATAAAGAGGCCACCCAGAAGAGGATGGCCGCTCCAATAACACGATAGGTAACGAGATCGATGCCCGTGATGCCATGCATCAGGGCATCTTTCGTAATTGGTGACATCAGCCCCCAGAAGGCCTCCGCCATAAACATGCTGCCATGGGCAGCCAACGCCTTATTTTTCACTTCTTACAGAATGCCATGAGTTCCTTGCCGAGCTCATCGGCAGCCTCCATTGTACTGGCCTCACTGTAGACGCGGATGATCGGCTCAGTATTGCTCTTACGCAGATGGACCCACTTGTCGGGGAAGTCGAGCTTCACACCGTCGATATCCGTCACCGTGACATCCTTCTCACCGGCATAGCGCTCTTTCACACGCTCGAGGATAGCATCGACGTCCGTATCAGGCGTGAGGTCCACACGGTTCTTCGCGATGAAATAGTTCGGATAAGAGGCACGGAGCTCACTGGCCTTGCAGCCCTTATGAGCGAGATGACTCAGGAAGAGGGAGATTCCCACGAGGGCATCACGGCCGTAATGGCTCTCGGGATAGATGACTCCACCATTGCCCTCACCACCGATGACGGCGCCGACTTCCTTCATCTTCGTCGTGACATTGACCTCACCGACGGCAGCAGCATAATACTTACAGCCATGCTTCTCCGTGACATCACGGAGGGCACGCGTAGAACTCAGGTTGCTCACCGTAGGACCTTTCACATGGTCGAGGATATAATCGGCGACGGTGACGAGGGTATACTCCTCACCATACATCTTTCCGTCTTCCTGGATGAAAGCGAGACGGTCGACATCAGGATCAACGACGATACCGAGGTCGTAACCGCCCTTGCTGATCTCTCCCATGATACCACCGAGGTTCTTCTCCAGCGGCTCCGGGTTATGGGCGAAGTCACCATTCGGCGTGCCGTTGAGGAACTTGGCCTCTACGCCGAGGGCATTGAGGAGATCGGGCAGGATGATGCCACCGACAGAGTTGATGGTATCGACGCAGACCTTGAAATGAGCCTTACGGATAGCGTCGACATCCACGAGGTCGAGGGCGAGGACGGAGTCGATATGACGCTGGTTGAACGTATTGTCGTCTGTATACTTGCCGAGGTGGTCGACATCAGCAAATTCAAAATCCTCCTTGTCGGCGATAGCCAGCACCTCATTGCCGTCAGCCTTCGTGAGGAACTCACCGTGCTCGTTGAGGAGCTTCAGCGCATTCCAGTGACGGGGGTTATGACTGGCCGTGATGATGATGCCACCGGCAGCCTTCGACAGGATGACGGCAAGCTCCGTCGTCGGCGTCGTTGCCAGACCGATATTCAACACATCATAGCCCATACCCATGAGCGTTCCACAGACCACATTCTTCACCATCTCGCCGGAGATACGGGCATCACGGCCCACGACGATGGTGTTACTCTGTGACTTGCCGCTGCGACGGATGAACGTGGCATAAGCGGACGTGAACTTAACGATATCCAGCGGATTGAGGGTATCGCCGGCTTTTCCGCCAATCGTTCCGCGGATGCCGGAAATTGATTTGATCAGAGTCATAATGATTATTTTTACGGGTCAAGGTATCAAGCCCCGCCCCAGTGATTATCCTTTTCTTGGCCTGCCGTTCCGTGCGCTGTTTCTTGGCCTGCCGTTCCGTGCTTGCGCTTTGCAAGCGCAAGGTTCCTATTCTCCCTTCATCATCCACAGGTCGTAGAAATACGGCGTGACATTGGTCACAGCCGTCTCCGTGCCCTGGGCATGGGGAACGATGAGGCGCACATGCGCCCACTCGAAGTCATCCCCGTTACGCCCGAGGCGGACATACGACAGCGGCACGAGCCAGCCGGAGGGAACGGAAGAGCCGAGATAGGTCTTCATATATCCCGACGTGAACGATGCCGTGAACGTACCGCTCGTGTTCGACACCGTCATCACGTCCGGCTGGTTGCCGAGCGTGGGGAGGTTGATCAGATTCGTGAAAGACGTGGAGTCATCGGGGATCGTCGTCCAGTCACGGTTGGGGAAGTCAGCGATGCTGATGGCCTTAAAGCGGCACAGCACATCCCAGCTCTCACCGTCGGGAAGCATCTCTCCCGAGCCACGGGAGACGATCTGCATATATACACCACTGTTGTCGAAGAGCACATACTCGTTCTTTGACACATCGGTTGTCGTATCCGTGAGGAACTCATGTTCCGAGATCGGTGTGATATGATTGGCGGCGATAAAAGACTTGATATTGCTCCGCTCGGCATCGACCTTGTCGGCATACGTCTCATTGTCGCTGCAGGAGGAGAGCACCACTGTGGTGAGGAGTACCGTCAGAACAGCAAAAACTATTTTCTTCATTCTGTATGATATTTCGTGCAAAATTAACAAAATAGTTTTATTTCAGCAAATCAGAATAGGCATTTATAGCTTTTCTTGCGATTTTTTCAGCTTCATCAATACTGCAGAAGAGTTTTCCGCCCGCAGCATTGAGATGACCGCCACCGTTGAAGAAGTCCTCGGCAACCTTATTGGCCGGGAAATTATCCACAGAACGGAGGGAACAATATACGAGGTTCTCTTTCTCCGTATCCTGACGGAGGGAGATCGACAGCTTCGTACCCTTGATACGCAGCGGCTCATTGACGAGGCCCTCGAGATCGCCCTTGATGAAATGATACTGTTTCATCTCATCACGGGAGACACTATAGAAACAGGCATGAAGGTCATCGATATACTGCAGTTTCTGCGACAACAGATAGCCACGGAGACGGATGGCCCACGTGCTGTAGTTGTTGAAGACATTCCGGTAGATCTTGTCCTTGTCGATGCCTTTCGTGAGCAGTTGCGAGATGATGAAATAGATCGCGGGATCGGAAGAGTTATACGTGAATCCGCCCGTGTCCGTCATCATACCGCAGTAATCGGCAACGGCAAACTTCCGTGGCATGGCATCGAAAGCGCCGAGCTGCCAGACGAGACGGAAGATCAACTCACACGTTGACGACGCCTCGGGACGGGAGACGATGAGCGACGCGCCCTCCAACTGGGGAGCGAGATGATGGTCGATCATGACCCTATGGCCGTGGAAGTCATCGAGCAACGGCTGCATCTCCTCCACACGGGAAGAGACATTGAAATCGAGGCAGAACACGAGGTCAGCCTCTGAGAAGAGTTTCTTTACTTCGTCGGGATGTTTGTCATAACGCAGGATCGTCTCTGAACAGGGCAGCCACTGCAGGAAATCAGGATAGGCATCGGGGACGATGATCCGCGGCTGCTTACCGAGCGAGAGGAGATACTGCTGCCACGACAGACAGGCACCGATGGCATCACCATCGGGAGATTTATGACCGAGAATAAGAATATGAGAAGAAGCCGCTACGACTTCGCGCAGTGTAGCGGCTTCCTGATCAGATAAGATATTTATTTCCATTAGAAGAGTTTATTGGGATAGACACCCTCGTCGACGAGCTTCTGAATCTTGGCGACGACACCGGGACGGTCGGCACTGTAGGTGACGCCGAACCACTTACTCGTGGTGTCGAGGACCTCACAGGTAGCTGTGCCGTCGTTGATGAGCTTGTTGACAACCCAAGGGATGAGATACTCTGCCTTCGGATTGGCCTTCGTCTCGGGAGCATCGAGGAAGTCCTTGAAGAACTTGTCACTATACTCGAAATAGTCAGGCGTGAAGCCCCATACGTTCATACTCACCGGTGTGGTGTCGGGGATATTCACCCACTGGTCACCATCTTTGTAAGCGACCTTACCATCGGCCTGACGGACAATCTCCGTACGCTCGACACAGGTCGTCAGATGGTTCTCGGCATCCTTGGAGCAGACGCCACGGCTCACGGAGCCATTATCGGAGAGCGTGTTGCCGACACGGAAACCAACCATTGCATACTTGTTACGGCTGCCCTCGGGAAGCTCGGAGAGGAACTTGCCGATGACCTTGAAACAGTCACGGTTGTAGAAATCATCACAGTTGATGACACAGAACGGCTCATGGATGGCGTCCTTGGCCATCATCACAGCGTGATTCGTACCCCACGGCTTCGTACGGCCTTCGGGGGCGTGATAACCCTCGGGGAGCTTGTCGAGACTCTGGAAGACGAGCTCGCAGGGAATATGGCCCTCATACTTGGAGAGGATCTTCTCACGGAAGTCCTGTTCGAAATCCTTACGGATGACCCATACGATCTTACCGAAACCGGCCTGGATAGCATCGTAGATAGAATAATCCATGATGGTCTCACCATTGGGACCCAGTCCGTCAAGCTGTTTCAGACCACCGTAACGGCTGCCCATTCCGGCAGCGAGAAGTAATAATGTTGGTTTCATTTTCTGCTTTGTTAAATGATTTTTGGTTTCTGATGCAAAGTTACGATTTTTTACGCAAACAAGAGCATGGAATCGCAAAAATATTCTCCCACCGTAGGGCGCGGCCCTTGTGGCCGTCCTAACCGGGAAAAAACGAATGTCATTATCGCCATTAGGACGGCCACAAGGGCCGCACCCTACGGTGGCAGATATTATCGCCATTAGGACGGCCACAAGGGCCGCGCCCTACGGTGGCAGATATTCACAAGGGGTGCCCCTACGGTGGATCAGAACGGGTATCCCACGGCGAGGTGCAGGGTCTGTGCGTCCTTGAACCGCCCGATATTGAAGAATCCGGACTTTCCCGTGTCATACGGCACATGGAGTCCGACACCCCAGTCGATACGGATGACGAACATGCCCATGTCATAGCGCAGGCCGACACCCGTTCCCACGGCCATCTGCTTGAAGAAGCGGTTAAACTGGAAGTCTGAGCTTGTGGTGTTCTCCACATCACCCGACGGCATCGTCCACACATTACCGGCGTCGAGGAAGACGGCACCATAGAGATCGCCCCACAGCCGCGGCCGGTATTCGAGGTTGCCAAGGAGTTTGATATCACCGATCTGGGATACATAACTGTAACGCTTGTCGGCCGGTACGAAATCACCCGGACCGATACTGCGGACATTGAAGGCACGGATACTGTTGGCACCACCGACATAGAACGACTCATAATAGGGAGCCACACTCGAGTTGCCATAGCTATAGATAATGCCGCCATTGGCATGGGCAACAAGACTGCTGTGCTCACTGAGCCGCCAGAGCTTCACCCAGTCGGTCTCCAACTTGACAAACTGCGCGTAAGGGTTATGGAAGAGCGTCTTCTCCTTCGTGTTCCAGCTCTGACCGATCATCGTCTTGAAAGCGGAGAGGACATTGCCGGCCTCCGACACCGTCGCCGACACCGTCACGGGATTCTTGTCCTTCGACGGTGACGTATATTTATAGGTGAAGCTCATCTTCGGCACGAACTTATCAGCCATAGACACCTGCAGATACGGATTCTCCGCCTCCAAGGCCGCATATTTATCCGTCCAGGAATTCATATACTCGTAACTGACATTCAACGGAGAGAAAGAGAAGCTCGACTGGGCCGATGGCATCCAGTCATACGTCAGCTCACCACTGATGACATGACGGCGGAAATAGCCCGCACGGTTGATAACATTGAACGAGGCCTTGATGGTCGTCGTCGGAGTCTGGTAATACTGGAAATGTTTCCGTGGCACCCCACCCCGCTTCTCACGAAGGCGCTGGCGGCGCTCACGACTCTGCGTGAAGCGCAGCAGACTCCGGGGCGTGAGCATACGCGGCAAGGTCAGCGCGATATCGGAACCATACTCGTAACTGTTGACCGCCGTGGAAGAGTTCTCGCTCTGATGTCCCGTCTGCCACTCGTAAGAGCCATGGAGACTGATATCAAGTTTCTCACCACCACGGAACGCGTTGTTCTTCGTCAGACCGATAATGACCTCCGGACCGATACGTCCCGTCGTCTTGCCCTTGCCGTTGCCGTTGATATAGAAGTCATACGGTTTCTCGAGCACGAGGTCGGTATTGACATCGAGGGTGTCACTGAGACCGGTGGTGTCACGGGGCACGAAACTCATATTAGTATAAGAGAAGAGGCCGAGGTCCTGAAGATGTTGCTTGGCCTTGTTCTCATGGCCTACCTGATACAGTTCTCCGGAGGTGAGGCCGAGGTTACGACGGATGACACCCATACGGACCGGTGACTTCCGGCCATTGAAACGGGCGGTATAACTGCGGCGGACGATACTGTCGTTGAGCGGTTCCAGGAACGAGCGGCGGATATTGAAGTTCATCCGGCCTATCGTCCACTGCCGCCGGACACGGTCGTCGAGGGAGTCGACCATCACGAGGCGCATCTTTGCCTTCCCCGGTTCGGAGAGGGTATCGGCGAGATAGCTGGCGGCACTCTTGTCGTAGTAGTAATAACCATTCGACCGCATGAGGGTGGCCACTCGCTGGCGCTCCTTATCCAAGCCACTGACGGTGAAGGGATCACCGGGCTTGATAGCTGCCTCGCTCTGATGGGCGACGAGGAGCGAGTCCATGGCGGGCGGGAAATGGAGATACTGGATACTGTCGTACGTCCACAGCGGGCCCATATCAACGGTATAGGCAATCTTGCCTTTCTTCTTGTTGTGGAGCGTGATATTCTCGTAACTCACGCGGCCCTTGAAATAGCCGAATTTCTTCAACTGTCCCTGGGCAACGAGGGCACGGAGCGACGGATTGACCTGTGACATCAACTTCGGACGGGTACCGAAGGCCCGCGTGAGCCAATGGCCGAGGCCCGTAGTATCCTTCGCAAAGGCATTCCATACCCACAGCCCCACAGGGAAGGGGTTACGGTAATAACTGGAACCGAAGAGGGCTCCGTTCGGCGTCGATGCCAGGGCGGCCTCAAGCTCCGTCTTCGTCGCCTCCGCATGGGGACAAGGGGTATAGTCGGTATACTTGATTGGCTTCAGTCCCGTGAAGAGCTGTTCGCCGTCGGGGATTGCCGAGGTCTCTGAGCAGCCGGTGATCATCACCGCCGCCAGTGCCACCATCAGAATAGGAAATATCGCATGTTTCATATTTTGTTCTTGTTTCCACCGTAGGGGCACCCCTTGTGGGCGCCCTAATTCCACCGTAGGGTGCGGCCCTTGTGGCCGTCCTAATTCCCTCCGTAGGGTGCGGCCCGTGGGGGCGTCCGAACCGGGAAAAAACGAATGTCATTATCACCATTAGGACGGCCACAAGGGCCGCACCCTACGGAGGAGATTATTTCTTCGTTGTGTCGGGAATCTCTTCCGTCTCATCCTTAAACGAGAAGATATCCTTGAAATGCGAGAGCTGCCGACGCCAGATGAAACCGACACCATAGACGCCGACCTGACCCTCGAGCCAGTCGTACACATTATTATTATAGTACCCACGGATATATTTGCTCTCGGTAGAGCCCAGACGGTACTGCAACTCGACATTGTCGAAGAAAGCACCGTCATTGTTCCGCTGGTTGTTGATCTCCGCGCCACTCTGCAGCTTACCGCCGATGATGAAACTCAGGCGGTTGTTCCAGAACCGTTTGGCAAACTTGAAACTATAGTCGGTATGCAGACTGCCGGAGGCATTCGTCGTGTTGTCGACACTCACGCCGACATCGAGGCCGAGACTCTTCATGGCCTTGCCCGTGATGGTGTTGATCTCGGAGTTGAGGAAGGCCGTGAGGGCGGAGTTCATCGTGAAGGAGTTCGTATTGTTGCCGTTGAGGTACATTCCCGAAGCGAGCATAGCCACGGCGATCTTGCCACGCTCCTCCACACTCATCGTGTTGAGCTCATTCTGAATCTCCGTATTCTCCGGTGAGGAGATGATAAACTCCACACCCATCTTCTGCAGCGTCTGCGACAGGCGGACACCGCACTTGAAGTTCACGCTCTGCTGACTGCCACTGCTGCTGTTGACATTGGCACGCATCATCTCCGTCGCCGTGATATGAAGCGTCGGGTCCATCGGGTCACCACGGAAAAGGATGTAGCTGCCGTCCTCAATGGAGAAGGTCTTCAACGGGATGATCGGCAGCGAGTATTTCATCTCGCCGTCATTGAGGGTATACTTACCCGTCAACCGGAGACTGTTCTCGGGATCGTAAGTCATGATGAGGTTGCCACCGCCCATAAGGTCGATATAGTTGCTCTGATCAGCATTGAGGGCACAGAGGATATGCGCCTGCTCATCGATATCGATGCCGAGCATCATGTCGAGGCCCTCGGGCTTCGGGCGGAGGACATGATCGGGAATCGTATCCTTGAAATCCGTGAACTTCACGAGCTCGTCCAACTCATTATCGGTGGAGATCTCCGACTCCCGGAGGATATAGGTCATATCGGTATTGCCGAGGACATCAACCTTTCCACGTAACTTCAGATTGCTGACGGGTCCCGACATCATACCATAGAAGTTGACGAAAGCCTTGCCGTAAGCTGTCGAACGGTAGTTCTGTTTGGCATCGATGAGTTCGAAGTTCTTCGCACGCATTCGGACATTCATCATCATCTTGTCGAGATTGGAGAAGTCGAACGTACCGGCGATATCGAGTGGCTGGTCGTTATTGGCAAAGACCTCGAAGTTCTCAAAGAGGAGCTTGCTGTTCTGGATTCTCACAGGATCATCGGCGAAACGGAGCTTGACGCCGTAAGGCTCACTGACGAGATAACTGCTGTCGAGGAATACCTCTCCGTTGACATCAGGCTTGCTGAGCGAGCCTTTGATCGACAGCTCGCCCTCGCCATAGCCCTGGAAACCGAAGAGCTGCTGGGGGATGAAACCGTTGAGGAGATCGAGCGGCGTCTTCTCCATCGTCAGCTTCGCGTCGAGATAACCGGCACCCTCTGAGCGGTAGGTACCATCGACCGTCGCCACCTGGTTGTCGTTGACAAAGAGGAGGCCGTTGACCTGGTGACTGCCGTCACTACGCGGGACGTAGACGAACTGACTCTCCACATTTCCCATCGGACAGTTCTGATAGATCAGGTTCTGCACGGCGACATCGGAAGATACCGACAGCTGGTCCTTCGTCTGCACAACATGGAAGTCACCATCCATCACGCCACTCACCGCCGGCGCGTAAGGAATGACAGACAGCACTTTCTCCAAGTCGAACTTATGAAGACTGAGTGTCAGATCCTGCAACGCCTCGAGGTTACCATCATCGGTGTAGATTTGGATGCCCTGGCCGTCACTGGCCTTGAGGTCGACGGCGGCAGAGACACGGTTGGCGCGTGTCAGGAAGACATAGTTGCTGTCGTTGACCGTGAAGTCCTTATAGCCGAGGATGATACTGCTGTCGTTGGGCATGTGGAAACGCAGACCGTCATCGACCATCTCCGCGGAGAGCGGCAGACGGAGGCCCGTCCGGCCCTTGCGGTCGAGGATCGTCGCCACGAGGTCGGTGCCATGGGCACTCATCGCGCCGTTGAACAGTGCCGTGAACGACGGATGCTGTTGCGGGCCGTTATGTACCATGGCCTGATAATGCGTCGTGGCCTGGTCGGACATGAAGTTCACGCGGATCGTATCGAGCAGATGCCGGGGATTATAGCTCAGCAACGAGTCGACATTCATATATCCGTTGAGTCCTTGTGACGGTGACATACTCAGATCGACATCGGCACGGCGGAAGGTATAACCGAAATGGGCCAGCAGACCCGTAAAGAAATTATCATCACCACTATGCAGATAGATCCTTGCCTCGGGGAGACGGGCACGGAGGGCATGCTGGTCGATGACACGACGGCCGAACTGCCGCTGGATCTCCGTCAGCAGCCGAGTGCCGGTATTAAAGAGCCGGCGATAGCCCGACGCGGCATCCATATTCAGATGGAAATCACCACAGTCGACGATGGCATGGGTGAGCGACGGCGTCGTCTTGACATCCATATTGACATCATCGGGACGGTAGACATGGGCGGTATCCCGCACGGTCATATCACTGAGCATGCCCTGGAGGAGATGATGGTCCTTCAGGTCGGAAGCGACATTGACTGTTCCGCAGAGGGAGACGATGAGGGGTGAATTGTAAAGTCCGAGATGATAGAGGTCGGCACGGCGGATATCGGCAGAGAGCGTGGCCTCGATCTTCCTGCTGTGCGGGATGAGGGCGTCGAGGGTCAGCAAGCCTTGCAACAGGGCATTATGACTGTCGGCGACAACATGGGCACGGCCACCGGCGAGATGGGCCTGGAGGTTGATATGGTCGAGGTTATATCCCGGGATGCCGAAACGCACGACACGGGCCTTCGCCTGCAGCTTCGTTTGTGGGGAGAACACGTCGGTCCCTACTCCACGGACTTCGGCGATACCCGTGAACGGCTTCACGGAGAGGCCCTTATAGAAATGGGTCACGGCGAGATTCGTGGCGTTGACTTTCGCCGCATAGGCCATATGGCGCAAGTCGATCTTCCCGACGGCATGGACATGGCCCCTGCCCTCGCCTACGACGACATTGGCGGCGACACGCTTGTCACGGTATTCGCCGTAACCATCGATCGTGATACGGGGAAGGAGGAGCTGCTGGTTCAACGACGACGGCAGGAAGGCGCGCACGAAGTCAAGATGATTCGTGCGACCTTTCAGTCGTACACGCGTATAGAACCGGGCAGGATCGGTGAGTGAGCCGACGAAGCCATTGGCATGGAGCCAGAAGGCCGTGGGAAGCGAGACGGTGAGGTTCTCGAAACGGGCCAGCTGAAGGTTGCCACGGAGCTGTCCGCTCAGTGACAGCGGCCGGTCGGGCCACCGCGTCCAGAATCCACGGGGCATACCATCGATGAAGAACATCAGATCCAGTTTGCCGATCTGTCCGAGGATATTCGCCTCCACCTTTCCGGGATCATGGTTGGCAAAGGCATTACTGTCCATATAGAATTTCCCTTGTACAAAGGAATAAGGGGTACGGAGATAGAGCCGCGGCAGGGAGATCATCGTGGAGTCCATGCTGAAGATGCCATGGAAATCGTTGACGGCAATGCCACTCTGCTCCTTGAACTTCGCCTGGCGGACCTTGACGTTGATCTTACTGTCACAATAATAGAAGGAGTCGGCACGCAGCGTGAGGGCATTGAGGCCAAGATGGGCAAAGTCAATTCCCTTGCGCGTGTGCGTCTTGTAACGGTTGTCGAAATGGAAGGCACCACCTGTCCAGTCGAGTTGCTGAACGGTATAGAGATTCTTAAAGAGGTCGAGATAAGCCTGCTGACCCCATGTACGGTCGAAATGACAAGCCACGACGAGGGTGTCACCGGGCAGATGGAGGGCGAAATCAGTGTTATGGATCTTCAGATGACGGATGGCGATCTTCCAGAAATTCTTGCTCGGCGTGGTATCCTTGGGAACGGTATCACTGAGTTCCACACGCAGACGGGCATCGGCGAGCTGCACGCCGTCGACATTGACATGTTCCTTTCCTAAGTCGATGCCATGGGCTTTCAATGTCAATGTGCCGACCTGACCGCTGATACGCGTGGTATGGATGAGGGTACTCGTATTGACCTTCATGCGGTGGAAGTCAAGGGCATCCACCATCACCTGTTTCTTAAAGAGCGGAAGCAACTGCACATCGGCCCGGAGATGGGCGATATCAGCCAGCGTGTCTTTCACCTGCGGCAGAGAGTCGTTCTGCTGCAGCACACGGACACCGTCGACACCAAGATCGAGAGGAAAGACGAGATGGACATGATCAACATGGATATCCATCCCCGTATGACGGGAGGCATAGGCTGCCACCTCCTTCACCGCCCAGTTCTGGACAGGAGGGACATAGAGCAATACAGCCAAGAGGATCACCAATAAGATCGGTGACACGAGAATGATGCCAATCCACTTCAGTCGTTTGTGCATGCTTGAAATCAAATAAACCAAAAACTACAACCGGGCTGCCAGTGCCTGCCATAACGGATCTGCGGGCAACGGAGCGGTAATGTCAATATATTGATGAGAGACGGGGTGTTCAAATTCGATATGATGGGCCTGGAGAGAGATACTGCCATCGGGATTGCTGCGCGGGGCTCCATATTTCAGATCGCCCTTGATGGGACAGCCGATATGCGCCAGCTGACAACGGATCTGATGATGACGGCCCGTCATCAACTCCACCTCCAACAGACAGTAATTGTCGCCTTCCGTAAGGAGACGGTAGCGCAGTCTCGCTTCCTTGGAAAAGGGGACGGCCTCATCAAAGGCGTAGCTCTTGTTCTTCACCTCGTTGCGCGTGATCCAGTTCGTCAGCAACGCCTCCGGCTCTGCGGGACGGTTCTTCACGATAGCCCAGTAAGTCTTATGGATATCACCATGGCGGAACATGTCATTCAACCGTGACGTGGCCTTCGAGGTCTTCGCAAAGATGACAATGCCTTGCACGGGACGGTCAAGACGATGGACGACACCGAGGAACACATTCCCCGGCTTCTGGTATTTCTCCTTGAGATATTGCTTCACACGCTCCGAGAGAGGCTCGTCGCCACTCTTGTCGCCCTGGACGATCTCACCGGCATGCTTGTAGACAACGATGATATGGTTATCTTCATAAAGTACTTGTAATGGCTCAGTCATTGATCCTAATTATATAATGTATAATAGATAATATACAGCAGATTGTATAATAGATCGTATTCAACAGATAGGTCTTATCCAATAAAGCCAATCAACAGAGCGCATCCGTCCTCCGGAATCCGTAGCGTGCCGGAGGACGGAAGGATAGATTACATATTCATACCACCATCAACCTGGATAACCTGACCGGAGACATAGCTGCTGAGGTCAGAAGCCAGATAGAGGGCTGTGTTGGCGATATCATCCGTACTGCCGGCACGACGGAGAGGAATCTTCTTGACCCACTCCTGACGGATATTGTCGGGCAGCGCCTGCGTCATAGCGGTATCGATGAAGCCCGGAGCGATGGCGTTGGCACGGATGCCCTTGGGACCCATCTCCTGACCGATAGACTTGGCAAGGGCGATCAGACCGGCCTTAGAAGCGGCATAGTTGCACTGTCCGGCATTGCCATGGACACCGACGACAGAGGCCATATTGATAATAGAACCCTTGCGCTGACGCATCATCACCGGCACACAAGCGTGGATGAAGTTGAAGGCACTCTTCAGGTTCACGGCGATGACGGCATCCCACTGCTGCTCGGTCATACGGAGCATGAGGCCGTCCTTCGTGATACCGGCATTGTTGACGAGGATATCGATAGAGCCGAACTCTTCCTTCACCTTGGCAACGACATCTGCCGTCTGTGCGAAGTCGGCAGCATTGCTGGCATAGCCCTTGCACTTCACGCCCTTGGCAGCGATCTCACGCTCTGTGGCCAGACCACCATGCTCCTCATCGATGAAGAGGTCCGTGAATGCGATGTTTGCACCTTCCTCGGCGAACTTCAGCGCGATAGCTTTACCAATACCGCGGGCAGCTCCTGTGATCAGGGCTGTTCTTCCTGTTAATAATCCCATTGTTGTTAATGTTTTAATATGATGAATAAATTAATAATCTTACTTGTCTCGATGGATCACGTTCGGACTGACATACACATTCTTGCCCAAAGCGCCATAGACGACCTTCGCCACCAACGGCTTACTGTCCTCCACACTCAACCCGTGACCGATGCGGCCATAGATGAACGGGACTTCCAGACCCTTGATACAATAATGCGTGATGTCGGCCACAAGGTCCACATTCTCAATATCAAACTCACCATCGGCCTTCCCTTCGGAATAGACCTTACGGAAGAGCTCGATCTCATCCTCGTCGAAGTTCTTACGGACTTTCTCCACCATCCAGATATTACGGAAGAACTCCGCACGAAGGTTACCATTGCGTACCACCGTCTCCTTGATCATACTCAGATGGGTATAGATGAGCTCTATGATCTTATCCTGGGGTGGCATCTTCTTCGCTGCCACCTCATCCAACTTGTCAGAAAGACGCTCCAGCTCACTCTCTATGACGGCATAATAAACATCCTCCTTACTCTTGAAATAAGTGTACAGCGTACGACGACCCTTCCCCGACGCAACGGCAATGTCGTTCATCGTGGTGTTGTTGATGCCATTCTTGGCAAACAACTGCCGGGCTACATCCACCAGCTTCTGTCTTGTTTTCGATATTGACATGTTCCTTGTTCTCTTTATGATTACCGTGCATGGCTTGCACAATAAACTTTCATTGTGCAAAAGTAACGATTATTCTTGAAAAGACCAAAAAAGAAAATAAAAAAGATAGAATAAATTATGTGGGGACATGATTCAGCATGTTCCGCACCGGATATTATCTGTTGGAATGGCTCCATCAATATTCATCAATAATATCATCAATACATTGGCGCTGTGAGAGGCGACGATACCCGTCAAGAGATGGCAAGCCATCGCATCAATGATCATCAATATTCCCCCCGCACTCGGCGCAGTGAGGCCCCCGGAGGGGGCCAACATGATTAACCCCGTGCACCCGTGACGGACTGGACGACGCGATAGCGGCGGACAGGACGGCACGGGCGCACGGGGGTTCCCCATCTCTGCCACTCTGTCGTCCCCGGAGGGGGCGAACGACTGCCTCGCCAGAACCCTTAAAGAGGACTTACTCTTCTTTGGGTCGTCAGGCACTGCCCAAGGGGGCAAACGACTGCCACGCCAGGGCCCTCGAAGAGGGCTTACTCTTCTTTGGGTCGTCAGACACTGCCCAAGGGGGCAAACGACTGCCACGCCAGGGCCCTCGAAGAGGGCCAGAATGGTTAGCCCCAAGCAGGACGGAATGCGAACGACAGTGAGCATTCCGCCCTGCTTGGGGGTGACCATCCCATCCACGCAACCGTCCTCGAAGAGGGCGAACCCTAGGGAATCAAAAAACATTCGTGGAAATCCGTGAGAACCGTTGCCAACAAATATCTCCCGTGACTAACCATTGCCATTTCCCCAAGGGTTCGCCCTCTTCGAGGACGGTTCCCGTGATCGATATATAACCCCAGTCGCCCGGTCCGTGATGGTCGTCGCTATCGCTCCGTCCATCACGTCCCGTGCGACTGGGGCTAACCACTCTTGCCCTCTTCGAGGGCGCTGCGCCTTCCTCCCCGGGCAGAGGGAGCCCTCGCTACGCTCGTGCCCCCTCCGCCCGGGGTTAATCATGTTGGGCCCTTTCGGGGCCCTGCTGCGCCATCAGTGAGCAAAAAAAAGTAATAAACTGGCGCATCACAGTTTTTATCTTGTTTTTCCCGGTTTTCTTCTTCAACAATTTCCCGGTTTTCTTCTTCAACAATTTCCCGGTTTTCTTCTTCAACATCACACAGACGCAATACAAGTCTTGATTTTTTTGTCCGTGTCGGTCCGTGTTGTCCATTGCCATTTCCTCCTTATTTCAATTTCTCTATTTCGTCGGGCGTTAGTCCCGTTGCCATAGATATTTGTTCCACAGATAATCCCATTGACAATAGTTTCTTAGCAGTATTCTGATTCGCAGAACGCTGTCCCTCCAACAATCCCTGTTGGCGACCTTTTTCTTCGGCACCACGCATAACGTTCAGGGTGTCACGGAAATGACGCAGAGCGGCATCATACTTGATACGCTCTTCCTTTGTCATATTACTTACCTCTCCAATCTCTGCCAGCTTATGGAAGACGGAGTTCTTAGCAACCCACGGCATTCTATCTAATATTTCCATATTCTTCAATACAAAAATCCAACGTTCGAAATCATTATTGCACTCATCCGCCTCCTTATTGAAAACGGGGAGTTGGAGGAAGATAAATCGCTCCTTATTGGAGAATATTTCCTTTCTCTGTCTGTTCATCAATACAACATCTGTACGGAAGTTATCCCCCAACCCGTCCATGTGGAAGTTGACGAATGCTACCAAGTAAACGGCATTGATATGATAATCCCATTCGGATCCCTTCTCTCCTTGGCGAGCGACGGCCTGAGAATAGTAGTACAGGCAGCGGTCAGCGAAATAGGGTTGTTCCTTGTTCTGCATCTCTACAATAATCTTCTCACCGGTATCTGTCTCACAATAGATATCGTAAATAAGCGAGCGGTCTTCACGATAGTCCGACGGTTGTTCCTTATCGAGAAAACGGAGATCCGTAATCGTCCTCTCTCCTTTCAACAGATTATTCAGAAAATCTAAGAGAAGAGGCTTGGAGACTTCTTGTCCAAAGATCCGCTTGAAACCAATATCGGTAAAAGGATTGATAAACTTTCCCATAAGCTACTATTTTTTGCAAAGATAATCTTTTTATTTGAATACCGCAAAACAATAATCCACTTTTTTATTATTGATGAGTATTGAAGGAGACATTGGCGCAATTGTTGACACCGATACCCGTCAATCGATGCCAAGGCATCGCATCAATGATCATCAATATTCCCCCACACTACCCCCGCACTCCCGGCGCAGTGAGGTCCCCGGAGGGGGCCAACACGATTAACCCCGTGCACCCGTGACGGACTGGACGACGCGATAGCGGCGGACAGGACGGCACGGGCGCACGGGGTCTCCCCATCCCCGCCTCCCTGTCGTCCCCGGTGGGGGCGAACATCAGCCACACCTAGGCGAACGACTACCACACTGCCGCCGACGTTCGCCCCCTCCGGGGACGAGTCCATAGGAGAGGCGCCTTTCTCCCCGGGCAGAGGGAGCCCTCGCTACGCTCGTGCCCCCTCCGCCCGGGGTTAATCATGTTGGGCCCTTTCGGGGCCCTGCTGCGCCATCAGTGAGCAAAAAAAAGTAATAAACTGGCGCATCACGGTTTTTATCTTGTTTTTCCCGGTTTTCGTCTTCAACAATATCCCGGTTTTCGTCTTCAAACTCACAGCCCCTACTAACCTTGCGTCTTTTGTCTCAACACGGATATCTCATAGACCAGTTTGTCATAGTCCTCCCTCAACTTCGCGTAAGCCTTTTCCAACTTCTCATATTTATTATACGCCTTCATGTCTTCCACCTGCTTGGCGATCTCCGCGATCTGCTCTTCCGAGAGCTCAGAGATTTTCAAATGACCATATGCAATCACGTCACGATAGTTGTGAATCTTCTTCTGAAGGGTCAGGATCATCTCATGCAGTTTCTCCTCAGAGAGCGGGAAGGCATGAAGCAAGTTCTTCACGTCATCCAACTCTTCCTGCAGTTTCTTGTTTTCTTGGATAATGTTTTTCCCACCATTCGTTCCATAAAGCATCTCCTTCATCCGCCGATTATCTTCTATCACCTCCTGGTAATATTCCTTGCGATGTTGGTCATACTCCTTAAACTTGCTGATGGTCATTTTCAGTTCCGCAATCTCCAAATCACGGGGATCATCATAAAAATCTTTATTCAACATAAGACAAAAATCATTTTATCATTGTGACAGCCACGTAGGGACATGATTTATCATATTCCAAAATGAACATGATCACCCTTGAATGTTATCAGCGTTGTCTAATTCATTTTTAAACTCTTTCAACATCCTATTGAGATGCTTAATATTGCAGCCTTTTCTTATAGCATCATAAAATACATGAGCCATTTCAAGCATAGCCTTTCTTAGCTCCTTACTCGCTTTCCATCCTCTTATTTCAATAATGATATAAGTGATAAATTCAAAAAAACAACTAGCCAAGAAGAAAAACAACCTCTTTCCTTTTTTGAAAAAGGCTTCAATGATCCTGCCGCCCCCCCCGGAGTTTCATTCTCGGGAATCGCCATATATTCTACATTCTCGTTCTCCTTCCCACTATGATCGGTCTTGATAACGACAACTTGGTTCTTGTCCTGTTTCTTTTCCTTTTCCATTATCTTGTATATTTAATATTCTGTTATTGTTTCCTATTGTATTTCGTCTTCATCCTACATCAAACCGCAACGATGATGTCGTCGGTGTTCATTGCTTCAAGGTTGTATATCGTCTTCATCCTACATCAAACCGCAACTCCGGCATTGTCGATGATGACATACGTTCGTTGTATATCATCTTCATCCTACATCAAACCGCAACCGCTACTGTATAGGGGATCATGGGACGAGGTTGTATATCATCTTCATCCTACATCAAACCGCAACGTGGAATTGTCGGTCTGCAACTTCTGCATGGTTGTATATCATCTTCATCCTACATCAAACCGCAACCCTGACCTTTAACGAATTTTGCTATCATAAGTTGTATATCATCTTCATCCTACATCAAACCGCAACGTTTGCATATTGTTCTTAATCAGCAAAGAGTTGTATATCATCTTCATCCTACATCAAACCGCAACCAAATCCACAGAATGAAGAATCTTCTTTTGGTTGTATATCATCTTCATCCTACATCAAACCGCAACCTTCCAGCAGTTGGCAATATTATTTGACGCGTTGTATATCATCTTCATCCTACATCAAACCGCAACAGGGTGAGCAGGAATATATCTGTCTTCGTGTTGTATATCATCTTCATCCTACATCAAACCGCAACTGCTGGCTTAATTTCTTTCGTGGGTATAACGTTGTATATCATCTTCATCCTACATCAAACCGCAACAATGAGACTCATATAAAAAAGAGACAGAGCAGCAACCCGAAGCCTGCGCTCATACGAGCCGACATGTGAGTTGGTACCCTGTCTCTGAATGTGGGGTCCAAACCTCTTGCGAGGAATGATCCGTTGCAAAGATAATAATTTATTTCAATACACCAAAATAAAATGAAAGATTTTTTTCATTCAAGGCTTGAAGTGGCTCTAATAATGGCAGCTTTGACACGGAAAGTTGTATATCATCTTCATCCTACATCAAACCGCAACCTTCCAGCAGTTGGCAATATTATTTGACGCGTTGTATATCATCTTCATCCTACATCAAACCGCAACTACGAGAACGCAGAGAAGCTGGCGCACGATGTTGTATATCATCTTCATCCTACATCAAACCGCAACGGGGATGGTCTTACTGCCGAGGATAGACTGGTTGTATATCATCTTCATCCTACATCAAACCGCAACTTTGTTTCGAACATTGGCACCGGTTTCTTGTTGTATATCATCTTCATCCTACATCAA
>JAQXXT010000117.1 GCA_029226205.1 Prevotellaceae bacterium
GGGGGCGGCCCTTGTGGCCGTCCTACCCTCCCCGTTGGGTGCGGCCCTGGGGGCCGTCCTACCCAGGAAAGAAATTTTTGATAGGACTTGTGTGGCGTTAGCACGGCCACAAGGGCCGCACCCTACGGTGGGAGAGGTTTCTATTTTAGATCCAGCTCAATGGGACAGTGATCGCTGCCCATGATTTCCGTATGGATTTTCGCATCTTCGAGACGGTCACGAAGACGGTCGGAGATGAGGAAGTAATCGATGCGCCAGCCTGCATTCTTCTCACGGGCATGGAAGCGGTAGCTCCACCAGCTGTAGGTAACTTCATCGGGATATTTATAACGGAACGTATCCGTGAAACCGTTGCCGAGGAGTGTCGTCATCTGTTGGCGCTCCTCATCGGTGAAGCCGGCATTCTTATGATTCGTCTTTGGATTCTTGATATCGATCTCCTCATGGGCGACATTCATATCGCCACAGACGATGACAGGCTTTTTCTTGTCAAGTTCATGGAGATAATTTTGAAAGTCACGCTCCCACGTCATACGGTAATCAAGGCGGCGGAGTCCGTCCTGACTGTTCGGCGTATAGACGGTGACGAGATAATAGTCGGGATATTCGAGCGTGATGACACGTCCTTCGTGATCGTGCTCTTCAATACCGATACCCTTCGTAACCGTGAGGGGCTTGTGCTTCGTATAGATCGCAGTACCGCTATAGCCTTTCTTCTCGGCATAGTTCCAGTAACTCTCGTAACCGGGGAACTGCAGGTCGAGTTGTCCCTCCTGCATCTTTGTCTCTTGCAGACAGAAGAAATCGGCATCAAGGCTTTCAAAACTCTCTTTGAAGCCTTTATTGACACAGGCACGCAGCCCGTTGACATTCCAACTGATAAACTTCATACATTCTAATATTCTTTGATCGATTTGCAGGGGCCGTCCCTTGTGGCGGCCCGCCGACCGTTAGGTCGGATGTATGGAAATTGTTAAGAAATCCGTCGTTCCGACGGCGGGCCGCCACAAGGGACGGCCCCTGCAATAGGATGCTGGCTTTTCTTTATTATATTCTCTTACTCTCGCCGCGGAGGAGGCTCATGAACTCCTGGCGCGTGTTGAGGCTGTTGAATACGCCACTGTAATCAGAGGTGGTGGTGATAGAGTTCTGCTTCTCTACGCCACGCATCTGCATGCACATATGCTTGGCCTCGATGACGACCATGACGCCTTGTGGCTTCAGCGTCTCCTGGATACAATCCTTGATCTGTTGCGTGAGGCGCTCCTGCACCTGCAGACGATGGCTGTAGATATCCACGACACGAGCGATCTTGCTTAGACCCGTGATCTTGCCGTTAGGGATATAGGCCACATGACACTTGCCATAGAACGGCAGCATGTGATGTTCGCAGAGTGAGAATACATCGATATCTTTCACAATGACCATCTGGTCGTATTTCTCTTCGAAGAGGGCGTCGGTGAGTACCTTATGCGGGTCCTGGAAATAGCCGCGCGTGAGAATCTGCATGGCTTTTGCCACACGCATCGGAGTCTTCAACAGTCCCTCACGCTCAGGATCTTCACCGAGCGTCTGGAGGATATCTTTATAATCGGCGGCGAGCTTGTCGAGGCCATCACGGAAATCTGTTTCTGGATTCATCTGTTATTTATTTTTGTCCTGAATAGGAGGTACACCTTATTATATATATACCTTATTAATATTGTACGGTAATCTTACCCTTTACGAGGCAGGCACCCTTGCAGCCCATGGCTCTCACCTGACGGAGTACACGCATGGCTTCACCTTGTGAACGGAAGTTGCCAACGCGGCAGATCCAGCGCGGGGAATAGAAATGGACGTAAACGGGCTGGTCGGGGAACCGCATCTTAATCATGTTACCGATCTGTTCGGCCTTGACACGGTCGGCACGACTGTTGCCACCGGCAAAAGCCTGCACACGATAGCCTGTAACTTTATGTGAACCGCGCATGACTTTCTTACGCATGTCGACGGTGGGGATATCGAAGTTGACATCATCCTCAGCGGCTTTGCGCTCTGCGGCGGCCTTCCGTTCAGCGGCAGCCTTGCGCTCGGCAGCAGCTCTGCGCTCGGCGGCAGCTCTCTCAGCACGCTCATGTTCGGCGATCTGCTGTTGTGCAGCCTGACGCTCTTTCTCGAGGGCCGCCTGACGCTCTTGTTCCTGCTGGCGTGCAATCTCCTGTTGCCGTGCAATTTCTTGTTGGCGTGCGATCTCCTGCTGGCGTGCGATCTCTTGCTGACGGGCCAGTTCCTGTTCACGCTGCAGTTCCTGCTGTTCTAATTTCTTTCGCTCAGCCTTGCTGAGTTTTTTTTGTTTTTCCTGTCCGTTCTGTGTCGTTGCTGTCTGCGGCGTCTTCGGGGTCTGCGGTACAGAGGAGTAGGATGGGGTGTATGTATTCTTTCCGGTTGTTGTAGTGTTGCGGCGGGTCTCAGAAGAGGAAGCATTTCCTTTCGTCGACGGCACATAGGTATTGGACTGAGGTTTGCCATTGACGAGATTGTCGATGGCCGCATTTTCGGTTACCGTAATCGTACCCTGTCCCTGTACTTTCTGACGGATATGGTCGAGGAAGGACTGCGCGTGAACGGCAGTGAGAGGACAACAGACCAGAACGAGTAACGTAAACCAATATTTCATTTTCTCAGAGCTAAAACATTCATGAAAAGGCCCCTCCCGCCGTTGGTGGGGGAGGGGTCATGGGTTTGGGAAGGAATTACTTCCAGGCGTCGATGATAGCCTTGAAGTCAGCAGCCTTCAGAGAAGCGCCACCGATGAGACCACCGTCGATGTCGGGCTTAGCGAAGAGCTCCTTAGCGTTGCCCGGCTTGCAGCTACCACCGTAGAGGATTGTGGTATCCTCAGCAGCCTGCTTGCCATACTTCTCAGCAACGATGGAACGGATGTAAGCGAGCATCTCCTCTGCCTGGTCGGAGGTAGCGGTCTTGCCGGTACCGATGGCCCAGATCGGCTCGTAAGCCAGAACGATGTTCTTCCACTCGTCAGCGGAGAGGTTGAAGACACTGCCGTCGAGCTCTGCCTTGACGACGTCGTTCTGCTTGTTAGCCTCACGCTCCTCGAGCGTCTCACCGCAGCAGAAGATGACCTTCAGACCATTGGCGAGAGCCAGCTGGACCTTCTCCTTCAGGATTTCCGGAGTCTCGTGATAGTACTGACGGCGCTCGCTGTGGCCGAGGATGACATACTGAGCACCCGTGCTCTTTACCATCTCAGCGCTGACCTCACCGGTGTAAGCACCCTTTGCCTTGTCGGCGCAGTTCTCAGCACCGAGGGCGACGACATTCTGATCGAGGACCTGAGCTACGGAAGCCAGGTGGATGAACGGTGTGCAGACGATAACGCCACAGTTGGGCTTGTCGGCAGCACATGCTGCATTGATTTCCTTGGCGAGAGCGACGCCATCCTGCAGGTTCATGTTCATTTTCCAGTTGCCTGCTACAATTTTCTTTCTCATTGTCTTATTGTTTTTTATGTGAAACAAAAATATTCATTATTCATTCCCCGTTTCTTTCGGAACATGATGAATCAAGTCCCTACGGTGTTCCCACAGTCTGTCGACGAGAGTGAGGAGGAAGAGAGGCAGCACATACCACAGAAGAATCTCGGTGAGACGCTTGGCGATGCTGTCGCGGTTGAGCTTTCCGATGGAGAGCTTGTTGAGAGGCTTACCGCTCATCAGTTCTTTCGGCAACCGGTTATGGCTCCATTTGCCGATGACGGTGGCATCCTTGAGGAGGACGAGTCCGGGATTACTGCGGACGATAGTCTTCAGCGTTGTCTCGTCACAGGTGTAGAACGGGTATTCCGCGCCCGTCATATCCTCCCATTGCTTCTGTGCCTTCTGGTCGCTGGCCGTAAGACAGTAGAAGGGATAATGGTGATCGACGGCATAGTCGTAGATCTCGTTGATATCGCCAAACTGACTTTGGTCGGCCTGTTCGAGATGTGGCATGATAAGCAGGAAGCAGTAGCCTTTGCGGCTGAGCACCTGCTGCGTGATATCGTTGCCCTGTTGATCCTCGATGGAGAAGTCATGGATCGGCGGCACATATCCCGGCGCCGTCTGCACCGTCTTACTGTCGATGAACGTCCATGTCGAGTCGGGGTAGTTGTCGAGCGTAAACTCTTTCTTTACTCCGTGTTTCTCGAGGATGAATGTCGTCGTGAACTTCGGCTGTGGGGCACCCTTCGGTATTGCCATTCCTTTCGGGATGTTGGCGCCGAGATGATAGGGCCGGAAGTCGAATGTCGGCAGGTCCCAGAGACACCACGCACTCGTGGCGAGGATATAGAGGAGGGTATAGTTCGTGATAATCCACTGATTCGTCTTCGAGATGAGCCGTGGCATGAGCAGCGGCCAGCGGGCGACGATGATGGCGCAGATCAGGAGAATGATATTCTTCCCGAGTGTCTGTCCGTTTGTCAAGTGGATGGCATCGCCGAAACAACCGCAGTCCTTCACGGGGTTGGCGATGAAGATCCATACGGTGATGAGTGTCATGACGGTCATGAAAGCCACGACGAATTTCGAGATGCGGCGGCGCTCGATGGCGAAGAGGATCATGATGCCCATCGTCAGTTCGATGGCCGCGAGGGCGATGGCGGTGAGGAGCGTGAGGAAATCGGGAATGACGCCTTGCAGATTCAGCGCCGTGAGATAATCCTGCAGCTTATACTGCGTGCCCAACGGGTCGATGGCTTTCACGAATCCCGAGAAGACGAATGTCAGCGCCAGGATAAGGCGGCAGAGATTGACGAGGATGATCTTGACGGTCTTCACGCTTTCGTGTCCTCCTTTACAGCGGGCTTTCCTTCGGCCTCTTCCTGTTCTGTCAGTTTAATGACGCCGAAGACGGCATAGTTGACGATGTCGAGGTAGTTGGCGTCGATACCCTCAGAGGCGACGGTCTTTCCCGCATGGTCCTCGATCTCCTTGATACGCTCAATCTTCGTGAGGATGAAGTCGGTATAGCTCGTCACGCGCATGTCGCGCCAAGCCTCGTCGTAGTCGTGGTTCTTGCGCTTCATGAGGGCCAGCGCTTCAGCGGCACAGTCGTCATAGAGCTCGAGCGCCTCGTCATTGCTGATGTCGACATGGTCAACGAAGCCCTTGCGGAGCTGGATGATACCGATGAGGCCATAGTTGATGAGGGCGACGAACTCCGGCCGTATTCCTTCGCCGACCCAGCTCTCGCCTTTGATCTCAAGGCTGCGGATGCGCTTGGCCTTGATGAAGAGCTGGTCCGTGAGTGACGAGGGCCGCAGCATGCGCCACGATGCCTTATAGTCGTAGAGCTTTTTCTTGAAGAGGCTTCGGCATTCCGCCAGCACCTGTTCAAACTGCTCATTGGTCGTTATCTTCTTATCAGACATGATGATTCTTGAAATACGGTGCAAATTTACGGAATTTCAGCGAAAATACCAAGAAAACGATAAAAAACATGATGATGCGACAAGGGCTTTCGCGGCAATGTTTTTACAAAAACATCAAAAACAAAAACGAGTCGACCGTAAGGTTGTTGAATGGTGATTCTAAATGACTGAGATAATTTTTTATTTAACTGAGATAAAAAATTATCTCAATGAGATAGCTCACGTAAATGACTTGTTTATGAATCGTATCTGTAGGATATAAAAAAGGCGGCACGGACGAATCCGTACCGCCTACAACAACAAAACTCAAAAACGATTACTTAACCAATACTGTATGAGCCTGTTTGTTTGTACGTTCAATATAGATGCCGGAGGCAGGACGTTGCCGCGTCTCACGTGTGCCGTCGAGGCGGTAGCGTACCACACCGGTAGTATTTGTCGGATGAAGGGCCGAGATGCCTGTAGCCTCCTTGTCACCGACGGTGATATTGTCGATGAGAATCATATCGGGATAAGCATAGCCCTTAGCGATGAAGCGGAGGGTGGCGTAGTGTGCGCCTGCGCTGTAGTTCAGCGGGAGCGTCACCTCTACCCATCCGGCTTTGTCAGCCTTCGTCACGTCGATGGAGTCACCGAGCTGCAGATATTCACCGTCATCGGTATTCTGCCAAACGGAGAGGGACGGATTGACGGAGCCATTGGCCGAAACGCCCTTGTAAACCCAGAAGGAGACCTTTGCGCCATCGGCGAGGGCGAACTTCGGCGTGGTGAGCCATGCAGAGAGAGCGCCGCCGTAGCCGCCGTACCAGAAGCGTGCGAAACCGTTGTCGCCATCCTCAGCCTGATAGCTGTTGTCGCTCTGTGCCTCACTCCAGTTGCCATCGGAAGAGGACGCGTCCGCCGTCCACAGATCGGTCGTCTCAGCGCCGTTCTTGAAGGATTCCCGGTAGGGCAGATCATAGGGCTTTCCGAGGATAACGTTTCGCAACAGAATGTCACCGGCTCCCTTACTCGTCATTGGCATCACGCCGATATAGTGATTAGCCTGATGATCACTGTCCTGAGCGAAGACACCACTGTGATCTGTTGTCGTAGTAATGATCTTCAGTTTCTTGGATTTCTCCGTCTCATTCGGGAAATATTCAAAGACGACATATTGCAATGAACTGCCGATATAACCACCGTGCTGTCCGCCCTTCGGAGCGTTCCAGGTGATAGCGGCTTTCTTATCGGTAGCATCAGCCTTAACGGTGAGATCCTCCACGGCCAGCGGCGTGTCGATGCCGGCATAGAGATTACTGCCTTTGCTGTCCACAGCCTGCCAGATGAAGAGGCCCGTGCGTGCATCGAAGCCCATGGCCTGTACATATTGTGACGGCGTTACGCCAGTCTCACCGATCTGTGCGCCGTAGAGCATGTGGATAGCATAGCCACAGTCGCGCATGAGCAGTGCCACGGCCTGCCGGGCTTCGTCACTGTCTTCTTGTCCCGGGATGTTATACTGTGTTTTCATGGCATCCCAATGATATATATCTTTGGATAGATCAGTTTCTAATGTGGCGTTGTTGAGTGTGGAACAAGAATACGACACGGTCCCCTTACCTTGCAAGGGCCAGTGATGATAATAGAGAATCTGTGCCATAGCGGTGGCGGTACAGCCTGTGGCGGCATGCGTCGTTCCCACGTAGTATGGCGTCATCAGGTTGTAGGGACTGTTCTGGTCCCAAGCGATAGTAGCAAGTAATGGAGCGTGAGCTGTGTATTCATGGTTATTGCTGGAATACGAGAGTGTTGTCGGTTCATTTTCTGCGGCATAGCATTGCAGCCAATATCTGAGATTCTCAGGCATGGCTTCCGTGTTGATATGTCCGTGTTCGGCATATCCGAGAATGGTATGGTTGTCGCCGTCGCTGCGGATGATGACGAAGCCGTCGTTGTCACCGCGGTTGACGATCATGAGTTTTCCGTCACCGAAATATCTCTCCTGCCATTTGCCGGAGAAAGTACTGTTCATCTTCTCATTGAGAAATTGCCGTGCGATGCTGTGTCCTTTTCTCAGGGATAGCGTTTGGGAATAGCCGGCGGCCATACCGGAGCAGAGCAGCAGGCTGAGGATTATCATTCTTTTTCTCACCATAAGTTTCCTGTTTTATCTTTTTGCATGCAAAAGTAAGAAACAAGAAGGAGAACGCCGCAGCTTTGCTGTTCGCGGATGTTTGAGTTTCAGAAAATAGGATATGGAAGGACAAAAGGTTACCGGAAATGGGACAATACGATACCGTCGTTGGCAGGGTGGTTATTCTCTGACGATTTTAAGGAATTCGGAAGGAGAGAGCCCGGTGTTCTTTTTGAAAGAGGCGATGAAGGCGGAGCGCGACTTAAAGCCGATGCTGTTGGCGAGGGCTTCGAGGGTGTAACGTCCGTACTGCTCTTGGTCTTTCATGCGGCGGCAGGCCTCCTGTATACGGAAGGAGTTGAGATATTGATTGAAGTTATAGCCGGTCTGTTCGTGGATAACCTGTGACACATATTTATATTTAGACTGGCATAGCGTAGCCAACTGCTCAATGGAGAAGTCGGGGGAGAAAGGATGCTCCGTCTCGTTCATGACATGGTTGATTTGTTGCATGAGACGTTCCTTCTCCTCGTTCTTCAGGGAACTGCCGGCATATTTCTCCAGCGATTCCTTTCGTTTGTCGTCAGCATTCTTGATGAGTTGCATGTTTTTCTCATAGAGGGCATGGTTGCTTTCGCGGATACGACGGTAGGAGCGGAGAAGGAAGAAAAGGAAGAAGGCAGTGAGGACAGCCACGAGGCAGGCGGCGATCGTGATCAATTGCTGACGTTCACTATCCATCCGCATTCGGTCAATTTCCTGTGTCTTCTCATTGAGGGCAGAGAGATATTTCACCTCTCCCAGTCTTGCGAGTTGACGGTAGTTGAGAAGACTTTCACGTATGGCGATGGCTTTCTCCTGATAAGCGAGCTGCTGCTCCTTTTGCCCGCTGAGGCGGGCGTAGTCGGCAAGTCTCTGTTCAACCTCCAGAAGCATATCCTTGATATCATATTTACGTGCGATCGTTTCCGCCTCTCTCATGAGCGCAATGGCTTGTGGCTTTTTGCCTTGTTGCCACATAGCGGCAGCCTCATAACTCATGGCGATGTAATGATGACGGACATAAGTATTG
>JAQXXT010000118.1 GCA_029226205.1 Prevotellaceae bacterium
TGGCGGCCCGTCGGCGTTTACGCCGATTCGCAATGCGAATATGGAATGCCGTTCCGGCATCGGGCCGCCACAAGGGACGGCCCCTGCAACGGGATCATTGCCCCGCCTTTCCATGTGCAAATATAGCGAAAAAAACGCAAGGACAATGCATAATTATTTTTTTACTGTCGGAAAACCGTCATTTTTTGTATTTTTTTTGCCTTTTACCAAATAATTATTTATCTTTGCGCTAATTATAATACAACTAACTATGGCGTACACAAGAATAACGGCTGCCGAAGGGGCAGCGATGATCAATGACGGCGACTATATCGCCCTGGGAGGATTCACACCCAACGGCGTCCCCAAGGCCGTCTTCCGCGAACTCTCCAAACGGGCCATCCGTGAGCATGATGCCGGAAAACCGTTTCAGGTGGGTATCCTCACCGGTGCCTCCTCCCTGCAGAGCGTAGAGGGGGATATGGCCAACGCCCATGCCATCAAGTTCCGCGCGCCCTTCTCCACCAACAAGGACTTCCGAACCCATACGAACCTCGGGGAGATCGACTATGAGGACATGCACCTCGGACACATGGCCGAGCGGCTGCGTCACGGCTTCTACGGCACCGTCGACTGGGCCATCATCGAGGTCAGCGATATCGAGGAGGGCGATGACGTCTGCAAGGCTTGTCTGACGAGTGCCGGCGGCATCGCTACGACCATCGCCCGTCTGGCCAAGCGTGTCATCCTTGAGTTCAACCATTTCCACTCTCCCGTGGCACGCCTCCTCCACGACTGTTACGAGCCCGGCGAGTGCGGCTTCGCCCGTCAGCCGATACCCATCATCCATGTCAACGACAAAGTCGGCAACGACTATATCGAGATCGACCCGAAGAAGATCGTCGGCGTCGTCGACTGTAATATCCCCGAAGAGGCCCGCGCTTTCAAGCCGCTGACGCCCGAGACGACACAGATCGGTACGAATGTCGCCGAATTCCTCGTTGCTGAGCGTGACGCCGGACGTATCCCGCCACAGTTCCTGCCCCTGCAGAGCGGTGTCGGCGCCACGGGAAATGCCGTCCTCCAGGCCCTCGGACAGGACCCGAAGATCCCGCATTTCGAAGTCTACTCCGAAGTGGTACAGGATGCCGCCATCGACCTCATGGAGAAAGGAATCATCACCAATGCCTCCGCCACAGCCATGACGGTCACCAACGAGTGCCTGCAGCGCGTCTATGAGAATATCCGCTATTTCAAACAGCATCTCACGATCCGTCAGAGCGAGATCGCCAACTCTCCCGAGGTCATCCGGCGCCTCGGCGTCATCGCCCTCAACACGCCACTGGAATGCGATATCTACGGCAACGAGAACAGCAGCCATATCTGCGGCTCCAAACTCATGAATGGCATCGGAGGCAGCTGCGACTACGAGCGCAACGGCTATATCTCCATCTTCACCACGCCGTCTACGGCCAAGGGTGGAAAGATCTCCAGCATCGTTCCGATGTGCTGCCATGTAGACAGTACCGAACATGATGTCGATGTCATCGTCACCGAACAGGGCGTCGCCGACCTCCGTGGGAAAGGCCCCGTCAGACGTGCTCATGAGATCATCGAGCACTGCGCCCATCCCGACTACCGTCCCCTCCTACGTGACTATCTCAAGCATATCGCACCCATCGGACACGAGCCTCAGAGCATGCGCGCCGCCCTCGCCTTCCACGACACTCTCCTACGCAAGGGCGACATGCGCCTCACCGACTTCTCCGAATACGTGTAAGGAAAATGCTGAAGCAAACGGAATACACCTTTCTAAGGAAATATCCAAGATATTTTTGATTAAGGTCAAGTAATGAGGCTGTTTTAGGAAAATATGCAGGAAATATTTGTTGTTATCGAACACAATTCGTAACTTTGCAATGTCAAAAGAAAAAAATAACACACACAGACCTCGTCGGAGGTCAAAATAAAAGATTAAAAAGGATAACAATTATGATGACAACATTAATGATTCTCGCAGTCGTGGCAGCATGCATTGCACAGGCTGTCAAGGTGAGCGACAACATGGAAATGGGCAAGTAAGCCCCATTTCTTCTTTGATTGACAAAATCACACACTAGAAATAGAGCCGGTACATCTTCCGCTGAGGAAAATGTTCCGGCTTTTTCTATTTTTCCACCGAAATATTTTGTATCTTTGCACTCGAATTAAAAGCAGAAGACAATGAACAAGACACAACTGATTGCTGCGGTAGCAGAAAAGAGCGGCACGACGAAGGCAGAGGCCGCCCGCTATGTAGAGACGGTCCTCGGCATCATCGCCGACAATATCTGTGAGGGAGACGGTGACGTGACGATTCCCGACTTCGGTCATTTCTACGTCAAGGAAGTACCGGCACGCCAGGGTATCAATCCGGCCACGAAGGAGAAGATCACCATCGAAGCCCACGACAAGATTGTCTTTAAATGTTCCGATAATCTGTCTATCTACACGCGCAAGCATCCGGCGAAATAACCCATCTGCCATCCGTTTATAGGATGGCAGCGCCCATTGTCCTATTGATTCTCAAAAAGATTGTATTTTATGGATATCCAGTTTCATCATAACTTCCCGTTGCAGGTCCGTTTCTTCGACGCGGATGTCTTCGGACATATCAACAACTCCATCTATTTCCAGTATTACGATACCGCGAAGATGGACTATTTCCATGCCATCGGCGTCGATGTAGATAAGAATCATGCCACGGTGACCGCGCATATCGACGCTGACTTCCTTCAGCAGATCCACACTACCGACAAACATATTGAAGTACAGACCGCCGTCACCCATATCGGCCATAAGAGCTTCACCCTTGTACAGCGCCTCATCGACTCGGAGACGAAAGAGGTGAAATGCGTAGGCACCTCCATCATCGTGGCCTACGACCTCGAGAAAGAACAATCGGTAGAAGTATGGCCCGACTGGATTGCTGCCATTGAGAAATTTGAAGGCCGCTCCCTGCGATAAGCGCCGGAAGTCTGTCAAAGCTATAAGCGATGCAAGTATATCAAACTTATGAGTTGAATACGGCCCTCTGTCCCGTCATCAATTTCAACGCCGATCCCGCCCTACTCTTCGCCCAACCGCTGAAAGACCATCAGGTGACCTTGGAAGCGTGTGAACAGAGTCTGCTGCGTGCCGCCCAGGCCTATATCCAGATGGAGGATATCGAACTGCGGCTGCGCAAATACGGTGTTGCCGATATCCATATCAAAGGCTATTGCGACAGTGGCCATGAGAGTTTCCTCGGGCTCTCTTCCTTTAAGCGTATGGTCTATGATATCCGTATGGTCGACGAGTGGCGCATGCTCATGCATGCCTGGCTGCAGCGTTTCAAGCGTAAGAGCGGTATTCTGTCGTATATCCATACCCATTTCGACAACAACAGCAACCATATCTTTCCGCGCTCCCTTCATGAGTTTGAATATCCTAAGCTGAAAGACCAGAATGCCATCACGACACTCGGCGCATACCTCCGGTTGTGTATGGTTCATGAGGGTCTCATGAGCAGTCATCAACAACCGGACGTATACGCCGAGTTAGTGGATTTTTCCCTCGCCGATATGGCGATCAACGGATAGAATTTATTTCGTCAATTGATGGAATCTTTCTTTTTCGGTTTCCGGCACATTGCCCAGATACCGAGGATAATGAGGGGCACGCTGAGCACCTGACCCATATCGAAAGGCAGGCCGGCCTCGAAGGCTTCCTGAATCTCCTTAGTATACTCGATGAAGAAACGGAACGTGAAGATCGTCGTCAGACAGAAACCGAAATAGAATCCCGTACCGACGCTCTTCGGTCCGCGGTGCTTGTAGATTGCCACGGAGATAAGAAGGATGATACCGTAGGCTATCGCCTCATAGAGCTGTCCCGGATGACGGGGATAACCGTCGACACGCTCAAAGATAAATGCCCATGGCACATCGGTGACCTTACCAATGATCTCAGAGTTCATAAGATTGCCGAGACGGATGAACATCGCGCCGACGCCGGAGACAATACCGAAATTATCCAATACCACCCACATCGACAGTTTTGTATGGCGGCAGTAGAGCCAGATGGCAATGATCATACCGACGACGCCGCCGTGTGAGGCGAGGCCTTGATAACCCGTCAGTTTCCACGAGCCGTCAGCCATATGGCGGATCGGCAAGAACATCTCGATGATATGATCCCATGAAGTAAGGAAATATTCCGGTTCATAGAAGAGGCAATGACCGAGACGGCAACCGACGAGGATACCGACAAAGATATAAAGGAGCAGCGGATCGAATTTCTCATCGGGGATATTCTGATCCTTATAAAGCCGGTGCATCATGAGATAGCCGAGGACGAGGCCTACAAGCCAGCACATGGAATACCAGCGGATGGTAAGCCCGCCGAGGTGAAGCATCACCGGGTCGGGATTCCATACGATGTAATTGAGTAATTGCAGCATAAACTATACATTAAAGCGGAAGTGCATGATGTCGCCATCCTGTACCTCGTAGTCCTTGCCCTCAATGCCGAGCTTACCGGCTTCGCGGACAGCGGCCTCAGATCCGTATTTGATGAAGTCCTCGTATTTGATGACCTCCGCACGGATGAAGCCCTTCTCGAAATCGGTGTGGATAACGCCGGCACACTGCGGTGCTTTCCATCCCTTATGGAAGGTCCAGGCTTTCACCTCCATCTCTCCGGCCGTGATGAACGTCTGGAGATTCAGCAGATGATATGCTTTCTTGATGAGTCGGTTAACACCGCTCTCTTCCAGGCCAAGCTCATCGAGGAACATCTTCTTGTCCTCATAGGTATCGAGCGAAGCGATATCCTCTTCCGTCTTGGCGGCGATGACCATAGCCTCAGCACCTTCCTCGGCAGCCATCTCCTCTACTTTCTTGGAATAGGCATTACCGCTCTTGGCACTGGCCTCATCGACATTGGCAACATAGAGCACGGGCTTTGTCGTCAGCAGAAAGAGGTCATGGGCGGCCTGCTGCTCTTCCTTACTGTCGAAAGAGACGGTACGCGCGTTCTTGCCCTGCTCGAGTGCGGCCTTGTAAGCCTCAAGGACCGTCACCATCACTTTGGCATCCTTGTTGCCCGTGGCAGCGACTTTCTGCTGCTTGGCAAGCTGGCTCTCGATGGTCTCGAGGTCTTTCAACTGCAGTTCGGTATCGATAATACTCTTGTCCTCTACAGGATCAACGGCGGCACCACCCTCACGTACGATATTGTCATCATCGAAACAGCGGATGACATGGATGATAGCGTCACACTCACGGATATTACCCAGGAACTTATTGCCAAGGCCCTCACCCTTGCTGGCACCCTTGACGAGGCCGGCGATATCAACAATCTCACAAGTGGCGGGGACGATACGTCCGGGATGAACAATCTCTGCAAGTTTCGTCAGTCGCTCATCGGGGACCGTGATGACGCCGAGGTTCGGCTCAATCGTACAGAACGGGAAATTGGCTGCCTGTGCCTTTGCACTCGACAGACAGTTGAAAAGAGTAGACTTACCCACATTCGGCAAGCCCACAATACCACATTTTAATGCCATATCTTTTTATAAACGTTTATTTCTGCATGCAAAAGTACAGAATTTATTTTACGTAAACAAATAGATAGGCGACTTTTCATGATTCTTTCTTCCACGCTTCTATACAGCGTTTCTTCAGAGAGAAGTTTACGCCTACTTTAATCAACTTACGGCTGTCGAGAGCAAACGGCTTGGCATATCCCTTCTCATCAATCTGTCGTAAAGCCTCATCAGCACTACCATTGAGTTTAAACTCAAAGATATAGATATAGTCTTTGGTCTTTACAGTCATGTCCATTCGTCCGTCACTCGTCTCCCGTTCTACCTCTGTATAGAATCCGAGCATACGGGCGATGAGATAGAAAGCATTCTGAAAATACAACTCACTGTCACCCACGATTTTATAATCGGTATCTGACAGCATCGTCGACATACGGCGCATAAAATCATCGACACGACCTGCACGAAGATCACGGATGAAGTTACCAATATAGAAAGCAGACTCTCCCTGCTGGATATTCGTATAGAAGGGCAACAGATAATCGGTGAATCCTTCCTCTACTTCCTTATTGGGGAAACCAAGCGTATAGAAGCCAAACTCCTCATCGTAATCCTTAATGGTAAGGTATCCACTCTGATAGATAAGAGGGATAGGATTCTTCGACATTGAATCAATGCTATTGAGGAAGTCTCCCGTCACCTGTTCCTGTGTCAAATCGGGCAAGGGATAATTATCTTGTTTCATCACTTCCACAAGATAGGATGGCGTACCCGTCTCAAACCAATAGCGCCCGAATTTCAGTCTGCTGAGTGTATTCAACAAACTAAAGGGATTGTAGACGCCCTCACCATTTTCCACAAAATGATAACCGTCATAATCTCTCTTCAGACGGGCAAGGGTATCTTCGTAGGAAATATGATATTTGTCGGCAAGTTGATGAAGCGGCTCCTGGAAATAACGAAGAATTTCTTCCTCCGTAATTCCACAGAGTGTCTGATAACGCTCATCCATAGAAAGATCGGTGAGATTATTCAGATCACTGAACACACTGACTTTTCCGAATTTCGTCACGCCGGTAAGTAAGGCAAACTTAATATACTGATCCTGCGTTTTCAAAACAGAATAGAAGGCTTTCAGAACAGCCCGGAATTCATCCTGCAAAGCCTCATCGTTGAGAGCCTGCAGCAACGGCTTGTCGTATTCATCAACAAGGATCACACACCGCTTTCCCGTTTTCTTTGCCGCACGCTCCACGATACCGGCAAAACGCAAGGAGAAAGTCTTTTCCTTATCGTATCTACCATATTGATCTTCCCATTTAGACAGATTTAAATCGAGAATCTCATTCAGACTCTCCGGAGAATCATAGCGCTGATTGTTCAAGTCAAGATGAAGGATCGGATAAGAATCCCAGTCCTTCTCCAGTTTCTCAATGGCAAGTCCCTGAAAGAGTTCTTTCTTTCCCGACAGATAGGCTTCCAACGTAGAGATCAGCAGACTCTTTCCGAATCGGCGGGGACGACTCAGAAAATAATAACTACCTTCTCTTACTAATTGATACAAGAGGGCTGTCTTATCTACATATACATAGCCTTCTCGTATAATCTTCTCAAAATTTTGTATGCCAATGGGATATTTCATACGCTCGTTCTTTTATGTAGGCAAAGTTACAAATTTTATTTGATATCCCTTAATCAGAAAAATAAATATTTGTGATTTATCAAATTCCGCCACGCATTTATCAACTGTGCATGACGTATGCACAAACTGTGCAAAGGCTCTGCACACTTTGTGCAGAGGCCTTGCACAATTATTAAACAACATTTATCCCTGTCTGAACTTCTTCAATACGTCACAGTGGCTGACATATTGATTGTCCTGGAAAGAGGGATGCGACAGCAAAAAGTTGTTCAACTCCTTCAGGGCATTATACTGGCGGCTGTGACTGTCGTAATACTGCGGTGTCGGCAGGTTCCAGTCCTCCTTATACCAAGAGTCACGACGGATGGCAGCAAGGGCGTAATAGCTGTCGAAGGCGAGATTCTGGTCCTTACTGAGCTTACTCTCGTCGAGATAGTAGATAGCCTCCTTGATGAAGTCCATATCTCCCGTGCGCACGCTGTCGGCGATGCTCCAGGCGTAATGCGTCAATGCCCAACAGTCACCCTCGTAACTGGCCTGGTAGAGGCGTGTCGCCAACTGGTAAGCCAGCGGCCGCCGCGTCTCTTCATTCTTGGCCAGGGAATACTGACTCTGCAGATTAGTGATGTCGATACAATACTGCAGCTTAGGATTCTCGGTGAATGTGCCGTTGTTCGGTCCTTCCTTCACGTCGTAGCTCGTATCCTCATTCGTCATCTTCGGCGCCTGACGGTCAAACCAATACGGTTTTGTATAGTCGCGCGTGAGATAGCCGCTGATATTCTCCGTAGAGAGGTATTTCGGATCGACCTTCTTCAGATAGGGAATAGCATCGGCGAAACGGCCCTCAGCCATGTATTTCGTACCAATGAGGTCGTTGAAATAGTTGCTGTCACGATAGGCACCGCCACGCAGGAACTCGGCAAAGGCGTCCTTCTGCGTCGTATCCATATAGCGGGCATAGGCAGCCAGGGAGTCAGCAGAGAGCTTGTCGAGCGCCGTGAAATACTCGGTGTTCCAGTCGCGGCCCCAGTTATACCCCGTAGCCGAAGGATTCTGACGGATGGCAGCCTTTGTCGTTGTGGTCTGACGGCCATCGGGATACTGCTCATCCATATAAGCCAACAGACTCAGTGCCTCCTGCGTACGGCCTTCCTGCAACAGCCGCGGATAGAGGTTGGCATAGACGGCACGGTCGAGGACATCCTCGTAATGTTCACCGGGGATTTCAGCAAGACCATTATTACTCTGCTTCATATCCTTGGCATATTCGTCATGCAGCCACCCGAACTCACGGATGAGATAGTTGTCGTAAGCATCATCCAACTTTTCAGTATGGGTACTGTTGACGAGGAGGATTGCACGCGCGTTGTCCTTCATGCGGTCGGTACCGGCGAGCGTGAGGGCCTTGTTGAGGGCTGTCTTCGCTCCCGCATAATCCTTGAAGAGATAGTCGAGGGTTCCGATAGCCGTCTGCCACAGACAGGGCGTCATGGTCTTGTCCTCGTTAACCACCTGGTTGGCAAAGGCGATGAAGTTGTTCACTTCCTGCTGATAGACGGGCTTGCAACCTACTTCTTTGATCCAGTCCTCTATATCTTTCTTCGTACGACTCTGTCCGTCTGTCGGCTTGGCATAGTTGTCGATTGTCTCCTGGGCATTATTGACAAAATCTTGTACGAGATAGGGCAGCAACATACTGTTCGGATTCTGACGGTAGAGGGCCTGAATACCGGCGAGGTTACGGTAGTTACGGACGCTCCATTTCAGACTCTCCGTATCTCCCTGACGGGCATAGATCTCCGTGGCAGCCTGTTTCTGTCCGGTTTTCAGCAACGCACGGGCATAGATATTCTCCATCATGTCACGGTAGACGCTCTGCGGCAGCTTCGATCCCTTCGTAGTCCAATAGACCTTATTCTGGGCATCATTGCCAAGGAGCATATTCGCACGCATGGCGAGGAGCATATATTGTGGTTTCAACCGGCTGCCACGATAGCTCTGTGCGGCACGGAGGAGCTGCACGACCTTCTGACGGCGCTGCTGTTGCTGGGCTTTTGTGGGATAGTTCCAACTGTCCTCACTAAGCTGTTCGCTGACCTGCAGATAACTGTTCAGAAGACGGAGGTAACTGACCATCTCCGTGTCTTTCTTCTTCTGGGCATAAGCCATGATCTTCCGTGGTGTCTCGTCGTCGCCGGCGAAGTCACGGTAGCTGTTGACAAGTCCATGCGTATAGTCTTTCCAAAAGGCATTGAGACGTCCCTGGTTCTGATAAGTATTGGCCGAAGGGTCGAGAACACTGAACAGATAGTTGTTGTGTGTCGGTCCCTCGTACACACATCCGAAGGCCGATACCGACAGGGCCAGCAAGGCACTGACGAATACAATTCTCTTTTTCATTTTTCTGCTGTTTTTTTATTTTGCTCGTATCATTAAATTCCGGGGGCAAAGTTATACAAAAAGCAAATATCCTCCAAATTTCTTAAGCAGAAATTTCAGGGACAAATCCCTACAAGATAGGGGCGATTCCCTAAAGCAGAATCACCTAAAAAGATCACTATGGGAACCGGTGTCGACCAATAATAGAACTAATTCCTCTTCATCTTGCTTCCATAAAAGCAGCCAGTCAGGCTCCAAATGACATTCCCATATATCGTGATAAATACCTTTCAATATATGAGGATGGTACTTTGCAGGCAACTTACCAGTCTCCACCAATTGTTAGACAGCATTTAATAAGACCTGTGGGTCCTTGCCCCGTTTTTACTGCTAATTTAAAAGACTTTTTAACGGCGCACCGGATATTATCTGTTTGAATGGCTCCATCAATATTCATCAATAATATCATCAATACATTGGCGCTGTGAGAGGCGACGACACCCGTCAATAGATGGCAAGCCATCGCTTCAATAATCATCAATATTCGCCTAGAGTATCGTCTCCATTAATGTTTCATTAATGATCATTAATGGAGACGCCCCATGCCGCCACTATTGATGAAAATTGACGCGATGCCTTGGCATCCATAGATGAATATCTTTTCAGCGCTGATGATCCTATGACCTTTGTATACATCTACGAAAAAAGCGTGGGAGTCTGTACAAACATTCGTTCACATCACGAGGTTCTGGTATACCCACTTTGGTAAAACGAACGATACAGAAACCCACGCTGATATGTATAACAGACCATTGGTACACCTTATTATATATAATAAGGCATACCGCAGGCTGGTGGCTACACACCTAGTGGGCATCTACCGCTGCATTGTTCCATGACTACAGTTTGAAATTTACCAGATTTCGTGATGTCACGAACAAGCGTCAGATAAACGCCAATTCCATAAAATGTTGTTCCCCATCGTTATGGCCATATCCCAACATGGCCCAATGGTTCACGGTGCAAAGTTATAAAGAATATTTGAAAAAATAGGATTTTTTAAAGGGTATTTTAGGAAAAGTACTAATATTCTTTTATTTGAAACATATTCTGCGCCTAAAATATGTTTTATCTGTTACTCTGTCTTTAATCAAGTCCCTACCGGTGGAAGATCTGTTCGTAATCGGAGGGACGGAAGCGGCGGATATGTCTGTCCTGGAGATCATAAAGGATCACTTCGTCGTGGATATCGGGACGGAGAGAGGCAATGAGGTTGTGGGCCTCCATGATCTGCGGCATCTGTACACTGCGGTCAATGATACTGTCACCGGGGAGAATGGGATACTCGTCCTTACTATGGATAATGCCGACATACTGGTTGTTGCGGAAGAGAACCTTCCATTTAAAGAGCGGATAGGCGGCACTGAGCTGCAACTTATAGTCGGGAAGATAACGGAGATATTTATTCACCTCTTTAATATTTAGGATCGGATAACGCTCATGAATATCCGTGACATCACCCGTGTTATACACCATCAGCACGCCACGGTCTACCGGCGGTACCGACTGAGAGAGCTGATGCAGACGGACCGTCGTAGAGAGCGCAAGATGTTTCTCTTCACAGAGTTCATGGAGGCGCTGCAAGAAAGCGAAGTAGTTCTTCCGTGTGGACATCGTCCAGTCGCAGTCAATCTGTATCTCACGGACATGCCGGATACCATTCGTGTCATCCATCTGCAGAATTCTCTTCAGAATCTTGTCAGCGAGACCGTCATGCTGCTGTTCCATACATTCATTGAGGACATAGATAACAGGGACGACCTCCATATCATCCGGCATCATCCCATGAGGACCAAACACCGGTCCATCACCGAAAGAGAGGGTAGCGTTCGGCATAGCCTCTGTACCATCCATGACAACATCGAAATAACGGACATAGAGTTTCTTCACCTGATGCTGGTGCAGGAACGCCTTCTCCGTAGAGTCGAGGCGCAAGGTCGTCTGCCAGAAATACATTGCATGCGTGTTCTTTCCCGTCTTGACTTTCTGGCTGCCACAGGCGGTGAGGAACAGCAGGGCGATAGTATATAGTAGGATTGTTAATTTCTTCATTTTTTATGTGGATAAGTTGTGGAAAACGTGTGGATATCTACTATCGTAGGGTGCGGCCCTTGTGGCCGTCCTAACAGGGATTCAACATGTTTATCGTATTGTGGGGTTAGGACGGCCACAAGGGCCGCACCCTACGGTGGATCAGTAGTGAATCAACAGTAGATCAGCGGTGGATTAATAAAGCTGTAACGGCTATTTTCAGGTTCTTTTTCGCAGTCTCCGGCTTTATGCACTCCACTGTGGATAACTCCGGGGGATTAATACAGTGGATAAGTTGAAAACCTCCGTGGTGCAAGGCTTCTTCATCGCTCACTCTTCCGGCGAGAAGGGCAACGGGAACATTATATTTCTTCGCAATAGCAAGGATCCTTGACGGCAGTTTTCCCATCAATGTCTGTCGGTCAGAGGCCCCTTCACCCGTGATTACCATATCCGACTTCGATATCCACTTCTCAAGATCCAATGTGCGGAAAAGGAGGTCCGCGCCGGGCGTGATCTGCGCATGGAAATACTGCAAGAAAGCATAGCCTAATCCACCGGCAGCACCGGCACCCGGTTCATTCTGCTTATCGTAGCCGAAATGACGGGCGGAGAAAGCGGAAAACTGGGCAGCACGACGGTCGAGGAGTTCCACTTCCGCCTCCGTAGCACCCTTCTGTGGCGCGAATACTGCCGCCATTCCGAGTTTTCCACACAAGGTGTTGATAACATCAGAGCCAAGTGTGAAGGTACAATCCTTAAAGAAGGGCAGTACATCGTCAATCTGCTGAACCTGAGGGCGGAAGACATGAAACTTATGAACGAGCGCTTTCAACATCCCAATACCACAGTCGGATGTCGCGGTACCACCGAGCCCGATGATAAACCGTTTGCAACCTTGGATACGGGCATCGACAAGCATCTCACCTACTCCATAGCTCGTAGCCAGTGTCGGCCGCAGTCCCGTATCTTTCAACAGCGCCAGTCCTACCGTCGCCGCCACCTCGATGACTGCCGTATCACCGGCAACGAGATACCGCGCCTTGATCGGTCGCATGAGGGCATCATGGGCATTGATGATCCGGTACTGTCCACCGATGGCATCATGAAAAGCATCTGTCCATCCCTCACCGCCGTCGCTGACAGTAAACGTATGCACATCAGCCTGTGGATTCACCTTTTCTATTCCTTCCTTCACGGCGGCGTTAGCCTCCGCGGAACTGATACATCCCTTGAAAGAGTCAAGGGCAACAAGTATATTCATAAAATTAAAAATTAATCAAGTTGTTTGCAGGGGCCGTCCCTTGTGGCGGCCCGATGCCCGTTAGGGCATTATAAATGGGGATCATTCACAGTTATTTTCGGCGTTCCGCCGACGGGCCGCCACAAGGTCGGCCCCTGCAAGAGGATCATAGCCGCAATAGGACGACACCTTCAAGAGGATCATAGAGCGTAGAAGGCCACGGCGCTGGCGGCAGCGACATTCAAAGAGTCGACACCGTTGGCCATGGGAATCTTCACCACATAATCCGCTTTATGTATAACCTGATGCGGCAGTCCGTCACCCTCCGTACCGAGGATGATCGCCAAGCGCTCTTCCGCCTGCAACTGCGGATCCTCCAGTCCCACGGAGTCATCGGTCAGAGCCAGTGCCGCCGTTTTGAACCCTAAAGGGTGAAGGATATCCCCGAGCATTTCATCAGTCTCTCTCGCATCGCCCTCTCCGATCCATGTCCACGGCACGAGGAAGATATTTCCCATGGACACGCGGATGGCACGGCGGTTCAATGGATCACAGCTGCCGGGCGTGAGGAGAACGGCATCAATTCCCAGGGCGGCGGCACTGCGGAAGATGGCGCCGATATTCGTTGTGTCAACCACATGGTCAATGACACAGATGCGACGGGCATCCTTGCAGACTTCCTTCACCGAAGGCAATGGTTTTCGTCGAAAAGCACAGAGCACGCCGCGTGTGAGGGCATAACCCGTAAGACTTTTCAACAATTCCCGTTCCCCCGTAAAGACTTTAAAATCAGAGATTACCTCTCCTTTATCATTATGGAGTTCCCCGTTTTCCACACGTTGGTGGAAAACTTCCAGGATATCCCGTGCGTCTCCCGTAAGATGACGTTGCTCACAGAGCAGAGACACGGGCTCGTAGCCTTTCCGCAGGGCGATACGGATGACTTTCGGACTCTCGGCGATGAACAATCCCCGTTCGGGATGCTGACGGGAGCGCAGTTGCATGTCCGTGAGACGGGCATACGGCTCCAGTCCTTCCTCCGAGAGCGAATGTATTTCTATAACAGACATAGTTTCTTGTTTTTCCGCAAAAGTACAAAAAATCTGTGGAAAACCCGTTGAAAAGTATATGGAAAACGTCGGGATAACAATTTTATAACTATCGGTCTTTTCCACAGTTTTAAAGTACCCTTTTCAAGTCGTGGATATCCCCGTCTTTCTCCACAGCGCTCTCCCACCCTTTTCCACGGCTTTTCCGCATCGTTTCTTTTCCACCTATTAGTTATGCACCGGTTTAGGAAATTGTGGAAAACTTGCTAACGTACTTATTATCAAGAAAAACGTATACCGATAAGCGTGGAAAAGGCATCCATAGCTGTGGAAATAAAAATCATAACTTTTTAGTGCTAAAATCTATCCACATTTCCACAGCATATCATTTATATCATCATTTATTTTTTAAGAAGAAGAAAAAAAGAATATAGATAATGATAAGAAGGACGATGCGCTACCTTGCGCTTGCAAAGCGCAAGCACACGACGGCAGGCCATGAAACAAGGACCCGACGACAAGACATTCATCATGGACGCATCAATAGGAAGATCGTTTTATTCTGTGGTTTTTCCTTTGTTTTAAATAAAAGTTGTAACTTTGCACGCAAAAGTAAACGATAAAAGGAAAGCAAGATGATCAAAGAAGAATGGAAAGCGAAGGGGTATATTGACGAGCCTGTTGATCCCTCCCTGGATTTGAAAAAAGAGATCCGTCGTCTCTGTGCGGAGAAAGATGCCATCATCCTGGCACATTATTATACTATAGGAGATATTCAGGATATCGCTGACTTTGTCGGTGACTCCCTGGCGCTGGCCCGCAAGGCTGCCGAGACAAAGGCAAAGGTGATGGTGATGTGTGGCGTTCATTTCATGGCCGAGACCTGTAAGCTCCTCTCTCCCGACAAGATGGTGCTCACGCCCGACCTCAATGCCGGTTGTTCGTTGGCCGACAGCTGTAAGGCTGAGGACCTGAAGAAATATAAGGAGGAGCATCCCGGCTATCAGGTAATCTCTTACGTCAATACCACGGCTGCCGTGAAAGCTCTCACCGACTGTGTCGTCACGTCCGGCAATGCCAAGAAGGTCATCGATGCCTTCCCGAAGGATGCCAAGTTGATCTTTGGTCCCGATTATAACCTCGGCAATTATATCAATTCCGTCACGGGCCGTAAGATGCTGTTGTGGAACGGCGGCTGTCATGTGCATGAGAAATTCTCCGTCGACGAGATCGTCCGTCTGAAGAAAGAGCATCCGCATGCCGTTGTTATGGCTCACTTGGAGTGTAAGGCTCCCGTACTGGCGATGGCTGATGTGAAAGGCTCTACAGCTACGATGCTGAAATATGCCCAGCAGAGTGATGCCAAGGAGTTCATCGTCGCCACAGAAGCCGGTATCCTCCATGAGATGCAGCGTACCTGTCCCGACAAGACGTTTATCCCCGTACCGCCGGAGGTCAGCGAGGGCGGCCTCGGCTGTAGCTGTAACGAGTGTGAGTATATGAAGATGAACACGTTGCAGAAGATCTACAACACGCTGAAATACGAGTGGCCGCAGATTGAGATTGATCCCGCTATAGCCCGTGATGCCGTGAAGCCGATTGAGAAGATGCTGCGGTTGTCATAGGGACATGATCAATCAAGCCCCTACTTTGATTTAGGTCAAGAAAGCGGGACGAAATAGAATTTTCTCCCGAAAATATTTGGGATGAATCACTTTTCGTTTGTATCTTTGCAACGTCAAAAGACAAGAACGATGAAGTGATTCATCCATTATTTAGGTTATTAGGTTTTAGGTTTTAAGATTGTTATTTGTACAGGATTAAAGAAGGATTAGTTCAAAGGTAAGAATAAAGAATAAAGATTGTAAAGGATAGGATAACAAGTCATAGGTTGAAAGAAAAGAGGACGGATCCCAAAGAAGGGACCGTCCATCAGAGAAAGGTAGAAAGATTTGTATGTCATGAAAAAGAATGGAAGGAGAATGAAACTTCTACAGACGCAGTCCAAGGGAATTGGCCTGCGTTTTTTTTATGTCAATAAATTTGGTGATGTACACGAAAATCATTACTTTTGCACTATAAACGAATAAGGAAGGACAGATATGGCAAGACATCCGCTTTGGAATGATGACTTCTGGTTGCTGCTCCTGCAACTCTACCTCACGAAACCGGTAGGCGTGAAACCGCTCTACTCCCGAGCTCTCGTGTCGCTGAGTCTCGAACTGCATATTGAGCCGAAGTATCTCTACCGCCAGCTGTTCCGGCTCCGTCAGAAGGAAACACCGCGCATGCGACGGCTGTGGGCGGACTATGGCGACGACCCGCGTCGGCTGAAGAAAGCCGTGGCGAAGGTCCGTGAGATGAATGGTTTCAACCATGCCGACGCCTTCTATGCCGGTGTGACGCTCCATGAGTCGTTTGAGCGGATGTTCCGTCCGTTGACCGCGGAGCCGCGGCTGTTACCGGTCATGCTCGTCATGATCCTCGACCTCTATTTCCGTCTCACGCCAATTACGATGGTCGCCGATACCCCCGAGGTACGCCAGTTGGCCAAACTCATGGGCATCCCCCCTACCCTCGTCATCGATGTGATGAATGTCTTCCTCTTCCTTGATCCTTGTATCAGCCGCCACGACAGTTACCGCGAGGAGCTCCTCCCGGCTTGCCAGCAGATTTGGCAACAGTATGGCAATGAGAATCCGGAGATCCTCACGGCAAAGGCGGCGCAATATAAAGAATATTTCGAATAATGGCTCAGTCTCTCACACAAATACAGACCCAGAAGCAACAGCAGCTGCAGCGCCTCAGTGCCCAGCAGATGTTGCAGGTCAAACTCCTCGAGATGCCCATCACGGAGCTCGAGCAGAATGTCAATGCCGAACTCGACGACAATCCCGCTCTGGAACGGGCTTCCGATGAGGATGTCCAGTCCACTGACGAGAATCCCGATGATGAAAAGATCGGTCTCGAGGACGGTGATGACCGTAGCGATAACGACAGTGATACCCCTGAGGCTGACTTAGGAGGTGATGATGCCGTTGATGAAGGCTATGAGCAGCAGAGTGAGCGCGAGGAGCGTGAGGACGCCCTCGACAATGCCCTTCAGGATCTTGGTCGTGATGATGCTATGCCCGATTATGAGACCCAGCGCCACAGCAACCAGGACAATGCCGATTATGAGGAGATGGTCTATGGTGACACGGAGTCTTTCTACGACCGTCTGAATGAGCAGATGGGTACGCTGGAGCTCACCGACAAGCAGCGTCAGATCATGGAATATCTCATCGGCAGTCTCGATGATGACGGTCTGTTGCGCAAGGATCTCGGTACCATCTCCGACGAGCTGGCCATCTATCATAACTGTGATGCCACAGAGGACGAGATCGAGAAGGTGCTGAAGATTCTTCAGACTTTCGACCCCGCCGGTATTGGTGCCCGCAGTCTTCAGGAGTGTCTGTTGCTGCAGATCAACCGGATGAAGAAAGGAAAGTTGCGTGATGCCATGTATACCGTTATCCACGACTATTTCGACGACTTCACCCATAAGCACTGGGAGAAGATCCAGCAGGCCATGGAACTCTCGCCGACGCAGGTGCAGACGTTACAGGAAGAGATACGGAAACTGAATCCGAAGCCCGGCGCCTCCCTTGGTGAGACCATCGGGAGGAATATGCAGCAGATCACGCCCGACTTCATCGTTGACACGAATGATGACGGGTCGATCACGTTCTCATTGAACCAAGGCAACCTGCCGCAGCTCATCGTCTCCCCGTCGTTTGTCGATATGGTGAATACCTATAAGACGAACAAGGGCAATATGGCCCGTTCGGAGAAAGAGGCCCTGCTCTATGCCAAGGAGAAAGTTGACAAGGCCCAGGGATATATCGAAGCCATCCGTCAGCGCCGTCATACGATGTATGTCACGATGAAGGCGATCATCGAATGGCAACATAAATTCTTCGAGGATGGTGACGAGGCAGACCTGCGGCCGATGATCCTGAAGGATATTGCCGACAAGACGGGGTTGGATATCTCCACGATCTCCCGTGTGAGCAACGTGAAATACGCACAGACGAAATGGGGCACGTTCCCCTTGCGCTTCTTCTTCACCGACAGTTATACGACGAAGGATGGAGAGGAGATGTCGACGCGTAAGATCAAACTGGCTCTGAAGGACCTGATTGATAAGGAGGACAAGAAGCATCCGCTCTCCGATGATGCCCTGGCGAAGGAGATGGCGAAGAAGGGCTTCCCCATCGCCCGCCGTACTATCGCTAAATATCGGGAAAAGATGGATATCCCCGTGGCGAGAATGAGGAAAAATTAACGTAGGGACATGATTTATCATGATCCGCAGAAAGGAAATGGAAGAGAAAAATATAATATTGACAGCTCGGGTGTTGAGTATGGTGTTCACGCCATTCTATCTGCCTATAGTCGGACTCATTGCACTGTTTATCTTCAGTTATATGAGTCTGTTGCCACTGACGTATAAGCTCTTTGTCGTGATCCTCGTCTATCTCTTCACCGTCCTTCTCCCTACCCTTCTCATCCGTATGTACAGGAATCACAGAGGGTGGCGTCCGGTGGACCTCGGACGAAAGGAGCGGCGTGTGATCCCTTATATCATCTCCATCCTCTGCTATTTCGGTTGTCTGGCCGTGATGGGAGCCCTCCGTGTGCCGCGCTATCTGCGCATCATCCTCGTTGCCGCCCTGGCGATTCAGATGCTCTGTGCCCTCGTCAACGTGTGGTGGAAGATCTCCACGCATACGGCAGCCATCGGCGGTGTGGCGGGAGGCTTGTTGGCTTTCGCCGACATCTTCTCCTTCAATCCCACATGGTGGCTCTGTTTTGTGCTCATCCTCTCGGGGATGGTCGGCACGAGCCGCATGATCCTCCGCCAGCATACGCTCTCACAGGTGCTCAGTGGCTTCGCCCTGGGGTTCCTTTGCAGCTATATCATCATATAGGTTCCCGGTTAGTTAGGACGGCCACAAGGGCCGCACCCTACGGTGGGGAATGGGGCGTAGGGGCACCCCCTGTGGGCGCCCTACCCGGGGATGATTCATCATTTTCCGCCATCACGTGGGTGTTAGGACGGCCACAAGGGCCGCACCCTACGGTGGATCTATAGAAATCTATTGTGATCTATAATAAAACGAAAATATAAGATTATGACCATTCAGTTAGCATTCCTGCTCTTTGTAGCAGTAGCATTAGTAGGCTGGGCCATCGCCGAGCTGAAAGGAAAGATGTCGTTCACGCATTCTGAGATTGAGAAGGAAGAGGCCGAAGAGATCGAGGCCCATCAGCGTGCCAACGGTTTCAAGGAGATGAACCTCCATGACCTCATCAAAAATAATTCCACTAAGGGATATAAAGCTGTTTAAGTATGATTGATCAACCACTGATGATATACAACACGCTCTCTCGGAGGAAAGAGCTGTTTCGTCCGCTCCATGCCCCTCATGTAGGCATGTATGTCTGCGGACCGACCGTTTATGGTGATCCCCATCTGGGTCATGCCCGTCCGGCCATCACCTTCGATGTCCTCTTCCGTTACCTCACCCATCTGGGTTATAAGGTACGTTATGTCCGTAACATCACCGATGTCGGCCATCTCGAGCATGATGCCGACGAGGGTGACGACAAGATTGAGAAGAAGGCGCGTCTGGAGCAGCTCGAGCCGATGGAGGTAGCCCAGTATTATACCAACCGCTATCACAAGGCCATGGATGCCCTCAATGTCCTGCCGCCGTCGATCGAGCCCCATGCCTCCGGTCATATCATTGAGCAGGAGCAGCTGGTGAAGCAGATCCTTGACAATGGCTATGCCTATGTCAGCAATGGCTCCGTGTATTTTGATATTGAGAAATACAACAAGGATCATAAGTATGGCATTCTCTCCGGCCGTAACCTCACGGATATCATCAACAACAGCCGTGAGCTCAATGGAGTAGGAGAGAAGCATAACCAGGCTGACTTCGCTCTGTGGAAGAAGGCTACCCCCGAACATATCATGCGGTGGCCGAGTCCGTGGAGTGACGGCTTCCCCGGCTGGCACTGTGAGTGTACGGCGATGGGCCGGAAATATCTCGGTGACCATTTCGATATCCACGGTGGTGGCATGGACTTGATCTTCCCGCATCATGAGTGCGAGATTGCGCAGGCTGTCGCTTCCCAGGGTGACCAGATGGTGCACTACTGGATGCATAACAACATGCTGACGATCAACGGCCAGAAGATGGCGAAGAGTCTCGGCAACTTCATCACCCTTGAACAGCTCTTCACGGGAAAGAATGAGGTGCTCGAACAGGCTTATTCTCCGATGACGGTCCGTTTCTTCACGCTCTCCGCTCATTATCGTGGCACCGTAGACTTCAGCAATGATGCTCTGAAGGCCGCACAGAAAGGTTATGAGCGCCTCATGGGTACGTGCGAGGATATCGACCGCATCCAGCCCTCTGACAAGAGTGATGCCGAGACGGCGAAGTTCGTCGGCGCTCTCCGTCAGCGCTGCTACGACGCGATGAATGACGACTTGCAGACGCCGCTCGTCATCAGTGCCCTCTTCGAGAGTTGCCATGTCATCAACAGTATCCTCGACCATAAGGCTCAGATCAGTGCCGATGACCTGAAGGAGCTGAAGGACACGTTCCATCTCTTCACTTTCGATATCCTCGGTCTGAAGAATGAGCGTGCTGCCAACAACGATGCCCGTGAGAAGGCGTTCGGTAAGGTCGTTGATATGGTCCTCAAGCTCCGTGCGAAGGCCAAGGCTGACAAGGACTGGGCCACGAGTGACCAGATCCGTGATGAACTTGCCAAAGATGGCTTCGAGGTGAAGGATACCAAGGATGGTGTCACCTGGAAGTTGAATATTTAAACTCCGTAGGGGCACCCCTTGTGGGCGCCCTAAACCCACGTGATGGCCATACATCATTCCCGGTTAGGACGGCCACAAGGGCCGCACCCTACGGTGGATGATAGGGCGCCCACAAGGGCCGCACCCTACGGTGGATGATAGGGCGCCCACAAGGGGTGCCCCTACGGTGGGTGATGGATGCCCGTTAGGGCATTCCTAGCGGTTCATTACACGGTATATATTCGGCGTTCCGCCGACGGGCCGCCACAAGGGACGGCCCCTGCAAGTGGATTATATTTTCGATCATGAAAAGATTCTCTTTATTTCTAATATTGTTTTCCATTGTACTGACGATATCCGCGCGCAATACGGCGGGACCGATCAACTGTCTGGCCGTGTTCCAGAAAGGTGATACGGTATCGTATGCGATCCATCGTACGAATTATCTGCTGAAGACGCCGAAGGATACGACTTTTCTGATGAATGACTTTGCCGTCCTGCAGTTGGCGGTTCTCGATGCCAATAACCAGGGCTGTCACCTCACGGCCGACTATCTTGAAGACCCGCATCTGAAAGGGATTCATATCGATATGAAACTGGATCGTTGGGGCAGGGTAGTGGCCATCAACAACTGGAAGGCACTGGCTCTGCAGTTGAAGAAAGTATACAGTTCCATGATCGGCGATATCTATGGGAAGAAAGACCTCAGTAAGGTCATGACGCAGCAACAGATGAATGGCATGGTGGGGAAACTGCTGACCTCCGAGGAGGCCGTGCGGGAGAATTTCACCGACCTCACGCAGCTCTTTGCTTTCTATGGCCTCCAGTTTGACAATGGCTGGAAGAAGAAAGACAGTAATGAGGGAGGCTATAAGCAGCATCAGGAGACGTATGCCACGCTGCAACAGGCTACTGCCCTGGCGCCTTCCTCCGTCCATCGCAGTGCCGCAGCCGGTCTCCATGATTATATCGTAGGCACCTATACCACGATGACGGTCCCGGCCAATGACGCGCCGGAAGGGAAGGAACTCGTGACGAAGCACAGTCAGGAGAACAGTTATTTCTTCAACGGATGGGTGAAGAAATCCACCTATGGTGAGGTCGTCAGCCAGTCGGGTAAGCCCGTCAACGGCATGACCACCGTCATCGAGTGGTGGAAGCGGAATTGGTAAAATTTATCAACACATGATAAATCATGTCCCCTACGGAATGCCCTAACGGGCATCGGGCCGCCACAAGGGGACGGCCCCTGCAATAGGATCATCCTTTTACGATTTTCTTGATCTCATTGAGTTTATTCAGGGCCTCGACGGGGGTGAGGTTATTGATGTCGAGGTTGAGGATCTCATCACGGATCTGACAGAGGACGGGATCATCGAGCTGGAAGAAACTCAGTTGGGTACCACTGCTGGCCTGTCCGATATTCTCCACCTTCGGCCGTCCTACCTCACTGCCGACACCCTCGTTGTCCTCCTCCAGTTGTTTGAGGATGACATTGGCGCGTTTGACGATGCTGCGCGGCATACCGGCGATCTCAGCCACATGGATACCGAAACTATGCTCAGAGCCTCCCGGCTCGAGCTTACGGAGGAAGATGACTTTCCCGTCTACCTCCTTCACACTGACATTATAATTCTTAATCCGCGGGAAGAGTTTCTCCATCTCGTTGAGCTCATGATAATGGGTGGCGAAGAGCGTGCGGGCCTGAGCGCCGTGATGCTCATGGAGATATTCCACGATAGCCCATGCGATGGAGATACCGTCGTAGGTCGACGTGCCACGTCCGAGCTCATCGAAGAGGACGAGACTCTTCGGCGTCACATTATTTAATATGTTGGCAGCCTCCGTCATCTCCACCATGAAGGTCGACTCACCGAGGGAGATATTGTCACTGGCGCCGACACGCGTAAAGATCTTGTCGACCATACCGATACGGGCACTGTCGGCGGGTACGAAACAGCCGATCTGTGCCATGAGTACGATGAGGGCCGTCTGTCGGAGCAGGGCAGACTTACCGGCCATATTCGGGCCCGTGATCATCATGATTTGTTGTTTCTCCGTGTCGAGATAGACATCATTGGGGATATAGCGCTCACCGATGGGCAGCTGGGTCTCGATGACGGGATGGCGCCCTTGTTTGATATCGATCACCTCACTGTCGTCGACGACGGGCCGTACATAATGGTTCTCCTCACTGCTCTTGGCGAAGGCCAGCAGACAGTCGAGACGGGCCACGAGATTGGCGTCGATCTGTATCTGCGGGATAAACTCCTGCGTGGCCGTGACGAGCTCGGAGAAGAGCTGTGCCTCGAGCTCGAGGATTTTCTCGTCGGCCCCGAGGATCTTCTCCTCATATTCCTTCAGTTCCTGGGTGATATAGCGCTCGGCATTGGCGAGGGTCTGCTTCCGGACCCAGTCTGCCGGTACCTGGTTCTTATAAGTGTTGCGGACCTCGAGATAATAGCCGAAGACATTGTTGAAGCCGATCTTCAGACTGCTGATGCCCGTCTTCTCAATCTCCCGCTGCTGGATCTCGAGGAGATACTGCTTGCCGTTGTCACGGATGGAGCGGAGGTCGTCGAGCTCCTTGTTGTATCCCGGCGCGATGACCCCACCTTTATTGACGAGCTGCGGCGGGTCGGGCTGTACCTCCTTGTCGATACGCTCACGGAGACTGTCACAGAGGTTCAGCTGCTCACCCATGCGGCGCAGGGCGTCATTCTTCGACGATGTACAGGCTGTCTTCACGGGTCGCAGGGCCTCGAGGGCCGTCTTCAGTTGTACGATCTCCCGTGGCGACACACGGCTGACGGCGACCTTGGAGATGATACGCTCGAGGTCGCCGATACGGTGAAACTCATCGTCGATGCACTGTCGGTATTCGGGCTCACGGAAGAAATATTCCACGATGTCGAGGCGTTCGTCGATGAGTTTCTTCTCCCGCAGCGGAAAGACGATCCAGCGACGGAGCATACGGCCGCCCATCGGCGTGACGGTACGGTCGAGGACATTGAGCAGGGAAGAGCCGTCCTCGTTCATCGTAGAGACGAGTTCGAGGCTGCGGATGGTAAAGGTATCGAGGCGGACATATTTATCCTCCTCAATGCGCTTCAATGCCGTGATATGGCCGAGATGGGTATGCTGCGTGAGCTCGAGATACTGCATGATAGCTCCCGCGGCGATGATGCCGTTCTTCAGATGCTCCACGCCGAAGCCCTTGAGGTTCTTCGTGCCAAACTGTTTCAGGAGTTTCTGTCGTGCCGTCATCTCCGTGAATACCCAGTCGTCGAGTTCGAAGGTACAGAAACGGGTACCGAAATACTGTTCAAATTCCTGTTTCTTCGCACGGTCGTAGAGTACCTCTTTCGGGGAGAAATTGCCGAGGAGCTTCTCTACATAGTCGTATGTCCCTTCGCCCGTGAGGAACTCACCGGTAGAGATATCGAGGAAGGCGATGCCGCAGGCGCTCTTGCCGAAATGGACGGCGGCGAGGAAGTTGTTCTCCTTGTAGTTCAGGACATTGTCGTTCATGGCCACACCGGGCGTGACGAGTTCGGTGATGCCGCGCTTGACCATCTTGTCCATCTCCGAGAGGCCTTTCTTGCCTTTGATGGCGGCGCGTTTCTTCTTAGGGTCTTCGAGCTGGTCACAGATGGCCACGCGCTTGCCGGCGCGTATGAGTTTGGGGAGATAGGTGTCGAGGGCATGATGTGGGAATCCCGCCATCTCCGCCGTGCCGTGGTTGCCGCCGTTGTTACGGCGTGTGAGGGTGATACCGAGGATCTTACTGGCCTCGATGGCATCCTCGCAGTAGGTCTCGTAGAAGTCACCGCAACGGAAGAGCATCAGCGCGTCGGGATGTTTGGCTTTCATCTCGAAGAACTGCCGCATCATGGGCGTGAGGCCCTTCATTTCTTTCTCTGTCATCTGTTATTTCTCCTTTTTTCTAGGCATGGTTCTTTGCAGGGGTGGCCGGCCCCTGCAAGTGGATCTACGTTATAAATCCGGAATTCTAAGCATGCAAAATTACGAAAAAAAGAGGAATTATCAAAATAAAAATCAGAATATCCCACCGCAGGGTGCGGCCCTTGGGTGCCATGACCCACCGTAGGGCGCGGCCCTTGTGGTGCCATGACCCACCGTAGGGTGCGGCCCTTGTGGCCGTCCTAAAGGGGAAAATGTCATTGTGGGTGTTAGGGCGCCCACAAGGGGTGCCCCTACGGTGGGGATTAGGGGAAAATGTCATCGTGGGTGTTAGGGCGCCCACAAGGGGTGCCCCTACGGGGGTATAACGAGGTGTGTAACGTTGTAACGTTGTAACGTTACTTTAATACGCTCCCACGAGGCTGCTCTTGTAATTCTTCAGTGCGGTCTTCAGGGCGGTGTTGACACCGTAGTCCTCATCATTGGTGAGGGAGAACTGGAAATCACCGTGGTTGATACGTCCGGCACCATAGAAGCCCGTGATGAGGGCGGGGAGGGAGACGGGATCATCGGCACGGTAGACATACATCAGGTTCTCATCGGTGTCGAAATTGCTGTAGGTATAACTGCCCACTACACTCTTGTAGGACTCCGGGACCTTCTCGTCGGCTGTCGCTGCCTCATAGGCGTCGAAATTCGTAGCGTCGTCTTTCTGCGTGATATAGCTGAAAAGCTTGCCCTTCTCGGCGAAGACATTACCATAGCTCTTGATCATGCCACCGGCCTCACCGCTGAAGGTGCCGTCGCCCTTGGCGTCCGTGCCCTGCTGGGAGATCATCATCGGATATTTGATATCCCGGAAATAGTTGCGGTCTACGAAGGCATTGCCGCCCGTCGTCACGCCGACACCATATTTGGCGACACCATCGTAGTAGTTGTTCCATACATGGACGCTCATCGTACGGATGCGCGGATGACGGGAGTCGCTATGGTCAAACCAGTTATGGTCGTAATCAATCCAGTTAGGACCCGTCTCACTCTTCATGCCACAGAGGGAACTCTTGCCGGTATCCCAGAAGCGGCAGTAGCTCGTGGTGATATAGCGGCTGTCATCCTTCAGGTCCACGGTGCCGTCGCCCTTGGCTTGGTCGGCATCACTCCCCGCGTTGCCGTAGAAGAAGTCCATGTGGTGAATCCAGATATGGGCATTTTTCGTGTCGAGGGAGATGCAGTCGTCGGGATGGAGCATGATGGCGAAGTTGCGGAACTCCACGCTCCGGGCGTTGCGAACGAGGAAGCCGAAGCCGTAGGCCGTGGCGTCGTTGCCGATACCCTCGAGGGTGATGTTCAGCGTGCTGTAGGCATTGCGGCCTTTGATCTGCAGACCCTCGTTGGAGAGCATGTCGTCGAGGCTGTCCTTGGGGATACAGCCGATGAAGCGAACGGCGAGGGCCGTGGAGTCGGTACCTTTCTGATAGGCGTTGAGGATGGCCTGGATACCCGTGAAGGTCGTCAGCGTCCCTTTCTTATCCTGTACGACGGCGCAGGAGACGGTCTTGGCGTTGTCCTTCGTGACATAGATCACACGGGCACCGGCCTTCAGCGTACCGTCATTGTTGTAGGCACCGATACCATTATCATATTTGAAATGGGCATAGTCCTGACGGGGATAGGCGATGACCGTCAGGTCCGTGGCCTCGTTGGCGGCATCAGCGACCTCCGTGCCGTCCTTTACGGGGATGACCTTCAGGGAATAGGTGCCGGCTTTCAGACCGACGACATCAGCGCGGCCATAGGTACCGTAGTTGCGCACGAGAGGCTGGTCGATGGTGGTGTACGTGGCGTAGTTCTCACCCTTCACCTGTACACGGTAGCTTGTGGCGCCGCTGAAGGGCTTCCACGTGATGTAAGCGCTCTCACGCCATCCTTTGGCGGTGATGATCTCCACCTTACCGGTCTCGTTGGTGAAGGTACCGTCGGCATTGCTGCTGCTGACCTTCTTCAGGGCAGAGAGCTGCGCGACATCGGTCAGCGTGTCCTTCACCACCTCACCATTCTTGTCGGTCATGGCGACCTTTACGCTCTGGTTGTCGTCACTGATATTCACGCCCTGGAGGGAGGAAGTATTGTAGTAGTTGACGGAGCCATCCTGGCCGACGGCGCAGAACTGGTTCTGCGTGACGTCACGGCTGACGCTGTGGAGCGTCTTGCCGGCAGAGGGCACCGTGCCGCTGCTGTCGGCGACGGTGATGGAGTAGAGGTTGATGCCGCCCATGAATGAGGAGAGTGTCACGGCACCGTCGGCCGTCACCGTTCCCTCACCCGTCTGACTCGATTTGGAGGCTTCGAAGCCACTCGTCACGGTGAGGTTCGTGGCCGTCAGCGTGCGGGCTGTCTTCGTGCTGGAAGAAGCGAAAGAGACCGTAATCTTCTGGCCTTTCTTCATATTCGGGATAATAACATCGATATTATTCCCGTTCAGTTGTATCTCCTTATTTTTATCAATACGGATTTTGTCGGCTCCGGAAGCCGTAAACAGCAGTCCGTCTGTGATGCTAAGGTTCTGACCGTTAGCCTGTAATGCTCCTTCCGTGATGGCTTGCTGATAGCTGTACCGGCCTTTGGAAGAATCAGTCAGTTTCCAAAGATTTCCGTCAGATTTCAACAAGGTCTCGTCGGCTGAAGAGAGCGATTTAAAGTTCCAGCTTTGCGCCTGGCCATTCAGGGCCAGGAGGAGGAGCGTGATGAGCGTTAATACTTTCTTCATGGTTATTTGTTTTTATTGATTTTCTTTCCGTTGACGATATAGATGCCCTTCTGCGGATGGGGCGTGCGCATGCCGCGGAGATCGTAGAAGATATCCCCGTTCTTCGTGTTGTCGGCTGCCGTGACGGGGCGGATGGCCGTCGTGGCGGAGGAGAAGGCGATGGAGAAGTTTTCCAGGTCGGTGACGGTGGAGGAGTTGTCACGGAAGGTGAGGGTCACCTCGTCGCCGTCGAAGGAGAGGGTCTTGACTTCTTTCGACTGCGTCTGACCGTCGATGGTCACTGTCTGTTTGTTCTCGCCGGCAGTGGCGTTGAGGGCCGAGAGGGCGAGGAGGGTAGCGAAAATGGTTAGTCTGTTCATGTAATGTATGGTGTTTTGGGTTTCTTTTCTTCGTAGGGGCACCCACAAGGGGTGCCCCTACGGTGGGATATTGTTTTTTGGACGTAATTTCTCGTGGTCAAAGATACAAAAAAATCCGGAATGAAACGTTCCGAATATTTTGTTTTTCATGAAATTAAACGTAAACGTTTGCGTTGATCCGTTTGCAGGGGCCGTCCCTTGTGGCGGCCCGATGCCGGAACGGCATTCCAAAGGGGAATATTCCGGTTCGATTCGGCGTTCCGCCGACGGGCCGCCACAAGGGACGGCCCCTGCAAAGGGATCGGGAACGGCATTCCAAAGGGGGAATATTCCGGTTCGATTCGGCGTTCCGCCGACGGGCCGCCACAAGGGACGGCCCCTGCAAACGGATCGGGAACGGCATTCCAAAGGGGGAATATTCCCGGTTCGATTCGGCGTTCCGCCGACGGGCCGCCACAAGGGACGGCCCCTGCAAACGGATCGGGAACGGCATTCCAAAAGGGGAAATATTCCCGGTTCGATTCGGCGTTCCGCCGACGGGCCGCCACAAGGGACGGCCCCTGCAAACGGATCGGGAACGGCATTCCAAAGGGGGAATATTCCGGTTCGATTCGGCGTTCCGCCGACGGGCCGCCACAAGGGACGGCCCCTGCAAACGGATCGGGAACGGCATTCCAAAAGGGGGAATATTCCGGTTCGATTCGGCGTTCCGCCGACGGGCCGCCACAAGGGACGGCCCCTGCAAAGGGATCGGGAACGGCATTCCAAAAGGGGGAATATTCCGGTTCGATTCGGCGTTCCGCCCGACGGGCCGCCACAAGGGACGGCCCCTGCAAAGGGATCGGGAACGGCATTCCAAAAGGGGGAATATTCCGGTTCGATTCGGCGTTCCGCCGACGGGCCGCCACAAGGGACGGCCCCTGCAAACGGATCGGGGCGCCCACAAGGGGTGCCCCTACGGTGGGTTATTCCTCTACGGGCTCGAAGTCTTCCTTGCCGACGCCACAGAGGGGGCAGGTGAAGTCATCGGGAAGGTCCTCGAAGGCCGTTCCGGGTTCAATACCATTATCGGGATCGCCTACTGCGGGGTCATAAACCCAGCCACATACTTTGCATACATACTTTTTCATCTTGTTCGAATTTTATTTAAGGGTGAAACAATAATTTTTGTATCGAGGGCAAAGATAGTGCTTTTCTTTAAATCTGACAAATATAATTGGAAAATATTTTGTAAATTTGCACGCAGAAAAATATTTAACAACTTATATGGATAAAAAATTCAAAAGAACGACTGTCACGGCAGCCCTTCCCTATGCCAATGGCGGCGTGCATATCGGCCATCTCGCCGGTGTCTATGTCCCCGCCGACATCTACGTGCGCTATCTGCGCCTGAAGAAGGAGGATGTGGTCTTTATCGGTGGCAGCGACGAGCACGGCGTGCCTATCACCATCCGTGCCAAGAAAGAGGGAGTCACCCCGCAGGATGTCTGCGACCGTTATCATAAGATCATCAAAGACTCTTTCAAGGAGTTCGGTATCTCCTTCGATATCTACAGTCGTACGACCTCGAAGACGCACAACAAGTTTGCCTCCGACTTCTTCAAGAAGCTCTACGACGACGGCAAGCTCATCGAGAAGGAGACGGAGCAGTATTACGACGAGGAGGCCCATCAGTTCCTCGCCGACCGTTATATCATGGGCGAGTGCCCCCACTGCCATAATCCCCACGCCTATGGCGACCAGTGCGAGAAATGCGGCAGCGACCTCAGTCCGATGGAGCTCATCAATCCCCATTCCACCATCAGCGGCTCGAAGCCCGTCATCAAGAAGACGAAGAACTGGTACCTGCCGCTCAACGAATACCAGGACTGGCTGAAGCAGTGGATCCTCGAGGGCCATAAGGAGTGGCGCCCGAATGTCTACGGACAGTGCAAGAGCTGGCTCGACATGGACCTGCAGCCTCGCGCCATGACGCGTGACCTTGACTGGGGTATCCCCGTTCCTGTCCCCGGTGCCGAGGGCAAGGTGCTGTATGTGTGGTTTGACGCTCCTATCGGCTATATCTCCAACACCATCGAGCTCTGTGAGAAGGAGCCTGAGAAGTTCGGCAACTGGGAGAAATGGTGGAAGGATCCCGAGACCCGTCTCGTCCACTTCATCGGCAAGGACAATATCGTGTTCCACTGCCTCATCTTCCCCGTCATGCTGAAGGCCCACGGCGGCTTTATCCTTCCCGATAATGTCCCCGCCAACGAGTTTCTGAACCTCGAGAACGACAAGATCTCCACGTCACGCAACTGGGCCGTATGGCTCGACGAGTATCTCCGTGACTTCCCCGGCAAGCAGGACGTGCTGCGCTATGTCCTCACGGCCAATGCCCCGGAGACGAAGGACAACAACTTCACGTGGAAGGACTTCCAGGAGCGCAACAACTCCGAGCTCGTGGGTATCTACGGCAACTTCGTCAACCGTGCCCTCCAGCTCACGAAGAAATACTGGGGCGGGGTGGTGCCGGCCTGCGGAGAACTGCGGGAAGTCGACCGGAAAGCCATTGAGGAGTTTAAGGACGTGAAGGCCCTCATGGAGAACTACCTCGACAACTTCAAGTTCCGTGAGGCTCAGAAAGAGGCCATGAACCTCGCCCGTATCGGCAACAAGTATATCACCGAGTGTGAGCCGTGGAAGGTGTGGAAGACTGACCCGAAGCGTGTGGAGACGATCCTGAACATCTCCCTGCAGCTCGTGGCCAACCTCGCCATCGCCTTTGAGCCGTTCCTCCCCTTCAGTTCCGAGAAACTGCGCAAAATGATCAATATGGAGCAGTTCGACTGGCAGCAGCTCGGACGTACTGACCTCCTCGAGGCCGGTCATCAGCTCGCCGAGCCCCGGCTCCTCTTCGAGAAGATTGACGACGAGGCCATCGACGCCCAGCTCAAGAAGCTCGCCGACACGAAGAAGGCCAACGAGCTCGCCAACTACAAGCCGCAGCCCGTGAAGGCCACCGTGCCCTTCGAGGACTTCGAGAAGCTCGACATCCGTGTGGGACATATCAAGGAGTGCAAGAAGGTGAAGAAGAGCAAGAAACTGCTGCAGTTCCTCATCGACGACGGCACGGGCGAGGACCGTACGATCCTCTCGGGTATCGCCGCCTATTATGAGCCTGAGCAGCTTGTGGGCAAGGATGTCCTCTTCGTGGCCAACTTCGCGCCGCGCAAGATGATGGGCATCGAGAGCCAGGGCATGATCCTCAGCGCCGTAGACGCCGACGGCAGTCTCCACGTCACCTCCACCCTCGACAAGGTCAAGCCGGGAAGTGTAGTGGGATAATTTTTTTTGTAGGTGGCCGCAACATGGCGGCCACAACATGGCGGCCACCTACTTACTCATCCTCATCGATCGACATGGCAAAGATAGCAAGAACTCCCGGGCTCTCCAAATTCCGGATAATACTATCTGTTAATCAGCCTTAAATATGAGGGAGTTAATCGTTAATTTTGCGTTAAATTTTTAGCCGCAGAGCGAAGTGGTCAGCTTTATAATGGTCTGTAAAATATTAGTCTTCAGCAGATTATAAACATGCCGGATGACCGGTTGTCTTCATGAGATACTGTTGTAATTATCGGGGATAAATTTCTATCGGTGAATTCAACTAGCAAGTGCAAATTTAAGAAATATTTTTGACAAAGGCTTCATCAGGCGAGAGAAATTTCAATTTAGCTCTTGGTCTTGTGTTAATTTGCCGTTGTATTTCCTTGATTTTTTGTTGGCTGACATTGTC
>JAQXXT010000119.1 GCA_029226205.1 Prevotellaceae bacterium
TGCCCCTACGGCAAAGGGTTAAAGAAGTAAAAATCTGCCTCAATGGATTAAACGAAATGGACCAAAATGCATCAAACTCATGAAACAAGTACAAGAGTAGTCTCACAAAAGACAAAGCGTAAAGTAAAGTAATACAGTAACCAACAAGAGTCCCCAAACTCTTGACCCATTTTGCTCAGAGGAATGCCATGAATAGTAAATGTGACTGTTGTCACAGACATTAAAGTCCGGGTTGGTCGTGAGACCTATACCTGGACTTTTTTATTTCGATAAATCTTATAACCGATTGCTGCCACGAGGATACTTGTCAGTGGCGCCAATAGGTTGAAGAAACAATACGGCAAATACGTCAATGTAGGAACTCCAAGAACCGTCGACTGCGTCATGCCACAGGTACTCCATGGGATAAGGACAGAGGTGACGGTACTCGAGTCCTCGATGCTGCGACTCAACAAGCGTGGCTCATAGCCTTCATCTTTATAAATCTCAGAGAACATACTCGCGTTGAGCATGATGGAGAGGAACTGATCGGCAGCAGTGGCATTGAAGAAAATTCCTGATACAACTGTAGAAGTCACAAGCCCCACACGCGTGCCTGTCAGCGGCAGAATGAGTTCCACAACATGCTGTAACATTCCGCTGGCCTTGAGGACGCCACCGAAACAAATAGCACAAAGGATAATCCAGATGGTATTCAGCATACCCTGCATGCCCCGTGTAGCCAACAATTCATCAACAGCCTTCACACCGGTATGTACCTCCGTCGATCCAAAGCCGCTCTCCATGGCGCCCTTGAAAAGACCCAATGCGCCATAAGGTAGTCCGCTGATCTCCGTAAGGACCTGCGGCTGGAAAATAACCGCGAAGACGGCAGCGAGCAATGAGGAGGCAAAGAGGATGACAATGGCCGGCATCTTCCGGTAGATCATCCATGCCGTCACCACGGGAACGATAAAGAGCCAAGGCGTGAGGTTGTATTTCGATGCCAAAGCCGTGGTGAAGGTCGCCGTAGATACCTCTGCGGGATTCTGCGCCATGAAACCGGCAAAAAGGAAGATCACCAACGTTATCGTGAAAGCAGGTACGGTAGTGATGACCATGTATCGGATATGGGTGAACAACGGAGTACCACAGAGCGACGAGGCTAATACCGTGGTATCGGAGAGCGGCGACATCTTATCTCCAAAATAGGCGCCGGAAAGGATAGAACCGGCGATCCATCCATCGTTGAAACCTTCGGCACGACCGATTCCCATCAACGCAATGCCGATCGTCGCCACTGTCGTCCATGAACTGCCCGTCATCACGGAGACAATAGCGGAGATCACGCAACTCGAAAGAAGGAACACGCGTGGGTTGATGAGTTGCATACCATAATATATAAAGGTAGGAACGACGCCACTCGTCATCCACGTACCCGAAAGCATGCCGATGAGCAAGAGGATAACGATCGGCGCGCCGATACTGCCAATAGACTTACCAATCTCTTCCTCCAACACCTTCCATGGCCGTTTGAAATAAAGGATACTGATGATGGCGGCAATACCCGTGGAAAGAATCAGTACAAGCTGACTCGGCCCTGACAAGGCATCGATGCCATAGATATGAATGACCAAAGAGAGTAAGGCCACGAGGAAAATAACGGGAAAAAGCGACAGAAAATACTTCATGCTTGCGTTGATACCTTATTATATAATAGACATTTCAAAATGATGCTGCAAATTTACAAAATATTATCGGAATATGTCATAAAAAAGTCGTAACTTTGGAACCACAAAAAGAAAAAACATATGAGAAAACTATTTTTTATCTTATTGCTCGTTCTCGCAACGACCGTACAAGCACAGACTGGACTGAAGAAAGTTTACGATGAATCCATCGATCCGATGACACAGATTGATAAAGCCGTAGCCAGTGTACAGTCGATGAAACCGGCGAAATTCATCATCTGTCAGGTCGGCGGCAACTGGTGCCCGTGGTGCCTGCGCTTCGCGGATTTCATTTCTAAAGACTCCGACATCATGAAGGTCATCAACGACAACTTCGTATATCTCCATGTCAACTATAACCCTCACGCTAAATCGGGCAATGCGGCAGCACTGATGAAGCGTCTCAATAATCCACAGCGCTTCGGCTTCCCCGTCTTCGTCGTCCTCGATGATAAAGGCAATGTGCTGCATATCCAAGACTCCAGTTTCCTCGAGGAAGGAAAGAGCTACAACAAGGAAAAAGTACTCCGCTTCTTCCAGTCCTGGACTCCCGCAGCGGTAAGGGAATAATTAATCGTGTCCCGCCAATAATCGGAACATGAGAAATCAAGTCTCTACAAAAAATAATGGATAATTGCGGCATCACCCACAATTATCCATTATCTATTATCTATTTTCCATTATCTATTTTCCATTGTCCATTATTATCTGATTCTGTCCATCGACTTAATCAACTCCTCATCCTGCTTAATGCCATGACGGGCCATCAGATAGAGGATGATATTGACAATTGGCAGACAAGCGCTCCAATGGAACGTAAATGTACCGGCAGACGGAAAAACGACAAAGGCACGATATCCTTCCGCCACGGCCCATAACAGACAGAGCACTACACAGAATACGGTCTCGCCTATCTGACGCTTGCGATCCTTGAAATCAAAGATCGACAACAGACAGACTACCGCACTCAACACGAGAACGCCACGGCCTATCCAACCGACGATTCCTGCTCCTTCCTGAGGCAGCGTCGTGAACTCCGTCACGACAACGGCTCCTGTCAGCGCCTTCGGATCCAACGTCCCCAATGGGAGACAGAGCGCGATAATCGTCAGTATCAAGGCACAGAGCAGAAAGAGGGACTGCTTACGCTGTATCATCGCTTAAAGATCGTCCTCCTCACTCTTCTCAGCCTGCGACTCCTCATTCTGCTGGTCCTGAGAAGGATCACGCCAGTAGACATTTCCCTCGAGGAACTCCTGAGTAGCCAACAGTGTAGGCTTCGGCAGCTTCTCATAATAACGGGAGATCTCAATCTGCTCACGGTTCTCAAAGACCTCCTCCAGAGAATCATTGTAAGAAGCGAACTCTGCCAGCTTCTTGCTCAGGTCCTGCTTGATCTCTGCTGCGATCTGATTGCTCCGTTTCGCAATGATGGCAACACTCTCATAGATATTCCCTGTCTCCTTCCAGAGATCCTGAAGGTCACGGGTAACGGTGTTGACCGGTGCTTTTGACTTCTTGTAATCCATAAATATTTATTAGTACTAATCTTTCTTCGTGTTCTCTGATGGCATGACACCATCATCCTTTGTGTTACTTCACAAGTTCGTTGGTCGGCGTATGCTTGGAGAGATAGTCCTGACAACTCTTGATGTATTTCTCCGCGTTGACACGCTCTTTACTGTCTGGATACTGGTTGAGGAAACCGTAGCATTCATCTTCGGCATCCTGATAACGGTCATACTGCTTCGACTCCACACTCATGCGGGCCAATTCGTATTTGGCTTTCATGACGAGAATGGCAAAATCCTCACGACGGTCACTGTAAGGATAGTCGTTAATGGCATTCTGCGCTGTAACGATACAGGCCTGATAGTTGTTGCCGCCATTCGTACAGTTGCCGAAATAGGTTCCGAGATCATAATAGAGTTTCGCAGCGTCATACTCTTTCGTCACAAGTTTATCCTGTAACTTCAGCAAACGGTCCTGAGCCTGACTCTTATAACGGGCCTGAGGATAGAGATCAAGATACTCTTGAAAAGCCTGAATGGCCAAAAGCGTCTGACTCTGATCAAGGCGCGGCTCCGGAGTAGAGCGATAGAGGCTTTCACCGACATAATACTCAGCGGCCTCGGCATACTGTCCCTTCGGATAGCTCTGGAAATATTTCTTGAAATAATCCGATGCCGTCTGCCAGTCACCCATATTATGTTCTGCCATAGCCAACATATACAAGCATTCCTCACCATTGTCAGTTCCCTTCTCTATGGTCACGAGTTCCTGAAGCAACGGAATAGCACGACTATATTTGCCACGGGCGAAACAGTCCTTGGCATACTCATATTTATAAGCATAGTCTTGTGACTTATATACTTTGTTGGATTCCGGCGAACAGCTGCTGAGAGACAGTCCGAGCACGAGGGCTCCAAGGACGGAAACGATGAATGATCTTTTCTTCATACTCCTATCGTTTGAAGTGCAAAATTAATCACTTTTCTTCGATTGACAAAGAAAAGGAGGTAAATTTTCATTTTTTTCACGTCAAAAAGTCCCTCGTCGAAAAAATTCTTGTCTTTTGAATGGGATTCAAAAGAAATTCCGTAAATTTGCAAGACAAAAAATACGAAAGAAAGATGCTTAGTAAGGCGAAGATCAAAATGATACATGCCCTGCAACAAAAGAAGCAACGGCAACAAGACGGACACTTCGTGGCAGAAGGCCCGAAGGTCGTCGGCGACCTGATGGCGGTCACGCCAGCGAGTCTCCTCGTTGCTACCGATGACTGGTTGCAGCGTAATAAGGGGCTGATTAAGGCCGATGAAGTCATTTCTGTTACGGATGACGAGTTGCGAAAGGTCAGTTTCTTGCAACATCCACAAGAGGTTCTCGCCCTCTTCCCTATCGCTGACAAGCAACGGCCGCTCCCAGACATATCGAAAGAGCTCGTCCTCGCCCTCGACGGCGTCCAGGACCCTGGCAACCTCGGCACGATCATCCGCATCGCCGATTGGTTCGGCATCACCGACATCTTCTGTTCTTTGGAGACAGCAGATGTATACAACCCGAAAGTCGTACAAGCTACGATGGGAAGTATCGCCCGGGTGTCACTACACTACCAGCCGTTGGAAACATTCCTTGATAGTATCCCCACAGACACGCCCGTCTATGGCACGCTTCTCGATGGAAAGGACATCTACGCACAGAAACTCTCCGCGCATGGCGTTATCATCATGGGTAACGAGGGAAAAGGCATCTCGCCGGCTATCGCTAATCGCGTGACGCACCGCCTGCTGATTCCGAATTATCCCGAGGGACGTCCCACAGCCGACAGTCTCAATGTGGCCATCGCTACGGCCATCACCTGTGCGGAATTCAGAAGAAGAATGAAAAATTAGCAATAGTCTTTTCATTAGTTCTATCGTGAGCTATAAAGTTCTATCGTGAGCTATAAAATCTATTGTGAGCTATCAATAACAGAAAACAATGATATCTATCCAACACAACGACCGCAGCCTCACGGCCTGCATTCATGAGGCCATCACAATGATGCAGAGCCAGTGGCGGCAGATCCTCCGCAGCTCCTGGCCGGCAGTTCTCTTCCTGACCGTCTTCGCTACGACGACATTGTTGTTCCGCCTACCCAATAAGGCTCTCCACGACTGGGGACTGGCTTCTCCTACAGCAGCGCGGGTGATCCAGACGATCGTTTATTTCGGCACCCTCCTTGCAGTCTTCTTCTATGAGGCTACGACTTTCCACCTCTTCCGCTCTGACTCCTGGCGCGCCACAACATGGCGAACAGCAAAAGTGGTTGTGCTGACACTTATCATTATGGGGATCATCCTCGCCCTCGCCGCCATAGGTTTGAGAGGTATCGGCAGCCTTTATATGGCACATGTGGGACAGCCGGTAGCCGTTCTCCTCATTGGACTGACAGCGATCATTCTTGCAGCTTTCGTTATTTTCCTCTTTGTTCCTGTCAGCTACGTCTACGCAAAATATATGCTTGACAATCAAGCGAAATTGAAAAATTATTGGAGTTATTGGCGAACAGGTTTAAAACGCTGGGGACTGCTTTTCATCGCTCTGATCCTTGTCACGCTTATCTTGGCTATTACGACAGCACTGACATTCCTGCCCGCGAATATCCTTATCACGGCACAGACGATCTCACAGCTCGGCGCCCTCGACGGCGATGACCTCGGCACACCGGCTTACTTCCCCATCCTCGTTATCGTCTTCTGCGCCCTTGCTTTCTTCTGCCTCTCCTATCTCGTCATGATCGCCCATTTCGTTCTCTTCAACCTCACTGCCGCCATCGACGCCCATGAGAAAGGAAAGAAAGAAATGAATGAGGCTGAAAAAGAAGAAGAGATAGAAGAGAAGGTTGAAATGGAAAATATAAAATATTGAATTTAAGAGAGATATGAAACCACAAAAAATTCTTTTCATCGACCGCGACGGTACCCTTGTAGAGGAGCCGAAAGACGAACAGGTCGACGCATTCAGCAAACTCAAGTTCACCAAAGGCGTGTTCCGTAACCTTGGCTTCATCCGCAGCCATCTCGATTTCCGTTTCGTAATGGTCTCCAACCAGGACGGCCTGGGCACAGACAGTTTCCCCGAAGACACATTCTGGCCCGTACATAACTTCATCCTACAGACTCTCGAAGGAGAAGGCATCACATTTGATGATATCCTCATCGACCGCCACTTTCCCGAGGACAACTCTCCCATGCGCAAGCCGGGCATCGGCATGCTGAAGGAGTATATCGACAATCCGAAATATGATATCAAAGGAAGTGTCGTTATCGGTGACCGTGCCAGTGATGCTGAACTCGCCCGTAATCTTGGCTGCAAGGCTCTCATCCTTGGGAAAGACGGACTGACATGGGATAAAATCGCTGAGCTCCTCTTCGCCGGTGAACGTATCGCCGAGGTGAAACGAACAACAAAGGAGACGGATATCGATGTACGTGTGAATCTCGATGGAACGGGCAAATGTGATATCTCTACGGGTATCGGGTTCTTCGACCATATGCTTGAACAGATCGGCAAGCACGGCATGATGGACCTGATGATTCATACGAAAGGAGACCTCTATGTCGACGAGCACCATACCATAGAGGACACCGGCATCGCCCTCGGTGAATGTCTGCTCAAAGCTCTAGGCGACAAGCGCGGCATTGAGCGCTACGGCTTCTGCCTTCCGATGGATGACTGTCTCTGTCAGGTAGCCCTCGACTTCGGTGGACGTCCTTGGCTTGTATGGGACGCAGAGTTCCACCGCGAAAAGATCGGTGAGATGCCTACAGAGATGTTCATGCATTTCTTCAAGAGTCTCAGCGATGCCGCAAAGATGAATCTGAACATCAAGGCTGAAGGCACCAACGAACATCATAAGATTGAGGGAATCTTCAAAGCCCTCGCCCGCTCGCTGAAAATGGCCGTCCGTCGCGACATCTATCATTTCGAACTTCCAAGCAGCAAGGGCGTACTATAACGAAAACGGGGGGCGGCCAAATTTGGCCGCCCCCCGTTGTATATTCTTTAGTGAGCTATAGCAATCTATAGCGAGCTATCTTACTTCAGTACGCCTACCTGCTTGAAAACTTTCTTCAGAATTTGGACACCACGCTCAACATGCTCGATGTTGTGCGTAGCCATCAAGGAGAAACGTACGAGCGTATCGGTCGGTGCACAAGCCGGCGGAATCACAGGATTGATGAAAGCGCCATTCTCGAAAGCGAGCTTCGTCACCTCGAAAGTCTTGTTGATGTCACGGACGTAGAGCGGAATAATCGGGCTCTCGGTGTCACCAATCTCAAATCCTTCCTCACGGAAACGCTTCAGCGCATAGTTCGTAACTTCCCACAGATGCTTAATGCGCTCTGGCTCTTCCTGAATGATATGCAGTGCCTCAAGAGCGGAAGCCGTTGCTGCCGGCGTATCACTGGCACTGAAGATGTACGTACGACAAGTATGACGAAGATAGTTAATCGTCTCTTTGTCAGAAGCGATAAAGCCACCGATAGATGCAAGGGACTTAGAGAAAGTACCCATGATCAGATCTACCTCATCGGTAAGACCGAAATGATCACAGACACCACGACCTTGTTTACCGAAAACACCGATACCATGAGCCTCATCAACCATGATGGAGCAGTTGTACTTATGCTTCAGACGAACGATCTCCGGCAGATTAGCCAGATCGCCTTCCATGGAAAACACGCCATCGACAACGATGAGTTTGATCGCATCATGCGGAAGTTTCTTCAGCACACGCTCCAAATCCTCCATGTCGTTATGCTTGTAATGCAGCTGAGTGGCGAAAGACAGACGACGGCCATCAACGATAGAAGCATGGTCACGATCATCACAGATGATATAATCACCACGACCGACAACAACAGCCAGCACACCGGCGTTCACAGAGAAGCCCGTAGAGAAACAAAGGGCACCATCCTTATGGACGAACTCTGCCAGTTCTTTCTCCAACTGAACATGAATGTCCAGCGTACCATTAAGGAAACGACTGCCGGCACATCCCGAACCATATTTGTCAAGAGCGCGATGGGCGGCTTGGATAACACGCTCATCACCTGTCAGTCCCGTATAGGCATTGGATCCAAACATCAGAACCTTATGACCATCCATGGTCACCTCTGGGCCCTGTTTGCTTGTGATCACCCGGAAATAGGGATATACACCAGCCTCCATATATTTCTGAGGCTCACGATAATTCTTGTATCTTTCTTCTAACTGTCCCATCTTTATTAAAATAGGTGTCTTTAATTTTTTTTCGTGATTTTATTTTCAAGGTGCAAAGATACAAAAAAGATTTTTTATATCCTACATTTTTAGTGGAAAGTTTAATTTTTGCAATTTTTTTGATTCCCTCTCCCCTTCTATCGGGGATTTTTTCGTATTTTTGTCACGAATATGAATTCATTATGAAGAAGCGTGTACTTTTTATCATGAACCCCATCTCCGGGACAGTGAGCAAAGCCGGTATTCCGGCCCTCATCGACAACTTGCTGGACAAGGAGAAGTTTACGTACGAGATTAAGATGACGGAATATGCCGGTCACGCCACAGAACTGACCCATGCCGCCGTCAAGGACGGCTATGACATCGTTGTTGCCGTCGGTGGCGATGGTACCGTCAACGAGGTGGCACGGGCGCTGACCCACGAGAAGACGGCACTCGGCATTATCCCCTGCGGATCAGGCAACGGCCTGGCCCGCCATCTGTTGCTGCCGATGCAGGTGAACAAAGCCATAGAAATTATCAACGCTTGTGACATCCATGCCCTCGACTACGGCGAGATCAACGGCTATCCGTTCTTCTGTACCTGCGGCATGGGTTTTGACGCATGGATCAGTCTGAAGTTTGCCCAAAGCGGTAAGCGCGGCCCTATCACGTATGTGGAGAATGTCCTTCGGGAGGGATTGAAATACAAGCCCGAGACTTATATATTGGAGGATGAGACCGGAAAGAAAAAATATAAAGCCTTCCTGATCTCTATCGCCAACGCCTCACAATACGGCAACAACGCGTGGATCGCCCCTCAAGCAAGTATGAGTGATGGTCTGATGGATGTCATTATCATGGAGCCATTCACCGTGCTCGAAGCGCCGCAGATCAGCATCGACATGTTCAACAAAACCCTTGACAAGAGTTCACGCATTAAGACGTTCCGGTGTAAGTCTCTGAAGATCCATCGTCAAGGGCCCGGCGTCATCCACTACGATGGTGATCCCGTCATGACAGGTGCTGACATCGACGTGAAGATTCACGAGAAAGGCATCAATATCATCGTCAACCCCACCGGTGACCGCCGTGTACGTCAGCCGAACTCCGTACAGACCGCCTTCGCAGAGTTCTTCAATGATCTGAACTCTATCCATGACGACTTCACGCGACAGAGTAAGAAAGTCTCCGCACTCAGTAAGGTCATCCAGCGGAAACTCAACCTATGATAAATGTAAAAAAGGAAAGAAGTAAAAAAGTAAAGCTGCCGCCTCCGCCCGCTTTTACCTTTTTACTTCTTTCCTTTTTTACTTCTTTATTTCTTTACTCTTTTACTTTTACTTCGATCCTATATACAGCAGTACCATACTCAGCAATACGAATGCCAGATCCAGGGCCTTCGACTTCAAGTTACGCTCATGGAAGAAGGCGGCACCGAAGAGGAAACTCACGATCACACTACCACGCCGAACCATGGAAACGATAGAAATCATTGCACCCGGAAGACTCAAGGCATAGAAATAGACGAAGTCAGCGGCACTGAGGAACACGGAGATGCCAATGATCGACCAGTCCCAATGGAATGCCGTCTGAGGAAACAGAGGCCTGCCGCCACGAAAACGGGCAAAAGGTTTCTTCACCGCAATCAGCAGGACAATCCCCATCATCACCATCTGATAGATATTATACCATGACTGTACGATCATCCGGTCCAGTCCCAGTCCGCCATTCTCCGGTTTTGCCATGAGATATTTATCAAACAGTCCACTCACAGCACCGAGGACGGCAGCCAGAACCAGACAGAACACCCAACGGTTATGCCGGAAGTCAATGCCTTCTTTCTTCCCGCTTCTGGAGAGCATGAAGAAAGAGAAGATGGCCACGAGAACGCCGGCCCACTGCCAGCCATTCAATGTCTCGCCAAAAACGAGAAGAGCACCGACGAGGACCATCACAGGACGTGTCGCATTGATCGGTCCTACAATTGTCAACGGCAGATGTTTCATGGCAAAATAGCCAAAGACCCAACTGCTCAAGACAATGCAACTCTTTAATACAATATATTTATGAACCTCCCAGCCTCCTGTAGCAACATGGAAGATCGAACCATCGAGCACATTCGTAGATGCCGAGAGGATGATCAACGGCAGGAAGATCAAGGATGAGAAGAGAGTATTCAGAAAGAGTACCGTGATGACGGCATTTCCTGCCAGCGCCTTCTTCTTAAAAGCATCATAGAAGCCCAACAGCGTAGCAGAGAGAAAAGCAAGTATTAACCACATATTTCTTATATTTATATTTGATTACTCCTCAGGCAGAGAACCTTCCGGATAGATCACTCGTTCAAGGAAGAGAGCATGTCCCGGCACACTCTCCCCGGCATCACTACGTGTGCCTCCTGACAGAATATGTCGGAAATCATCAATACTGATTCGGTGACGACCAAGATCAACAAGGGTACCGACGACGGCACGGACCATATTACGCAGGAAACGGTTGGCAACGATGGTAAATACCCACTGCTCTTCACCGCCATCAACGATACGCCGGTCCCAGTGAGCTTCCGTAAGGTCACAGATTGTCGTCTTACTGTCTGCCCCGGCCTTACAAAAACAGGCAAAATCCTTCTTTCCAACGAGAAGGGCCGCACCCTCATTCATAAGTTCGAAGTCAAGCGGATAATGTACCTCCCAGGAATAATGCCGAAGAAAAGGCGCCTTATGCTGATGGAGATAATAACGATATTCTCGTTTGATAGCAGAAAAACGGGCATGAAGGCTGTCATCCACGGCAACAACACGTCGTACAGAGATATCCTGTGGAAGGATACGATTCAACCGGTAGGCCAGTTGACGTCCGTCGATAGAGTTATCTTCCCAGTCAAAATGACAATACATCTGACGGGCATGGACGCCGGCATCCGTACGTCCGGCGCCTGTGACGAGAATCTCCCGACGAAGGAGCAGTCGCAGGGCATGTTCCAGCTCTTCCTGTACACTATTGCTCTGTGGCTGTCGGGCCCACCCATGGTAACGGGTGCCGTCGTAAGCGAATTCTATAAAATATCTTTGCATAATTCAGGGTGCAAAAGTACGAAAAATAAATGACAGACGAGAATCATCACGACATAAATTGCCAACAACTGCAGTCCGTTGATGCTAATCCCCTCTATCGAGGCACCAGGCAGTGCCGCCACGATACTGACAAAATGATTCATGATATTGGCGCAGCCCGTTGCCAGCATCAGAAACATACTTTTCAAAGGAAAGAGCAGGAAGGCCGCAACGATCAGATAAAGGAGGATGGTGGTCAGCGGGATGACGAGTAGATTCGTCAGGAAGAAATAACAGGAGAAGCGATGAAAATAATACATCACGAGAGGGGCCGTGGCAAACTGTGCCGAGAAGGACACATACACGAAAGCCAGCAAGCTACGGATGGTCTTCTCCTTAAGGGAAAGGGTAAAACGATAACGCCAGGGACGGAAATAGGTACATAAGAGATAACCTAAGGTGAGTATTCCAAAGACAGCCATAAAGGACAGTTGAAAACCGACATCCCAGAGAGACAGAGGGTTTATCAATAGTAGAACCCAGAAGGCGAAAGCCCACACATTCAAAGAGATACCCTGCCGGTGGAAAGTTTTGATGATCTGATAGATCGTCAGCATCGTTGCTGAGCGCAGTACGCTGGCGCCACAACCAACGAGGAAAGTGAATGCCCAGATTGTCAGAAGGAATAACGGTAATGTCCATCCATGGGGATGACGGCCAAAAAGCAATGTCAACAAGCCGAAAAGAATACCGAGATGCAGACCACTCAACGCCAGCACATGGGATACACCGGAAATGGAATAGGCATCACGGAGCGATGATCGCAGCATGTTCTTTTCGCCTAAAGCCATGGCGGCGACAACGGCCGCCTCATCACGGTCTTCCTGGGAAAGGTGGGACGTCTTGCGTCCGTGTTGTGCCGCTATTTCTTCTTCAGGAAAGAGTTGCCGCAACAAAGCCGCCCTCGCAGTCAGTGCTGCCACCCGTAATCTTGAAACGAGAGACAGCTGCTGCAACGACTGCGGACAAACACGCCATCCATCCCCTCGAACATACGCTGTACCGATAAATCCATGGACGATCAGCCAACGATGATAATCAAACGAAGGAAGAGAAGCCGATGAAGAGTTCATAAATTTTCCACTTCTCACAACCGTCCATACCGCTATACCATCACCGACTTGCCAGGGCAGCGCCTGCTCCCCTACCGTCACGCGCAACAGATGACCAACAAACGGTCCGGAGGTAATCAGGAGATCACAACGTGACCGGCCTTCTTTCTGACTGACCGCAGAAACAACGACGCCCTTAAGTTCTTCCGCCCGTCCCGAAAGCGATGGATTCATCAATACTTCCTTATGCTGAAGACAGGCAGCACCGATAAAAAAAGAAGAACTGAAAAGCGCAACAGTAGTCAGTCTGATCCATCCCTGTCGCAGAAGATAGCGTAGACCCGTCTCCGTTCTTTCAATATGTTTTTCACCCCGCCACTCCGCCACTGCGGCAATAACGAGAGAAAGAACAGCCAGCAACAGCCATGTAGCAGCATTCACGTGGGAGGCGAGCTCGTCTCCCACGAGAATCCCTGCCACGCAGGCCACGGCAACACGCAGCAACGGCACTAACTGTATCTTTCCGTTATATCTCATCCTCTATCTCCGCCAGTTCCAGCCACCGCATCTCTTTCTCATCAAGTGCATCCTTGATCTGCGGCAGCCGCTTACTCTTCTCCGTCAAGTCCTCTACGGAAAGCGTACCGCTGCAGAGATCCGTCTCGAGCTGTTTCTGTTCGGCTTCAAGGGCCTCAATCTCTTTCGTGAGCTGTTCGTATTCCCGTTTCTCCTTATAGGTCATACGGCGGCGCGTGTCATGATGATAATTCTTCTTCTCCTCTTTCTTCTCTTCCTTGGTTTCAGCAGAGGCTTTCGGCTGCAGTGCGCTCCACTCACGATACTGTGTGTAGTTGCCCGGGAAATCCTTCACGACACCGTTACCTTTAAAGACAAGGAGATGGTCTACAACCTTGTCCATAAAATAACGGTCATGACTGACGACGATGACACAGCCGGGGAAATCTTGCAGATATTCCTCCAGCACCTGTAAGGTCTGGATATCCAAGTCGTTTGTCGGCTCATCGAGGACGAGGAAATTGGGATTCTTCATCAGTACGGTACAGAGATACAGTTTCCGTCGCTCGCCACCGGAGAGTTTACTGACATAGTTATACTGTTCCTCCGGTGTAAAGAGGAAATACTGCAGGAACTGCGAGGCTGTCATCTTACGGCCACCGCCGAGATCAATATAGTCAGCGATATCCGTGATGATGTCAATGACTTTCTTCCCTTCGTCAAACTTCAGTCCTTCCTGGGAGAAATAACCGAAACGGACCGTCTCGCCAATATCAAAGCGGCCACTGTCGGGCGGCACGATACCAAGGAGCATCTTGATGAACGTCGACTTGCCCGTACCGTTATTACCGACGATACCCATCTTCTCAAAACGGGAAAAGTTATAATAGAAATCCTTCAGGATCACTTTCTCACCGCCGTCTGAGGTAGGAAAAGCCTTCGAGACATACTGGCATTCAAAGATCTTTGAACCAATATAGACATTGCTGGCTTTCAGACGTACCTGCCGCTCTTCAATACGCTGTTTGGCAACCTTCTCCAGATCATAGAAAGCATCCTCGCGGTATTTGGCTTTATGACCACGGGCCTGCGGCATACGGCGCATCCATTCCAGTTCCGTACGATAAAGATTCTTGGCATGTTGGATCTCCGCACGGCGGTTATCCATTCGTTCCTGACGCTTCTCGAGGTAATAGGCATAATTGCCACGATAAGTATAGATCTGCTTGTCGTCAAGCTCGAGGATGAGGTTACATACGCGATCAAGGAAGAAACGGTCATGAGTAACCATGAGCAACGTCTTGTTTCCACGCATCAGAAAGCCTTCCAGCCATTCGATCATCTCCAGATCGAGATGATTCGTCGGCTCATCGAGAATAAGCAGATCGGGCTCATTGATCAGGGTATTTGCCAATGCCACACGCTTCTGTTGTCCACCACTGAGCTGTCCCATCGGCTGCTGGAGATCCGTAATCTTCAACTGAGTAAGGATCTGTTTTGCCTTCAGTACTTTCTCCGGGTTGCCCTCATGATTAAAGCAGGCATCGATGACCGTCTCGTCGGGATCGAACTTCGGACTCTGCTCGAGATAGCCCACCTTTAAGTCACGCCGATAGATAATTTCACCACTCTCACAGCCCTCTCTGCCTGTAAGCACAGAGAGCAGCGTCGACTTTCCCGTACCGTTGCGGGCGATGAGTCCAACCTTCTGTCCTTCAGCGACGGAAAAAGATATATTTTCAAATAACACTTGTGCACCAAACCGCTTTGTAAGGTTCTGCACGTCCAAATAAGGGATTTCCTTTGCCATAATTTTATATTTGATTGCAAAATTAATAAAAAAATTTGGAGTTCTCAATTATTTTAATTACATTTGCACTCGGTTTTCAAAACCAATTCTTGTTTCCGCTCGGAAACGAACTTTCTCAACTAGAAAATACAGATACACATTATATAAATGTATAGCAAAGAAGATTTACTATCCAAAAGTATCTCCGATCTCGAAGATATTGCCAGTCAACTGCATGCAGAGTATAATCCTGATGATGACCAGGAGCATATCATCTATGCCATTCTCGACAAGCAGGCGGCTGATGGCGCTAAGAGTGCCAAGAACACACCGAAAAAGAAAATGAAAACAAAGAAACAAGTGATTGATGAGGTGCTTGCTCAATTCCCCAAACACCGTGGAAGAAAGAACAAGGCCGAACTGGATGCCATCAATGCCGCCCTGGCCAAATGGGAGGCAGAGCAAAACGGCAATGTCGTCGACGCCTCCTCCTCTTTATATAATGAAGGTGAGGAACAGGCTGAGGCCCAGAATGAGAATGCTGACGAGAACGCAAAAGAACAGAACAGTAAGGCTGCTGACACGCAGGAGCCACAACTGCCTTTTGAAGATAATGATGTTCCGCCGGAGGCTCAGTTTGCCACCGGCAATAACGATACAAATGATCAGAGCAGCCAGTCCAGCGAGATGATCCAGCGTCTTCAGGAGAAGGCTGCCGAACATAATGAAAATGAAGCCGGTCAATCCATGCCGGACCAGGGTGCCGAAAACAACGAAGGAGAGCCTGACGATCTTTCTCCCGATGGTGTATGGAATGGTGATCCCGGTGATGGCACCGACTTTATCCCCGTCGTCGATCTGCCGATTGAGGATCAGGCCGCTCTGCCGAGCTACGATATGCTCGACCGTCCGATCCTCCCCCAGCAGCCTGTGGAAACGTCCTACCGGGATATCGCCCAGCCGACGGCAGATCCGGAAGAGGAATATGACTTCTCCGACCTGATTACTTCCACTGGTGTATTGGAAGTGATGCCTGACGGTTACGGTTTCCTCCGTTCCAGTGATTACAATTATCTCTCTTCTCCCGATGATGTTTATGTCTCCAATAACCTCATCAAGCGCTATGGCCTGAAGACCGGTGACGTCGTCAGTTGCCATGTCCGCCCGCCTCATGACGGTGAGAAATACTTCCCGTTGACAAGCATCGACGAGATCAACGGCCGCCATCCTTCCGAAGTCCGTGACCGTGTGCCCTTCGAACATCTCACGCCGCTCTTCCCCGATGAGAAATTCAACCTCTGCGGTGATCCGAAGACCACAAATCTCTCTACCCGCATCGTAGATCTCTTCTCTCCGATCGGTAAAGGTCAGCGTGCCCTCATCGTCGCACAGCCGAAGACCGGTAAGACCATCCTTATGAAGGATATCGCCAACGCCATCGCCGCCAACCATCCTGAAGCTTACTTGATGATGCTGCTCATCGATGAGCGCCCGGAGGAGGTGACCGATATGAGCCGTACCGTCAACGCCGAGGTGATTGCCTCTACCTTCGATGAACCAGCAGAGCGTCACGTCAAGATTGCCGGTATCGTCCTTGAGAAAGCCAAGCGCATGGTGGAATGCGGTCATGATGTTGTCATTTTCCTCGACTCCATCACGCGTCTCGCCCGTGCCTATAACACCGTAGCACCGGCCAGTGGTAAGGTCCTCACCGGTGGTGTCGATGCCAACGCCCTGCAAAAGCCGAAGCGTTTCTTCGGTGCCGCACGAAATATCGAAGGCGGCGGCTCTCTGACGATCATCGCTACCGCATTGATCGATACGGGTAGTAAGATGGATGAAGTTATCTTCGAGGAATTCAAGGGTACGGGTAACATGGAGCTCCAACTCGACCGCAGCCTGAGCAACAAGCGTATCTTCCCGGCCGTCAACCTCGTCGCTTCCAGCACGCGTCGTGACGACCTGCTGCAGGATAAGACAACGCTTGACCGCATGTGGATCCTCCGTAAATATATCTCCGACATGAATCCTATTGAGGCCATGAACGAGATCCACGGCCGTATGATCCGCACGAAGAGCAATGAGGAATTTCTACTCTCTATGAACGATTAAAAGAAACAGACACCTGCAGGGGCCGTCCCTTGTGACGGCCCGCCGTCGGAACGACGGATTTCCCCACGATTTTCGGAAATCCAACCTATCGGTCGGCGGGCCG
>JAQXXT010000120.1 GCA_029226205.1 Prevotellaceae bacterium
CGTCCCTTGTGGCGGCCCGCCGACCGTTAGGTCGGATGTGAGGGAATATGTTTCCATTTTTCCTAAAATCCGTCGTTCCGACGGCGGGCCGCCACAAGGGACGGCCCCTGCAAACGGGGATGTGGCCCTTTAATTTTTTAATTTTATAATTTTTTACTTTTCAATTATGTCTCAGAAACCATCCATCCCCAAGGGAACGCGTGACTTCGGTCCTGAGGAGATGGCCAAAAGAAATTATATCTTCGACACGATCAAGTCGGTCTACGCCCTCTATGGGTTTCAGCAGATCGAGACGCCGGCTATGGAAACGCTCCATACCCTTATGGGCAAGTATGGCGATGAAGGTGATAAACTGCTGTTTAAGATCCTCAATTCAGGTGACTATTTCAAGGGCATCAGCGATGAGGACCTGATGAGCCGTGATACGCTGAAACTGCAGAGCCGTCTCTGTGAGAAAGGTCTGCGTTATGATCTCACGGTTCCTTTCGCCCGTTATGTCGTCATGCACCGCGAGGAACTGCAGATGCCGTTCAAGCGTTACCAGATTCAGCCGGTATGGCGTGCTGACCGTCCGCAGAAAGGCCGTTACCGTGAGTTCTATCAGTGTGATGCTGATGTCGTCGGCTCAGATTCCCTTCTTAACGAGGTGGAGTTGATGCAGATTGTCGATACCGTATTTCAGAAGTTCGGTTTCCGTGTACAAATCAAGATCAATAACCGTAAGATCCTCACGGGTATCGCTGAGGTGATCGGTGAGGCTGATAAGATCGTTGATATCACTGTTGCTATCGATAAGCTCGACAAGATCGGACTCGACAATGTCAATGCTGAGCTCCGTGAGGACGGTATCAGTGAGGAGGCTATTGCCAAACTGCAGCCGATCATCGCCCTTGAAGGAACGAATGACGAGAAACTCGCCACGATCCGTAAGGTCCTTGCCGGTAGTGAGGTAGGAGAGAAGGGTGTCGACGAGACCCAGTTCATTTTTGACACGCTGAAGACCGTCGGACTGAAGAATGAGATCCAGCTCGACCTCACCCTCGCCCGTGGTCTGAACTATTATACGGGTGCTATCTTTGAGGTGAAAGCCCTCGATACGCCGATGGGCTCTATCACCGGTGGTGGCCGTTATGACAACCTCACGGGTATCTTCGGTATGCCCGGACTCAGTGGTGTGGGTATCTCTTTTGGTGCTGACCGTATCTATGATGTCCTCAACGCTCTCGACCTCTATCCGAAGGAGACGACAAGTGCCACACAGCTCCTCTTCATCAATTTCGGTAAGAAAGAGACGGCATACTGTCTTCCCGCTGTCGCCAAGGCCCGTCAGGCCGGCATCCGAACGGAGATGTTCCCCGACAAGGCGAAGATGAAGAAACAAATGAGTTATGCCAACGCCAAACATATCCCGTTTGTCGTGCTCGCCGGTGAGAATGAAATCAATGCCGGTAAGTATACGTTGAAGGATATGGAGAGTGGCGACCAACAGCTCCTGACCGCTGACGAGATCATCGCCCGCGTGAAAGGATAATATCTCCGGGATTCCCCGGAAACCGAGATATATCTATGACTCTGTAGGGGAACACCTCCCCTCTATCTTTCAGGACAAACAAACTACCTATATGTAGACAGCCGCCACCGTTGAGGTGACGGCTGTTTTCGTCTACAGAGCATAATGAATCATGTCCCTACATATTGCGGAGCATGGTTCTTCAAGGACAATGGTATTATCTGTTCAGCCATGCTTTCAACAGAGGAGCTTTGTCACGGCTGCACATCACTTCTAAGTCATCGAAGTTGCGGATACGTACGCGGATCTTTCCACCGAAATAGGTTTTCAACCCGGCGACACAGTCTACCGCAACGATGAACTGCCGGTTGACACGAAAGAACTGATTTGGGTTGAGCTGTTGCTCTATTTCATCGAGTGGCATGTTGAGACTGTATTTCTTGCCATCTTTGAGACAAAGTTTCGATATCTTGTATTCTGAAAAGATATGGCTCACCTCTTTAATATTAACGACTTCAAATCCATCTTTATAGGGAATGAGGAATCGCTCGCGGTAGGCGGCGTCTGCTGGATGGAGATTGGTAAGAAGTTCACGCAGCATGGCTGCGTTCACATCGGGTTGTACCCTATTCCCTATCATATCCTTGATTCTCTCTACTGTAGCCCGCAGCTCCTCTTCTTCAATTCGTTTCATGAGGTAAGCGATACCATTATATTGAAACGCCTGTAAGGCATATTCATCATAGGCAGTTGTGAAAACCACAGCCGTATGGTTGTCGACAGCATCGAGTGCATCGAAACTGACACCGTCGGAGAGACGGATGTCAGCGAAGATAATATCCGGCGCTTGATGACTCTTCAGCCATTGGCGTGTCTCTGTGACAGTCTCTAATGGGCCGTCAATACGCATGTCGGAGTCGATATCAACCAACATTTTCCTTAGTCTGTTGGCATTGCGAAATTCATCTTCTATGATCAGTGCATTCATTATCTTGTAAGGATGGGGAGTTTGACGATAAAATTATTATTGTTTTCTTCGATCTCTATCTTCTGGACAGACAGCAGACCATATCTGTCGGCAAGGTTCTTGAGTCCTATTCCCGTGGAACTGACAGTGGAAGACAACGGGTGAATCCGATTACTCACTGTGATCTGTTGTTCTGTTATTGTAATGTCAATGTTCAGAGGGTCTGCCGTGGTATGAGCGTTGTGCTTCACGGCGTTTTCCACCAACATTTGAATAGCAAGTGGCGGCACCATACCCTTCGGAATTGAAGCGGGCTCTGTAATATGAATCTGTATGGCACGTCCAAACCTTGTTGTAATAAGTGCTGCATAGGCTTTAATCATTTGTAGCTCTTTATTGACATCTACAAGATTATGTTCCATCTCTGTCAGCTTATAGCGGTAGACCTTAGATAAGTTGTCGAGAAAGCTGCCGGCAACCTTCGGATCTTCATCAATGAGATCTGACAGAATACTGAAATTGTTGAAAAGAAAATGAGGATCGACCTGTGATTTCAAGACCATCAGACGGGCCTGCATACCGATCTCTTTTTGTCGTGCATTCTCTATCTCCAAGGCGTGTTTCTCTTCCACTTGCCGGTATATCATCTTTTGCAGTTCCACGTTGGCATCAATACTGGCGACAAAGGTGGAAATGAGACTGAAGATGTAGACCCCTTTCACGAAATCATCATTCGGCATGGGCCAGTAGAGATTATATATTTTAATCAGAAGAAAAGAAGCGAAAATATTCAGTACCAACAAAATCACGGCGTGAGCAATCGTTAGCAGCCTGTATTCCCGATGTCCTATAGCCAAATGAAAGAACAGTTTGTTATAGAAGAAAGAGATGACGATGAACACCAGAACCGTCATCAGTTCGAGTACGACATCATCCCAGCCGAAGTCATGAATCATATGTGCCAGACTGTCGTATTCCATGATAAACAGGATGGCGAAAAACATGAAGGTCGCCACCAGCCACATGCCAAGAAACATGAGAAGATCCTGTTGTTTGCTGCGTTTCATATCTTGATAACTTTTTCTGTGCAAATTTACAAAAAAATCTCTGATGATGGAAACTGAGCTTAACTGAATTGAAGAATATCGGGACTGAAAGGTTTGTTTTCTAATCCCATTCCGTTTCAGAGGCCATTTTGTCCGTTTCAGTAGTTTTTCATACCCTTTCATTCTGATAACCGTTTACCTTTGCAACAATAAATTCAGGATATGAGTATCAATACATTCATTCAGCGTCCTCTTTTGTCGGCAGTCATCTCTGTGTTGATTGTCATTGCCGGCATCGTGGGTCTTGAGAGCCTGCCCGTGGAGCAGTACCCGGATATTGCTCCGCCGACAGTTTTCGTCTCTGCCAACTATCCTGGTGCGAGTGCAGAGACAGTCATCAAGAGTGTCATCACGCCGTTGGAGGAGAGTATCAACGGTGTGGAAGGCATGACCTATATGACCTCGTCAGCCAGCAACAGTGGTGAGGCAGATATCACGGTCTATTTCAAGAAAGGCGTTGACCCCGATATGGCAGCTGTCAATGTCCAGAACCGGGTGCAGTCGGCCCTTGCCAACCTCCCCGCAGAGGTGACGAAAGAAGGTGTGCAGACGGAGAAACAGCAGAATGCCGAGCTCATGACGTTGGCTCTTTGTGCTACCGACGGGAGATTCGACGAGAATTTCCTCAACAACTACATGAACATCAATGTGATACCTCGTTTGAAACGTATCCAGGGTATTGGCCGTGTTGAGCTCTTTGGCTCAAGCTATAACATGCGACTGTGGCTCGATCCCAACAAGATGAAAGCCTACAGTCTGGTGCCCGCAGATATCACTGCTGCCTTGGAAGCTCAGAATATAGAGGCTGCTACTGGCTCCTTCGGTCAGAACCACGCCAATGCTTTCGAATATACAATGAAGTACCGTGGTCGTTTCTCTACGCCTGAGCAGTTTGGCAACATCGTCATCCGCAGTACGCAGAACGGTCAGATCCTGCGCTTGCGTGATGTGGCGCGTGTGGAATTAGGTGCCGATGCCTACAACTTCACTACACAGCTTGACGGCAAGCCCGCAGCCACTGCCATGCTGCAGCAGACAGCTGGCAGCAACGCCTCGGAGATCATCAA
>JAQXXT010000121.1 GCA_029226205.1 Prevotellaceae bacterium
TTTTGCGTTTGTCTGCCGCGGTCGGGCGGGGCCTTTGGGGCCGTCCTAACCGTGATTGTTGGGCTTTTGGACGGCCACAAGGGCCGCACCCTACGGTGGATCCGGACGGCCACAAGGGCCGCACCCTACGGTGGATCATTATGAATCAAGTCCCTATGACGGAGCATGATGAGGCAAGTCCCCGGGCGGAACATGATGAATCAAGTCCCTACGTTGGAGCATGATAAATCATGTCCATATATTTTTTTGCAGTTTTTAGATGGTAATTGGAAAAAAATGATTAATTTTGCACACTGATAGGGTGGAGTAGCTACCGCCCGTGCTATACAGCATCAATAAAATAACGTTATATTCATTTTTTATGTACTATTTATTAATTACCGTTTTGCTCACGGCGGTGACGCTCGTGGTGGCAGCTTATGTCATTGCGAAGCTCATTGGTCCGCGGTCTTACAACCCTGTGAAGGGTGAGGCGTTTGAGTGCGGTATCCCCACGCGAGGCAGCTCCTGGTTGCCGATGCATGCGGGCTACTATCTCTTTGCCATCCTCTTCCTGATGTTCGACATCGAGACCGTGTTCCTCTACCCCTGGGCTGTAGTAGTTAACCAGTTTGGAACCCTTGCCCTGTTGAGTATCGGTTTCTTCCTGTTAGTATTGGTATTTGGCCTGGCTTATGCCTGGCGGAAAGGAGCGCTGGAATGGAAGTAAGAAAGCCAAGTATCAAGAGTATCCCTTATAACGAGTTCAAGGACAACGACACCTTAGAGAAGATGGCGAAGGAGCTCAACGAGGGTGGTGTCAACATCGTCTTGGGCAATCTCGACCAGGCCATCAACTGGGGCCGTAGCAACTCCCTGTGGTCTCTGACCTTCGGTACGAGTTGCTGTGGTATTGAGTTCATGGCTGTCGGCTGTGCCCGTTACGACTTCAGTCGTTTCGGATTCGAGGTGACGCGTAACTCTCCCCGTCAGGCCGACCTGATCATGTGTGCCGGAACCATCACCAACAAGATGGCGCCAGCCTTCAAGCGTCTGTATGATGAGATGGCCGAGCCGAAGTATGTCGTTGCCGTTGGTGGCTGTACCATCAGTGGTGGTCCTTTCAAGAAGAGTTATAATGTCGTGCGTGGTATCGACGAGCTTGTCCCCGTCGATGTCTATATCCCCGGCTGTCCTCCGCGTCCTGAGGCAATCCTTTACGGTATGATGCAGTTGCAGCGTAAGGTAAAGGTAGAGAAGTTCTTCGGTGGTGCGAACCATAAGATGACGAAGGAGGAGAAGGAGTTGTCCATGAGCAAGGGCGGTCTCCACGGACTGAGCAATGAGAACCTCAGTGATGTCGAGAAGCTCGGTCACCGGGAGCCGATCATTGTCCGTGATGTCCCTGCCGATTTTGATCCGAAGAAAGGCCTCGACTAATAATATAAGGTAAAGATGAAACTGAATAATATTGAACTCACATTCGACAACTTCTCCACGGAGATGGCGAAGTTGAAGAACGAGAAACATTTCGACTACCTCGTGACGATCATCGGCGAGGACTTCGGCGAGGAAGGCCTGGGATGTATCTACATTCTGGAGAACACGGAGAGCCACGAGCGTGTGTCCACCCGTGTCATCGCCAAGGAGGTCGACGGCTCTGTCGTCATCCCCTCCGTGCTGAAGCTCTGGAATGCTGCCAACCTGTTGGAGCGCGAGGTCTATGACTTCCTCGGTATCAAGTTCCTCGGTCATCCCGACATGCGTCGCCTCTTCATGCGTCAGGACTTCCAGGGTTATCCTCTGCGTAAGGATTTCGACATGAGTCCCGAGGCTAATAAATTCCCGATGACCGACGAGCCCGAGAGTGACTATACTACTGAGTGGAACATCGACGAGTTCGGTCACCTCACGGCAACGAAGCACCGCATGTTTGATGATGACGACTTTGTTGTCAACCTCGGTCCTAACCACCCGTCCATGCACGGTGTGCTCCGTCTGCAGACGGTGCTCAACGGTGAGACCATCAAGCATGTCTATCCTCATCTCGGCTATATCCATCGTGGTATCGAGAAGATGATGGAGAATATGACCTATCCTCAGACGCTGGCCCTCACGGACCGTCTGAACTACCTCTGTGCCATGCATCACCGTCATGCCCTTGTCGGTGTCATCGAGGAGGCTATGGGTATCGAGCTGCCCGAGCGCATCGAGCGTATCCGTACCATCATGGATGAGCTCCAGCGTATCGACAACCACCTGCTGTTCCTCGGCACCTGTGCCCAGGACCTCAGTGCCCTCACCGCTTTCCTCTATTGTATGCGTGACCGTGAGCATGTCCTCAATGTCATGGAGGAGACGACCGGCGGCCGTCTGATTCAGAACTACTACCGTATCGGTGGTCTGCAGGCTGACGTCGATCCCCATTTCAAGGAGAACGTGAAGGCCCTCATCAAGTATTTCCGTGACAACGACGTGCTGAAAGAGTATATGGATGTCTTCGGTGACAATGTCATCACGCACCAGCGTCTCGAGGGTGTCGGTCCGATGGACGAGCCCAACTGCATCAACTATGCCGTGACGGGACCTGCCGGCCGTGCCTCCGGATGGAAGAACGACGTACGCAAGAACCATCCTTACAGTCTGTATGATAAGGTTGACTTCGACGTCATCACCGGAACCCACGGCGACTCCATGGACCGTTACCTCATCCATATCAAGGAGATCGACCAGAGCTTGAAGATCATCGAACAGCTCATTGACGACCTCGAGCCGACGGGCGACTTCTACGTGAAGCAGAAGCCGATCATCAAGGTTCCCGAGGGACAGTGGTGGTTCTCTGTAGAGGGCGGTGCCGGTGAGTTCGGTGTCTACCTCGACAGTCATGGTGACAAGAGTCCGTATCGTGTGAAGCTCCGTCCGATGGGTCTGACGCTCGCCGCTGCCTTCGACAAGATGCTCGAGGGTCAGAAGATCGCCGACCTCGTGGCTACGTGTGCTGCCATCGACTTCGTCATCCCGGATCTGGACCGTTAAAAGGGTAAAGAAGTAAAAAAGTAAAAAAGTAAAAAAAGAATAGGATGGCTCCGCCATCCAAAAAAGACAAACTTTATGTTTGATTTTTCAATAGTAACCTCGTGGATTGACAACCTGCTGCGCAACGTGTGCGGGCTGGGCGATTTCTGGTCGATCCTCATCGAGTGCGTGCTCGTCGGCGTGTGTATCCTTACGGCATACGCGCTGATCGCCATCGCGCTCATCTTCATGGAGCGTAAGGTCTGTGCTTACTTCCAGTGCCGTCTCGGCCCGATGCGTGTCGGTCCCTGGGGTATCTTCCAGGTTTTCGCCGATGTGGTGAAGATGCTCATCAAGGAGATCTTCGGTGTCGACAAGAGTGATAAGCTCCTGTATTACCTCGCCCCGTTCCTGGTGATCATCGCCAGTGTGGGTACGTTCTCCTTCCTGCCGTGGAACAAAGGCTGTGAGGTGCTCGACTTCAATGTCGGCGTGTTCTTCATGACGGCCATCTCGTCGCTCGGCATCCTCGGTATCTTCCTCGCCGGATGGGGTAGTAACAACAAGTATTCCGTCGTCAGTGCCATGCGTGGTGCCGTACAGATGATCTCCTACGAGATGAGTCTCGGCATCTGCCTCGTCACGGCTGTCGTCCTCTGCGGTACGATGCAGATCAGCGGTATCGTCGAGGCCCAGCAGAGTGGGTGGCTGATCTTCCGCGGACATATCCCCGCCATCGTCGCCTTCCTGATCTTCCTCATCGCCGGTAATGCCGAGGCCAACCGTGGCCCGTTCGACCTTGCCGAGGCAGAGAGTGAGCTGACGGCCGGTTACCACACGGAGTATAGTGGTATGGGCTTCGGCTTCTACTATCTCGCCGAGTATCTGAACCTCTTCGTCATCAGTGGTATCGCCGCTACCATCTTCCTCGGAGGATGGATGCCGCTGCATATCGCCGGTCTTGACGGTTTCAATACGGTGATGGACTATATCCCCGGATTCATCTGGTTCTTCGGTAAGACGTTCGTCGTCGTCTGGCTGCTGATGTGGGTACGCTGGACTTATCCCCGTCTGCGTATCGACCAGATCCTGACGCTGGAGTGGAAATATATCATGCCGCTGGCATTGCTGAACCTCGTCGTCATGACGGTTTGCGTTGCATTGGGTTGGCATTTTTAAATTAGTAAAAAGAAAGAACAATGTCAAATAGTTATTTCGGCGGTATCAACGCAGCTGTGAAGACGTTGCTGACGGGTTTGAAGGTTACCTGGAAAGAGTACTTCACCCCGAAGTCCACGGAGCAGTATCCGGAGAACCGCAAGACCACGCTGCATATCAGTCCGCGCTTCCGTGGCCGTCTTGTCTTCAACCGTGTGACGGAGAAGGACGAGGCGCTGTTGGCCAAGGGCGCGAAGGTCGGCGACTACAAGTGCGTGGCCTGTACGATGTGTGAGAAGGCCTGTCCTAACGACACCATCAAGATCACGTCGCACATGGAGGTCGTCGGTACGAACCCCACGACGGGAAAAGAGATCAAGAAGAAGAAGCTCGACGACTATCAGTATGATCTGGGCGACTGCATGTTCTGTCAGCTGTGTGTCAACGCCTGCAACTTCGACGCGATTAAGTTTACCAACGATTTCGAGAATGCCGTCTTCGACCGTTCGAAGCTCGTGCTGCACCTCGACAAGGAAGTCTACGAGGGCGGCTCGCTGCCGAACCTCATCGATGGCGGCGCCCCTCTGGAGATCGGTAAGTTCAACACCAAAACCAAGTAAGCGATTATGGCAAATATCATTATGTTCGTTATATTGGCTGTCGTCATCCTTGGTTCAGCCATCGCCAGTGTGCTCACCAAGCGCATCATGCGTTCAGCCACGTTCCTGCTCTTCGTCCTCTTCGGTGTAGCAGGAATCTATTTCCTCCTCGACTACACGTTCCTCGGGGCAGCACAGATCGCCGTCTATGCCGGTGGTATCACGATGCTGTATATCTTCGCCATCAACCTCGTCTCAAAGCGCACGCTGCAGGGCCTCGTGGAGCATATCAAGGGCTCCCGCATCTGCATGGGTCTGCTGCTCTGTCTCGTTGGACTGGCCACGACGCTCGTCGTGTTCCTGAAGAACCACTTCATCGACGCTTTCGCTAAGATGGCCGACAAGGAGCTTCCGGTGCAGAAGATCGGTGAGGCTCTTGTAGGCAGTGATAAATATCAGTATGTATTGCCGTTCGAGTTCATCTCAGTATTCCTGCTGGCTTGTATCATCGGCGGTATCATGATTGCAAGAAAGGAGGACAAGAAATGATCCCGGTATATTATTATTTCATTCTCAGCGCACTGCTGTTCTTCATCGGTGTCTTCGGCTTCGTGACGCGTCGGAACCTCATCGCCATGCTCATCTCCATTGAGCTCGTGCTGAACTCCGTCGACCTGAACTTTGCCGTTTTCAACCGCATCCTCTGGCCCGGTCAGTTGGAGGGCATGTTCTTCACGCTCTTCTCCATCGGTGTGAGTGCTGCCGAGACAGCCGTGGCCCTGGCCATCATCATCAATGTTTACCGTAACACGCACAGTGACCAGGTGAACAGCATTGAAAACATGAAAATGTAAAGAAAGATGCAATACAGTTATTCATTTTTAATCCTCCTTCTGCCGTTCCTGAGCTTTCTCGTGCTCGGTCTCTTCGGTATGAAGATGAAGAAGCCGGTAGCGGGATTCATCGGCACGGCGGTGCTTGCCACCCTGTGGTGCCTGAGCTTGTATACGGCCTATGAATATTTCTTCGTCGTGGGGCGTGGCGCCGACGGTCTCTATCCTACGGTGACGCCGTTCGACCTGACGTGGCTCGACTTCGGCAAGGCGCCGCTCTTCGGTACGGAGCTGCTCTTCAAGATTGGTTTCCGTCTGACGCCGATCAGCGTGATGATGCTCATCGTCATCACCACGGTGTCGTTCATGGTCCATATCTATTCGTTCGGCTATATGGCTGAGCGTGACGAGCATTACAAGTTTGAAGGTTACGAGAAAGGCTTCCAGCGTTTCTATGCCTTCCTGAGTCTCTTCACGATGTCGATGCTCGGCCTCGTCGTGGCAACGAACATCTTCCAGATGTACCTCTTCTGGGAGCTCGTGGGTGTCTGCTCTTACTTGCTCATCGGATTCTACTATCCGAAGCATGCCGCCGTCCACGCTTCCAAGAAGGCATTCATCGTGACACGTTTCGCCGATCTGTTCTTCCTCATCGGTATCCTCTTCTATAGCTTCTATGTAGGAACATTCAACTATAACCTCGACCCGAGTGTGAACCCGCAGCTGCCGCAGCATCTCGCCGGTGCTGCCGCCATCCTTCCTGCCGCCCTGTTCCTGATGTTCATCGGTGGTGCCGGTAAGAGTGCCATGTTCCCGTTGCACATCTGGCTGCCGGACGCCATGGAAGGTCCTACGCCGGTCAGTGCGTTGATCCATGCCGCAACGATGGTCGTCGCCGGTGTCTATCAGGTAGCATCGCTCTTCCCCATCTGGGTGAAGTATGCTCCCGAGCAGCTCCACTGGGTAGCCTATATCGCTGCCTTCACGGCCTTCTATGCTGCCGTCGTCGCCTGCTGTCAGCGTGATATCAAGCGTGGCCTCGCCTTCTCCACGATCTCCCAGATCGCCTATATGCTCGTCGCCCTCGGCGTCTGCACGAGTATCGACGGTGAGGGTGGGGTAGGCTATATGGCCGGAATGTTCCACCTGTTCACACACGCTATGTTCAAGGCCCTCCTCTTCCTCTGCTCCGGTGCCATCATCGTGATCATCGGCAGCAACTTCAAGGATTATATGGGCGGTCTGCATAAATACATGCCGATTACGAACATCTGCTTCCTGATTGGTACCATCGCCATCAGTGGTTTCTGGCCCCTCGCCGGTTTCTTCTCCAAGGATGAGATCGTCGACGCCTGCTTCCACTTCTCTCCCTGGATGGGTCTGTGGATGACGATGGTCAGTGGTCTCACGGCATTCTATATGTTCCGTCTGTATTACGTCATCTTCTGGGGACAGAGCTACTACGAGCTCGACCCCGAGCACCGCAAGAAACCGGCAGAGGTTCCCTTCGTGATGTGGGGCCCGCTGGTATTCCTGAGTATCGTGACGATCTTCGCCGGTTGGATTCCTTTCGGACATTTCGTGTCTGCTACGGGACTGCCCGAGGAGATTGGTCTGCAGCATTTCCATTTCGGCATGACAGCCTGGCTGAGTCTCGGTGTCGCCACCCTCGGCTTCGCTTTGGCTACCTGGATGTATGCGCCGAAGCATAACCCCGTGCCCGACATGCTCGCACGGAAGATGCCGCGCCTCCACAAGGCAGCGCTCAACCGCTTCTATATTGACGATGCCTGGCAGTTCTTCACCCATAAGATTGTCTTTGGCTGTTTCTCTATTCCTATCGCCTGGTTCGACCGCCATGTCGTCGACGGCACGTTCAACTTCCTCGCCTGGGGCACCCAGGAGGCCGGTGAGACGATCCGTCCGTGGCAGAGTGGTGATGTACGCAGTTATGCAGCCTGGTTCCTCACGGGAACGGTGGCACTGACGTTGATCTTACTCTGTGCGCTGTGCTAAATACATAGACCCAAATGCGGCGGGCCGCCACAAGGGACGGCCCCTGCAAGAGGACCAAAAAGAAAATAACAAAAATGAGTATATTAACATTATTCGTAGTAATCCCGCTCCTGATGCTTCTGGGCATGTGGCTCTCGAAGAACGACAATCAGGTACGTGGTGTGATGGTGGTCGGAGCAAGCTGTCTCCTGGGTCTCGCCATCTGGCTCACGGTGGCGTTCATCCAGGCCCGCGAGGCCGGCGACACGGCGCCGATGCTCTTTGCTTACAGCGTGCCATGGTTTGCGCCGCTGCATATCTGCTATTCCGTCGGTGTCGACGGTATCTCCGTGGTGATGATTCTCCTGAGTGCCGTCATCGTCTTCACCGGTACGTTCGCCTCCTGGCAGCTCGAGCCGATGAAGAAGGAATATTTCCTCTGGTTCGTCCTGTTGAGTACGGGTGTCTTCGGTTTCTTCATCTCCACGGATATGTTCACGATGTTCATGTTCTACGAGGTAGCCCTCATTCCTATGTACCTCCTCATCGGTGTATGGGGAACCGGTCCTAAGGAGTATGCCGCCATGAAACTGACGCTGATGCTTATGGGAGGTAGTGCCCTGCTCATCATCGGTATCCTCGGCATCTACTATTTCAGTGGTGCACAGACGATGAATGTGATAGAGATTGCCAATCTCCATAACATCCCCGTACATATCCAGAAGGTATTCTTCCCGTTCATCTTCATCGGTTTCGGTGTCCTCGGCGCCCTGTTCCCGTTCCATACATGGTCTCCCGATGGTCATGCTTCCGCGCCTACAGCCGTGTCCATGCTCCATGCCGGTGTGCTGATGAAGCTCGGTGGTTATGGTTGCTTCCGTATCGCCATGTTCCTGCTCCCCGAGGCTGCCCAGCAGCTCAGCTGGATCTTCCTGATCCTGACGACCTGCTCCGTTGTCTACGGTGCGCTCTCCGCTTGTGTACAGACCGACCTGAAGTATATCAACGCTTACTCTTCTGTCAGTCACTGTGGTATGGTGCTCTTCGCCCTGCTGATGATGACGCAGACGGCTATCACGGGTGCTGTGCTGCAGATGCTCTCTCACGGTCTGATGACGGCCCTCTTCTTCGCCTGCATTGGTATGATCTATCACCGTGCCGGCACGCGTGACGTCCGTTACCTCGGTGGTTTGATGAAGATCATCCCGTTCCTCTCCTGCGGTTATGTCATCGCCGGTCTGGCCAACCTCGGTCTTCCGGGTTTCTCCGGTTTCGTGGCTGAGATGAATATCTTCGTCGGTTCTTTCGAGAACCAGGATCTCTTCCGTCGTGTTTGTACGATCATCGCTTGTACGTCTATCGTCATCACGGCCGTCTATATCCTCCGTGTCGTCGGTAAGATTCTCTATCAGAAAGTACCGAACCCGAAGTTCTATGAGCTTCACGACGCTACATGGGATGAGCGCCTCGCCATCGGTGGCCTGATCTTCTGTGTCGCCGGTCTCGGTCTCTTCCCGTTGGTTTTCCAGGATGTTATTAACAATGCCGTAGCCCCGCTGTTCATGCACATCATGAAGGCAGCGCCGGTAGTGGCAGCAGCTTCAATGTAAACAAATGAATATCGATTATAGTCAATTTCTGAATATGATGCCGGAGGTGAGCCTGTGCGTTCTGCTGGTGATCATTTTCGTGGCCGATTTCATTACGGCACGCAAGCCCGGGGACGCACCGCGTAAGTGGTTCAATCCGTTGGTGTGCATCCTGATGACGGCCCATCTGCTGCTGAACATGAGTCCGGTGGAGAGTGCCACGGCTTTCGGCGGTATGTATTATACGATGCCGGCTATCGGCACCATCAAGACGATTCTCGCTTTCGGTACGCTGATCGTACTGATCCAGAGCCGTGAGTGGATGAGTCGTCCTGACACCTCTTTTAAAGAGGGTGAGTTCTATCTCCTCGTCATCTCTACCTTGTTGGGTATGAACATGATGGTCAGCGCGAACCACTTCTTGCTCTTCTTCCTCGGTCTGGAAATGGCGAGTGTGCCTATGGCCTGTCTCGTCGCCCTCGACAAGTACCGTCACAACAGTGCGGAGGCCGGCGCGAAGTTCATTCTCACGGCGACATTCTCCAGTGGCGTGATGCTCTATGGTATCTCCCTGCTCTATGCTGCCTGTGGCACGTTCTACTTCGATGACCTCATCACGAAGATGACGATGAGTCCGCTGACGATCGCCGGTCTGGTGTTCTTCTTCAGTGGTCTCGGCTTCAAGATCTCCCTCGTTCCGTTCCATTTCTGGACGGCAGATACTTACCAGGGTGCGCCGACGACGGTGACAGGTTATCTGAGTGTCGTCTCCAAGGGTGCCGCTGCCTTCACGCTGTGTGCCATCCTGATGAAGGTCTTTGCTCCGATGGTAGAGGCTTGGCAGATCATGCTGATGATCGTCATCGTACTCTCTATCACCGTGGCTAACCTCTTCGCTATCCGTCAGAGTGACCTGAAGCGCTTCATGGCCTTCAGCTCTATCTCCCAGGCCGGATATATCGTACTGGCTATCCTCGGTGACAACGGCATGAGTGCTGCTGCCCTGAGCTACTATGTACTGATCTATATCGTTGCCAACATGGCCGTCTTCACCGTTATCAGCGCCGTAGAGGAGCATAACGATGGTAAGGTCTGCATCGATGATTATAATGGTCTGTATAAGACGAACCCGAAACTGGCGTTCCTCATGACGCTGGCACTGTTCTCCCTCGGTGGTATCCCGCCGTTCGCCGGTATGTTCAGTAAGTTCTTCGTCTTCATGGCCGCCGTGAAGGGCGCGAGTGTCGACACGGCGATGGGTGCCTGGCAGTATGCCGTGGTCTTCATCGCATTGGTCAACACGGTGATCTCCCTTTACTACTATCTGATCATCGTCAAGGCGATGTATATCAAGCACAACGACAACCCGCTGCCGACATTCACGAGTAATGTCAGCACGAAGCTCGCCCTGGCTCTCTGCACCACCGGCGTCATCGCCTTCGGTGTGGTCAGCGGAGTGTTTGAGTGGATACTGTAAAAGCCTCACCCCCCGCCCCTCCCCGAATGGGGAGGGGAGGCCCCGACCCTAACGGGATCGGGGCGACCATTACTGAGCCACGCCCTTCCTTCCCGTTTTTGCGGGAAGTAGTGGGCGTGGCTTTTTTGTGGGAAGGGCGTGGCTCTTTGTAAATAGGGCGTGGCTTTTTGTGGGAAGGAGGGGCGTGTCTGTTGTGTGCTTGCGCTTTGCAAGCGCAAG
>JAQXXT010000122.1 GCA_029226205.1 Prevotellaceae bacterium
CTTTAAGGTTGAGAGGGCCTTCGTGGCATCAACGACAATGAGGAGGTCATTACCGTCGAGTTGCGTGGTACCGACGAGCTGTTTCAGTCCACCGAGATAGCTCAGCGTGACATTTTGTCCGTTGATCTTATAGGTACCGGAAATTGTCTTTCCACCGATAGTCTGGGTGAAGTTGCCGTCCTTGTCAAACGTCATCTTCATTGCGCCCTTCTTGATACCGAACTTCTCATACTCCTGAGCCAGTTTGCTCTCGATGGAAGCACTGGCGATCTTACCGGCCATCTCCTTCAGCACATTGCTATCGGAGAAGACAACGGCAGGCTCCGTATAGCTCCATGTGCCGGCGAGGTCTTCAGCAGTAGCCGTCTTGTTGGGGTTGAAGATCGTGGAGAGACCACTGGCCAGTCCACCGAACAGGGAAGCCAGTCCGTTGTTGGAAGATGAAGCCTCCGTCGTCGTTGTCTCAGAAGTCGTTGCGGCAGACTCCGTAGCGGCAGTCTTTGCCGTAGTGGCCGCAGCCTTCTTGCTCGTCTTCTTCGTAGATTTCTTGGCGGTCTTCTTCGTTGCCTTCTTAGCCGTCTTCTTGGCCGGCATCATCATCATGTTATCCATTGCACATTCATCCAGTGTGGCTGCGTCAGCATTCACACCGGCACCTGCCATCAGCATCAGTGCGATGGCAGCAGCAGAGAATACATTCTTTTTCATTTTGCTCTTAAAATGTTTAATACCTATGTTGTTCGTTTTATGTGTAGACGAAAGAATATCCTGAAAGTTTAATACAACCGCATAAAAAATCCTAACTTATAGAGTTGCAGCAACCGCACACTCGGATGGGGTCCGCAGAGCCGTCTTCGCTCCCAAGGACCAAACAGTCTGTGCCATAGTCGCAGACATGCGCCAATCAGTGTAGGATGCAACTTTTCCGTTAAGTCCAAGAGATGGGAATAGCCCGTCAGCTCCTTCCTAAATATATATAAGGTGTGTAGCGCCTCCTCGGTCTTTGCCACGAAGGCGGCATTATCCTCAAAAGTATTAAAAGAAAGCGGATTATCAATATGCTGAATGTCAATCCCCATCTGCGTGAGTACCTTTCCCCATAACACATCCTCATAACCGTAATGACGGAAACGCTCATCGAGTGGATGATCAAGCATGACCTGTCGGTCTACGAGGAAGTTGGAAGTATGGAAATCTCTGTCAGGATGGAGCAGGCGCTGATTGACATGATGGGCAGCCTCACAATGCCGCTCGTATTGATAACGAAGATTATGACGCAACAGACGACTGTCACCGCCTACAATATATCCACCATATACCACCTTACCATCCGCATCGAGATAACGACGCAGAAAACTCTTCCGACAGACCGCCATATCACTATCGATGAAGAGCAGCCGGTCGAACTGGGCCTGACGCACGAGGAAGTTACGGATTGCCGCACGCCCCTGGTTCTCTTCCCTGCGAAGGAACCGAGTATGCGGAAGCTCGGACAAAGCCTGAAGATGCCCGATGACTTTCTCATCCGTAGAGCCGTCGTCACCGATGAGTATCTCGTATGACAAGCCGTCGATCTGCCGGGCCTGTGCCAGCAGATCATGGACGAGAGCCGTACAGTCGTCGTTAAACGTAGGGATGAGAATGGAGAGATTCATATCATTTGAGTTCATACACCTCACTGGGCGTCTTTCGCTTCAACACGTCGACGGCAAAATCCTTCCCGACGACGAGACCGTAGTCGCGCAACACCTGTTCAACCGTGAGGCGGGCGAGTTCGGGATGGTTGTTCTCCTCACTGAGATGGCAGAGCCATACATGCCGCAGTTTCTCCGTGGCATGTTCCGCCAGCGCACGGGCACACTCCGTATTGTTCAGATGGCCGCGCGGCCCCATGATACGGTCTTTGAGATATTGAGGATAAGGACCTTGCCGCAACATCTCCGGATCATGATTGGCCTCAATGACAAGATAATTGGCTTTTCCGATGATATCAAGCATCTGCGGCGTGAGATGTCCGACATCCGTCATCAGACAAAACGTGACATCGCCATATTCAATAAGATAACCAACATTATCGCTACTGTCATGGGGCACTTCGAAAGCCGTGACACGGAACTCACCGACGGTGAAAGGCTCGTCGACCGTGATGATACGAAGCATATCGGCGTCGATCTTCCGTCGCACACAGTAGTTTCGCTCGATGCCGTTATGGACTTTTCGGGTAGCAAAGACAGGAATATGATAGTCGCCACTGATACTGCCAACGGATTTGACATGATCGGCATGATCATGGGTGACAAGAATATTCCGCACCTTGTCGAGCCGCAAGCCATAGTCGTGGAAATGCTTTTTCAGCAGTCGCACACCTACGCCGGCGTCAATCAACAAGGCGTCATCATCAGTATAGAGCAAATAGCAGTTGCCGCTGCTCCCACTCCCGAAAGAGATAAAATTCAGCATCGTTCAAGTCTATATATCTGCAAAATTAGCAAAAATAGCGCAACAAAGCAAATATTCTCTTGACTTTTTTTTAAAGAATCATTTGTCCCACCGTAGGGTGCCGGCCGGGTGGGCGGCCTAACGCCACAAATTAAAAATAAGGGCGGCCACCAGGGCCGCACCCGACGAAGGGGTCACCA
>JAQXXT010000123.1 GCA_029226205.1 Prevotellaceae bacterium
AATCTATCCTTCGACAGATGGGGAGAGATCATCAAGGACAAGATCCTCGTAAATGCTCTTGTGGACCGCCTGACTCATAATGCATATCTGATCAATATGAATGGGGAGTCATACCGACTAAAAGAAACGAAAAAGTTTAATAAAAAATTACTTCAAAAAGATGAAAAATAAAAAGAATTTATTACCTTTGCAGCCGTGACCTGAAAGGGGGTCACTTTTATATTAGCAAAGGGGTCACTTCTTAATTAGCGCATGCACTATCGTCCCCGGAGGGGGCGAACATCTGCCACGCCAGCGGTTCAAACCTGTTTTCATGTTTTTTCAGATAGCCTCACCACCTATAAAATAATATTTTCAGCATTTTCCTTGTTTTATTAAATAGGATTTTATAAATTTGCTGAAAAATTAGAAATATCATTTACAAAACAATGAACAGGAGTCTTCTTAAACAGATATTATTAGACAACAGAACGGAGATTGAAAGATATCAGGTCTTCCCACGTAAGATAGACCTGTCATGCATTCCATGTATCGTACTCGTAGGACTAAGACGTGCCGGGAAATCGTTTCTACTCTATCAGCGTATGCAACAGCTCCTTCATGAAGGACATACATGGGACGAAATGCTCTATCTGAATTTTGAGGATGACCGCCTCGATGGATTCACTGCTGCCGACTTCAACCTCATCTTGGAATGTCATGCAGAACTTTCTGACAAACGTCCTATGCTTTTCTTGGATGAGATTCAAAACATTGATGGCTGGCAAAAATTCGCTCGTCGGCTTGCTGATGAGAAATATACGGTATGTATCACCGGTAGCAATGCAAAGATGTTGTCCAGTCAATTCATGTCAGAATTAGGGGGACGGTATCTCACGATAGAAGTATATCCGTTCAGTCTTACCGAAGTCCTTGATTTCAGTGGACAATCTTATGATGAAAAGACCATGATAGGTACGTTGACGAGAGCTAAGTTTATGAGGGCCTATAATGAATACCTGCATTGGGGTGGTCTGCCTGAGAGCATTGGCCTGCCCGTCAAGCGGAATTATATCAGCAGTGTTTTTCAAAAGATTTATCTTGGAGATATCTGTGCCCGTAACGGCATCAGCAATCCCAACTTACTTCGGTTAATGATCAAGAAGATTGCAGAGAGCGTCAAACAGCCATTGTCTTATAATCGTTTGACCAGGATCCTGTCGTCTGTTGGCGGAAAGATCAGTGTTCCCACTATCCGCAACTATATACAGGCATGCGAAGAGGCATGGTTGCTCTTGCGGGTCCACAACATCGCATCCTCTTTCTCTGAAAAAGAGACGATATCGAAGTTCTATTTCATCGACAATGGTCTGCTCAATCTGTTCCTCATTGACACCGATACGTCTTTACTAGAGAATCTTGTAGCTGACACGTTATTTAGAAAATATGGGAATGATCCCGACAATGAGCGCGTGTTCTTCTATAATTCCGGTGTGGAAGTAGACTTTTATATTCCGGAAGAGGGTCTGGCTATACAGGTATCGTATGACATCAGTAAGAGTCTGGATACTTGGAACCGTGAGGTAGAGGCTCTGAAAAAACTCCCCGCATCCCTGGAATGTCGTCAAAGACTCATCATTACTTACGACGAAGAAGAGGAAATAGAAACCGATAAGGGCATCATCCATGTTATCCCTTATTGGAAATGGATTAAAATGTAGGGACATGATTCATCATGATCCGGGCGCACGGGATATTATCTGTTGGAATGGCTCCATCAATATTCCCCATGCCGCCATCATTGATGGAGGCATGTCACCCACATTATCCAGTGTCCCTACATTCGCTGTAAAACCGATACGTTTCCATACATAATATACCACTATTCATCACAAATATTTATCCGAAAAATGAACGATTTTCGCTTTTCTTGACAAACGCAACTTGCAAACTAGAGAGAAAAACAAACCGGGAAGGTCTCCGGATGTCGAAAACACTGCATTTTCGAGGCTATTTTACGGAGATATTCTTCTATCTATGCTGTTTATGAAATTCTGCACATTGTTTAGAAAATTCTGCACGTTGTTTACGAGTCGAAAATAACATAGAAAAATTGCATATTCACTCATTTAAGCCACTATTTTTGCAGTTTTATACAAATATTTATGCAGCGCAGAACTACCGTATTTTATAACTCCTTATTATCCAATAAGTTATAAAAACCGCCAAAATTCACGAATTTCAGAGGAAAGGACAAATCCGTCGAAAATTCGCGAATTTTGAGGCCCGAAAAACACAGGGTATTCCATAGGAATAAATCATACGCTCGTCTATAATTATCATGCCTCTTCTTCAGCCATATTTATCCCGGGTCAACATCGAAATAAATCTGCAGGGCACCATAACGCGGATCCTTCTCCATTCGCTCCTGGGCGTAATGCAGATATTCACGAACCTTCCGCCGGTCGATACCATTCTCCAGTTTCAACACAATCTTACGGATACTCAGCGTACGGATACGACCCACGGCAGGCTTGTCGGGTCCGAGGACACGGATGCCAAACCACTGACGGAGCTGGCCGCCGAGCTCACGGGCCGCTTGTTCCACCACGGGCTCCTTGGGGTGACGGAGATAGACATCGATGAGATGATAGAAGGGAGGATAATGGAAATAGCTCCGCTCCTCCATCTGGTCGTGATAGAAGGCCGGATAGTCATGGTTCACCACCTGACGGATAACGGGGAGGTCGGGATTCTTCGTCTGCAGGAAGACCTTTCCCCTACTCCCCTTCCTGCCGGCACGTCCCGCCACCTGACTCATCATCGTGAAGGCATGCTCGTAAGCCCGGAAATCGGGCTGGTTCAGCATGACGTCAGCATCGAGGATACCGACGACCTTTACGCGCTCAAAGTCCAGGCCTTTCGTCACCATCTGCGTACCGATGAGCAGGTTCGTACGTCCTGAAGAAAAGTCATTGATCAGTCGGCTATAGGCATGACGCGACCGTGTCGTATCGAGATCCATACGGGCCACACGGGCCTCGGGGAAAAGATCACGGATCTGATCCTCAATCTTCTCCGTACCATAGCCGCGCCCGCTGAGTTCCGTACTGCCACAGTTCGGACAGACATCGGGGACGCGATAGGTCGTGCCACAGTAATGACAGACGAGAAGGTTCAACCGCTTATGAAGGGTCAACGACACGTCACAGTTCTGACATTTCGGCGTCCAGCCGCATACCCGACACTCAATCATCGGCGCAAAGCCGCGACGGTTCTGAAAAAGAATGACCTGGTTGCCCTCGGCAAGGGTCTTGCGGATCGCTGTCAATAACTGCGGGGAGAAAGCCCCCGTCATCATCTTCCGGTGACGGAGGTCCTTGACATCGACAACCTCTATCTCGGGCAACTGTATGCCCTGGTAACGCTCAGAGAGGGTGACAAGCCCATACTTACCTGTCTGGGCGTTGTAATAACTCTCCATGGATGGCGTCGCCGTACCCAACAAGACTTTCGCTCCGACCTCATGGGCCAGCATGATAGCGGAACTGCGCGCATGATAGCGCGGTGCCGGCTCCTGTTGTTTGAAAGATGTCTCATGTTCCTCATCAATGATCACAAGACCGAGATTTCTGAATGGCAGAAAGAGGGCGCTGCGGGCACCGAGGATCACGGAGTACGGCTCGTCGGAGAGCTGCTTCTTCCAGATCTCCACCCGTTCGGCATCGCTATATTTGGAGTGGTAGATTCCCAACTGATCGCCGAGCACACGCTGAAGTCGTGTCATCATCTGTACCGTCAGGGCGATCTCAGGCAAGAGATAGAGCACTTGCTTGCCGGCTTTCAACGTCTCTTCAATGAGATGAAGATAGATCTCCGTCTTTCCACTCGACGTGACACCATGGAGGAGCACCACCTGCTTATCCCTGAACTGCTGATGGATGGCCTCGTAAGCCTGCTGCTGGGCAGGGCTAAACGCCTTCACCGGCTGGAGGGGACCGACAGCAGCACCCGTATTCAACCGCCCTACTTCCTTGTCATAAGTCTCAAGGATACCTCGGTCGATGAGGTTCTTCAGCATCGGCATATTCGTATGGGCCTCGTTAAGAAGTTCTTCCTTCGTCACCTCCGCCTCTTCTACGCCCGTCGTTTCCCCGATATGAGCCAGACGGAGATAGGTCTCGAAGACTTCCTGCTGACGCTGGGCACGGAGGAGCATGCTTTTCGCAATCTGCAGTCCTTCCGTGGAACGGTAGGGCTCAGTGAGACGGATATAGCTCTCCTTCTTCGGACGGTATTTGCCAACGGTCTTCAATCCACCGGGGAGGGCCGCCGTCATGACATCGCCAAGAGGTGCCATATAATAGTCACTCATCCAGCGCCACAGCGTCAACTGATGCGGGAGAAGGATCGGTGCCTCATCAAGAACTTCCAAGATCTCCTTACAGTCGAAATCGGGCTTACGGTCATGGCATTCCACGACAATAGCGATATAGCGCTTGCTCTTGCCTAAGGGGACGAGCACACGCATACCGACAGATACCCTTTCCTCCAAAACGGCTGGAAGGGCATATGTGAAGGTTCCTTGAAGGGGAAGGGGAAGAATGACATCAACGTAAGGCATGAGGACCTTTCTTTTGACAGGACGGACAAATACCACGAATCAACAAACTGGCATCCCGAAAGACATAACCCTCGGGAAGGTCCACAGCTGGAATGGGGATATCGGGAAGACAGTATACACGATGACACTGCTCACAATAAAAATGGGCATGCTCGTCATCATCGACATCATGCTCTCCGGAATAGCAAAGCTCGAAACGCTGACTGCCATTGCCGTCATCGATGACATGTACGAGATGATGGTCACGGAAGAGCTGGAGGGCCCGGAAGATACCACTCTTGTCTATGGACAGGATCTTATATTCCAACTCCTTCATGGTCACAGGACCGGAGGTCTCCGACAACGCCTTCACGATGACCATACGGTTCGCCGTGGGCTTGATATCATGCTGCTGCAACAGTGCTATCGTTTCTTGCTGATTCATGTCTTTCTTCCCTTTCTGTTGATTTCGTTGGCAAAGGTACACTTTTTTCCACAAATACAATGCCATCAGGAGGGAAAAACCTTACAGAGATTCTTCACCTGTTCCTCAAAATGATCCTTGTCAAGGGCACGACCTTTCATGGCGGAGCGATAGTTGTAGATCGTATGGGGCGAATAACCCAGGAGCGTCGCTATCTCCGAACTCTCCGTGACACCGAGACGGATCAAAGCGAAGAGACGGAGCTCCGTCGTCATCGATCCATCCTTGTTGAGACTCACCTGAGAATCGGGCTTCAGCAGTTTCGAGAACTCCTCTATAAAGGTAGGATAAAGACCGAGGAAAGCCTTGTCAAACTGCATGAAGAAACGGTTCATGTCATGGTCAGCCATACGGTCGGAATTCAACACGCGTAACAGGTCCTTCGTCTGGTTGGCTCGCACCTTGAGTTGCACAAGATTCTTATAGTTCGTGATACGCTCCATCGTCGAGGCACAGATATCCACGAAGAGGCGCAGATATTCCTCTCTTTTGTGATTGGCATCAACAAGGAGGCCGTTGAGATGCTGCAATTTCCCATTGACAGTACGCATCTGCTCATTCACCGCATGCATCTGTTCATTGACATCATGCAACTGACGGTTCTTATGTTCGAGTAACCGCTGACTGAGATGCAACTGGGCATTACGGCGACGGGAGAGATAGAAGAGTACAAAGGCGACGATAGCCAGAAGGAAGGCCACGGTGGCAATGATCCAAATCCGCCGCGTCTGCTCACTCAACTGCTTCTGATAACCCTCAACGATGGGCGGCAGACGGTTGCTGATCTCCAGTTTCCGCAACTTATTGTTATAGGCGGAGGCGTCTTGCATGGCAAGCATGAGATAACGGTGCGCCTGGGAGGCATTCGAGTTGTCATAATCATAAAGACAGGTAGCCAGTTCCTGCAAGGCAGCATATTCCCGTGCACTGCCCTTCAGGTCTGAGCAAGCGGAGAGGATGAGATAATGAGCATACCTCTCATTGTCATGCAAGGCATGATAGCTGCGGGCAATGGCAAAGGCACACTGTGAATAGAGGCGGGAAGGAAGCGGGGCGTGACGGAGACTGTGCTCATAGATCGCAATGACCTGATGAGGGTCACGCCCGCTGAAATAGGCCCGCTCGCCCTGGAGGTAATACCACAATGCCGTTCCTTTCTGCGTATAGGTAATGGCCCGTCGCAGCCAGTAGCGTTTCAACTGGTCCATACGCTGTGAGAGTTCATGATCCATATAAAAGGCGCTCCAGAAAGTATAAACCCAGTAGTTCGTGATGGCATATTGATAACGCAACGAGCCCGTGACCTGCGTCGTATCCACACGATGGATATAATTCTCACTCTGGGCGTAAAATCCTCCCAACGTCAACAGATAGGCCTGCTGGAGTAAGGAAGAGATTTGATAATAACTGTTGTCACACTGACGGGCTTCCTGCGCGCAACGATTGGCATAGACCCATGCGGAGTCAAACTGGTAAGTGGCATAACTATCATAAAGCAGAGAGAGCAACTGCAGACGGCGCATAGCGGCATCTGCCCGCTTCCCTGCCTTCTGACGGGGCATCTCCGACAGTGCGGTTTTCAACTTTCGGATGCGCTGCTCCTTTTGCTGGTGATATACGGGCCGACGGGAGATACAGGTCTCCAACTGAAGGAGATCTGTGTTGATATCTATCTGGTTCTTGTCGGCACCCTCTAGTCCCCAAGCACAGGGAGCAAAGAACAGCGCACAAAGGAAAACAGTTAGTAGTCCCGCGAAACGGGAGAAAATAGGGTTCTTCACTTTCATACGGCAAAGATACATAATTAATTTGAAAAAGATTCTATCTCCCTAAAATATTTTACATAGCAAATAATAAAATACTGATTTTTAATGATTTATGCATAAAAAGGAAAATGTAAAAATCTCCTTTGCGCCTCCTTAAGGTTGACATGTAAAGATTTTTCCACTATCTTTGCAAACGAAATCGAAACAATTAAAAGAAACTATAAAACCAATACAAAAATGAAGACCTATTCCTTTATCCATCCCATGCTTGTGGCCTGTGGACTCGCTCTGATCGCCTTGCCGACCTTCGCGCAGGAGAATGAGAACGGAAAGAACAGTAAAGAGGAGGGCAACCGTAACGTGATGCTCAACGCCTCCAGTGCCAACGGTCCGCGAGAGATCCAGATCGGTCTGCCATCGGCTGATGTCAACGTTCTGGAGAACGGCCTCCCCGTGACCTACGCCACAAACCCACACAGTGTTAATAGTGTCTGGCGCTCCGATGCCAGCCTCTCACACGTCGGTCTGTTGAAGATTTCGGAAACGGCTATCACGACGGGAAATATCGGCTATGCCGTCAACTCCTTTACGAAACTCGGACAGGACGGCTTCCACGGCACGCTCAACTACAAGACGAACCACTTCGGACTGCAGGAGTTCTCCCTGAACGTCAACGGCAGCCTCGGACACGACTGGTTCTACAGCGGCAATATCTATCAGGACTTCGATCCGGGTACGTTCAAGCTCCGCAGCTCCGCCAACCAGGACCGCACGCAGATCTACAAGGCAGCCCTCACCAAGCGCTATGCCGGCACAAAGGGTGAACTGACCTTGATGTATGAATACAGTAATTCTCATCCCGTATATACCTACGCCACCCAGAGCGCACCCTTCATCTATGTCGGTGATGGTAGCGTGAAGGAATATGGCGACTTCAAACTCGGTACTACCTCTTATCTGCCCACGGACGCGACAATGGTTTATCGCGATATCCGTGACGGCAAACTCAAGAAGACGTCACTCTATGACGCTTCGGAAAACCGCTCCAGCCAGTTCTCTCTCATGAACCGGTACAACTTCGATGAAACACTTTCGTGGAATACCACGCTGCGCTTTGATCATGCGCACGGCGCTCTCGTTTACCAGACGCCGATGTCGCTGATCAACGTAAAAGGAAACAGTAATTACAACTATCTCGTACAGGGCCTCGACGGTAAGATGACGGCCTACACGGGCGACTATGTGCAGACACGTATGAGCTGTCTCAACGGCGGTAACATCAATGAGTTCCTGCTCACCTCCGAGCTCTCGAAGAAATTCAAGACCTCTACGCTCCGCCTGGGCTTCAACGAGTGGTACTACCATATCAACTACGCCAGCAACACCACGATGTACGACCAGACAGTACCCTCCGACGGTAGCTATGCCGAGCGCACCTATGATGCCAACCTCCGCAGCTCGTACTTCTACGATTTCAACAAGAACGCCTCAGAATATTATAACGCTCACGAGAATAAATTAGCTTTCTATTTCACCCACGACTGGGATATCACGCCGAAATTCAACGTCTACTACGGCGCACGCCTCGAATGGCAGAAACTGGCCGGTAAGAACCTCGCCGTACAGAATGCCAACGGCGACTTTGTAGGCCGCTTCGCCGACTACTACATCGGCGCCACCGCTGCTGACGGTACGAAGATCGAACTGCGAGACATCGACTACGACTGGTTCAACTACGATCTCACGGCTGCACTTACCTACAAGATCACCGATCATTTCGGTCTCACGGGTGACTTCACCTACCTCGTTCAGCACCCGAAGCTTGAGAGCTTCGCGCCCGCTACCCTGCCGAATGTCGACAAGATCAGCGTGCCGCTGGGCCGTGCAGGTATCTATTACAACAACTCTTGGATCAGCCTGACTTCTCTCTTCTCCTACATCTCGAAGACGAACAACAACTCCACGCTGAACCTCCAGCACGGATCAGAGATCCTCGCTGCGCCTCTGACGTATGATATCCAGACAATCGGATGGACCACTGACGCCGTCATGCACCCCTTCAAGGGCTTCGAGTTCCACTGGCTCTTCACTTACCAGCGCCCGACCTACAAGAAGTATGAGACAAGCGTGACCTTCTCCGACGGCTATGTCGGCAAGATCGACGCTACGGGAAAGACCGTTGCAGAGATTCCAAGAGTACTCGTTGAACTCGACCCGAGCTACATGATCCTCCCGAACCTAAAGGCATGGATGAGCTTCCGCTACTTCTCCAAGACCTACGCCAATATCAATGACGCCTATTATTTCAATGGCCACTGGGAGACCTTCGGCGGTCTGAACTGGAGCGTCAATAAGATGCTCGACCTCGGATGTACCGTCGTCAACTTCCTCAACCAGACAGGTGCCAAAGGCTCTATCGCTGGTGCCGAACTCATCACGAAGGACGACGCCAAGGATATCAAGAATGTCCTGATGACGGGTTCTTACCTCCGTCCCTTCACCGTAGAGTTTACCGCAAGTCTGAAATTCTAAAAAACTAAGTCAATGAAACAATACCTCACTCTGGCCCTTGCTGCCCTGCTGGCAGCTCCGGCCTTTGCCCAGAAAATTAACGTCACGTGGAACGGGGATACCGCCACGCTGAAGATTGAGAACCCCACAAAGTATCTTATCCTTCCGATCGAAGAGGAGAAAGACGAGAAACAGGTGATTCTCGACAACGGAAAACCGACAGACACTTGGATGGACATCCGTCTGGCCGAGAAGACTGTTGACTATAACGTGCCCTTCGCATTGAGCCAGGGCCCCGTGGCAACAGTGAAGATCGTCGGTATGGACAAGGATGATATCGCCCTGAAGGAGATGAAGCTCTCCGACACGTGGTCTGTAAAGAATACGGACTACTATCGTCCCATCTACCATCACACGCCGAGCTACGGCTGGATGAATGATGCCAACGGTCTCTTCTACAAGGACGGCGAATGGCATCTCTATTATCAGTACAATCCCTACGGCTCCAAATGGGGCAATATGCACTGGGGACATGCCGTAAGCACCGATCTCTTCCATTGGAAAGAGTTGCCGGCAGCTATCGCTCGTGATCCCATGGGACATATCTTCTCCGGTTCTTCTGTCATCGATCATGACAACTGCTCCGGCTTTGGAAAAGACGCTGTCGTGAGCTTCTATACCTCTGCCAGCACGAAGAACGGTCAGATCCAGTGTCTTGCCTACAGCAACGACAATGGACGCACGTTCACGAAATACTGGGATAATCCTATCCTCACGCCCTTCGACGGCCTCGCTGACTTCCGTGATCCGAAGGTATTCTGGTATCCCGACAAGAAAGCATGGTATATGATCGTCTCTGCCGATAAGGAGATGCGTTTCTATCGCTCTCATGACCTCATCGACTGGACTTATCTCAGTGGCTGGGGCAAAGGCTACGGCGCTCAGCCGAACCAGTTTGAGTGTCCGGACTTCTTCCCGCTCACCGTCAATGGCAAGAAGAAATACGTGATGATCGTCAATATCAACCCCGGCTGTATGTTCGGCGGCTCCGCTACGGAATATTTCGTCGGTGACTTCGACGGAAAGACTTTCAAGTGTGATGACAAGCCTGAGGTGGCCAAATTCCTCGATTATGGTAAGGACCATTATGCTACTGTCACCTTCTTCGGTACGAAAGACCGTGTCGTCGCTGTGCCGTGGATGAGCAACTGGCAGTATGCCAACATCACGCCGATCAAACAGTATCGTGGTGCCAACGCCCTGCCGCGTGAACTCTCTCTCTTCGAGAAAGACGGTGAATATTATGTCGCTGCCAATGCCGCACGTGAGGTGAAGAACCTGCGCAAGGAGACAAAGGCTCTCGGTAATATCACTGCCGGAACAGAAAAGGACAAGAAAGCGCTCTTCGCCAATAACGACGGTGCCTTCGAGATCGAATACGACATCACGCCGGGAAAGAGCGGACAAGCCGGTATCGAACTCTTCAATGACAAGGGTGAGAAGACAAAACTCTATTTCGACCAGGATCTCGGCAAACTCGTCATGGACCGTACGGAAAGCGGTCTCGTGAAATTCGGCGAGAAGGCCGTTCCTCACGAGATTGAGAAAGCTCATGATGTCCGGATGGGCGGCAAGAAGATGCGCGCGCTGAACAGCATCAACTACAAGAATGACTTCGCGCTCGCCACATGGGCACCTCTAAGTCTGTGCAACGGCAAGAACTATCATGTAGACGTATACATCGACAAATGCTCTGTTGAAGTCTTCGTTGATGGCGGTCGTATCGCAATGACAAATCTCGTCTTCCCGACTGCTCCCTACAACAATGTAGGATTCTATGCTACAAAGGGAAAGGCTAAATTCAATAATGTCAAAGCCTATAAGTTAGGACTTTGATCCGTGTAATTCAACTCAAAAAAAGGCGGCCAGAACACTGGTCGCCTTTTCTGTCTCCGTAGGGTGCGGCCCTTGTGGCCGTCCTAATATCCACCGTAGGGGCGGTCCCTTGTGGCCGCCCTAATATCCACCGTAGGGGCGGTCCCTTGTGGCCGTCCTAATATCCACCGTAGGGGCGTCCCTTGTGGCCGCCCTAATATCCACCGTAGGGGCGGTCCCTTGTGGCCGCCCTAACCGGGAGCCTTGATTAAAAAATATACGCAACGCCGAGTTGCCAGCTGTTGCTGCGGCTCTTGCCTGTAATGGCATTGGATGTCTCTGAGAGTGCCTTGCTCCATGTGACATCTGCCGACTTACCGCAGACAATATTGTAATTGGCTGTCACCTGCAGATGCTGCAAGGCCGTAATACCGAGACCAACATTGATACTGAAGTTGGACTTCTTCAGTGAGTAGCTGCTGCCTTTCTTCCAGTCGAAGTCACGGTCACCAACATTGATGCCCCACTGCGGACCGGCAAAGAGGAAACCGTCAATGAAATCACCGAGACCAATACCGTAACGGAGGTTCACGGGAATAGCAATCTGCTGCTGCTTGATCGTCTTCTCCTCTTCGGCATCATCCTTCAGACGACTCTCACGATAGTCATAGAGAGCGGCGGCATCAACACTCAGACCCGTCAACGGCAGACTAACCTTCACCATTGGACCGGCAAACCAGCCGGCACGATTGGAAGTATCAAAGACATCCTTGCTCAGATGCATATCCGTGGCATTAATACCGGCCTTCAAACCAAACTTCACTTGAGCCTGGGCAGGGGCGGAAAGTACGATGGCTGCCAAGGCAGCGATCATGATTCTCTTCTTCATAACTGTATGATTTACTGATTAGATATTCGATTAATGACGCTCACGACGTACAGTCACACGGGCCTCTCCCGACGGAGCTGCGGCGGAAGAGGAACTGCTGCGACGCGTGCGGACACTGGCACCGCCGGCACGACGGTTACGACGGGCCTTCTTGACCTTCTTTGGATTGGCATTGAGCTTGGCAATACTGTCAAGAGAGTCTTTCTTGGCCTGATCGCCCCACATATTCTTCTCAAAGGCTGCCAGCTCAGACTCAATACGTTTTTGCTCTTTTGACATCGCAGAGTCATTCGGACAATACTGTGCCAAAGTCTTTCCAAGCATATTCGTCGTCTTGTAGATCTTTCCACGATACTGGTTCAACGTGAAATAATCATCCAAACTCATGGTAGCCGCATTGTTCAGATTACTCGTCATAATCTGTTGCTTAGCCAGGTAAGGAGCAAGATCATCATATTTCACCCAAAACAAGGGATATTTCGTAGCACCGTCGCCAAAGTCATCCTCACGATACATGATTGGGCAGAGAGCGATGACCTTCGTATGGAACGTTGATGTGCCCTGATCATAATAGGCACTCTCCTTCAGATAATAAGCCTTCACCTCGGATGACGGGATATCACTGTTATCGATACGGATACGACCATTATCCATCTTGTCATAATAGATATGGTAGTTCTTCAGGAAATCCATCGGACGAACACGCGTGGAGTCGTCGAAGATCTCATTGCCATCCAAACGGTACTCATAGACGTGAATCCTACCCGTCATCATCAACTTAAAGATATAGGTGAAAAGGTTCATCTGGTTGCCAATAGGCTCCACGGGATAATAAAGACCGGCATTGGCATCCTGCGTGAGGTCTATCTCACGATAGATATCACGACGCCAGACGACATCCTCGGGCATCGACTGCTCGGTAGGGAACATGATCCTTGCACGCTCCGTCACATTATTGGCATTCGACTGTTGAGTCTGCTGCTGACGGCGACGGGCGGCAGGCTGCGCCCACAGGCCCTGGGCCATACAGACCATGATCAGGAAAAATAATATCTTTCTCATATCTCTTTTTCTACACATTATTATATTATAGACCTAACGGACTATTACCTCCAACGCACCATTCAACTGACGGGCAATGCCATCGGGGCCAACGGCACGCACATGGGTGATATAGAAACGCTTGCCACGACCGAGGTGACGGAACTGCTCACGCTGGGCTCCCGTGAAACTACTGCCGGAAGAGGCCATTGGAACGGCATTTCCCATATTATCGAAGAATACGGTCTCAAAACCGGTGACCCGGAACGGGATATCAAGCAAACCGTCATCGATAGCGGCATGAATGCCCGGTGCACCCATCAGGGATCCCTTCGCGAGGCCACCACCCTTGAAGCGGTTCGTTCCAACAGCGATATAAGCCGTAGGATCGGGCAACTTACGGACATGGAAGACGAATGGTCCGGCAGAACGACTCATCTTTCCGTCACGGCCCGTGATACGGATAGATACATCCTGTCCTACTGCTGACGGGATAACCGTGTAATGTCCATTACCCTTAGCAATGACACGGGCGCCACTGGCAGAGAGAGACACGGCATTCTGCGCGATACCCGGCATACTGACACTCATCGGGTTCTGGAATCCGGCATAGAGTACATTCATCAGATCGGCAGCCACTGTGGCTGTATTCGGAGTTGGGATAACAGTATATTTCTGGATGAAGTTTCTGCGCAGGAAGTCACCGACGGCATTCTTCATGAGGATATATCCACTAAACTGATGTTCTCCAACGCCTCCGGCAGTAAACGAGTACTGGCCGTTACGGGTGTTCAGACGTGCGCCGTTGACATAGATAATCGGTTGCTGCGTCGTGTCAACAGCCGCCATGACGATCCTCGCGTTGAAACGTTCACCGGCATAGAGTGTCGTCTTCTCCGGAATGACCCAAGCAGACAACTTGTTAACACGGATATCTTTCATGTCAATCTGTGATACAAGAGTGTGGAGGACTTCACCTTCGGCATAACGGACGTCATTCTGCAGTTTCGACAGTAACGTGACGGCAGCAGCAACAGGCATGTTCTCAAACATATATTCCTGCCAGTTCTTTCCCAACGTATCCTTATGACGGGGAACAACGGTAGAGAGGTTACTGGCAATGATACTCTTCTGATGGGGATCGGTAATCATCTGAAGAATCCGCTCCCGATAAGAGTTAATCATATTGTAGAGTTTCTTTCCCTTTCCTGTTCCCGGGGCAAGCATGACAACTCCGGCAGCCTCAAGGTTATCCGTATTCTGAATATTATGGACATCACCCTGAGGGCCATCGGCATTGCGCACGATAGCCACCTTCAACTCCTGGGCGAAATCATAGAGGGAGTCACTCATCTCCTTCACTCGCGTCGCCTTGTCAAACCAGGCCTTCACCTTCTCGGGGTTGTCGAGCATCTGGTTCTTAAATTCCTGATAGAGTGCATTATTCTCCTTCCCACTGTTGGCCGTCGTCCTGTTCAGGCTCTCCTCAACGATAGAAAAGCCGTGGAGCACCTCCGTGGAGATGTTCAGCGCCAACATAGCCATCAAGACGATATACATCAGGTTGATCATCTTTTGGCGTGGGGTAACGGGTCTTTTCTTAATGGCCATTTAGTCTTGTGTTTGAAGATTCTGCGTCGGGGCCTGTGCACGCATATTCACGGTCATGGCCTCTATCATACGGGCATAAATCTTATTCAACTGTTCAATCTGCTGGGCCAGCTTACGGCTCTGCTCATTGATCTCATCAATGGTACCGATCTGCTTGCTGGCACCCTTAAGCTGCATCTCGTAAACCTTACTGATACCAGTAAGCGTACGGTTGAGATTATCCATCTCCTCACTATCGCGCGTCAGACGGGTACTCTGCTCATTGACCTTACCAAGGGTCTCCACGAGTTTCTTCAACTCCTCAATATAGTTATTCTGTGCCTCTTCCAACTCTGGCGAATTCTGAGCTACAGCGGCAAAAGCCGGGGCGGCAGGCTGAGCAGAAGCGACAGCAGGCTCGGAAGGCTGAGCGGTTGCTGCAGCAGGCTGAGCAGTAGCTGCAGCGGGCTCAGAAGGAGCTGTGGCTGGCTCAGAAGGAGCGACTGGCTCTTGGGGTTTCTGGGCACTATAAGCACTATAGGCACCGGAGGCCTGAGAGTATTCACTCCCCTCTCCATTCGTAGAGGGGTTGGGGGTGAGGCTCTCCGTAGAGGGGTTGGGGGTGAGGCTAGGTTGCGGTTGCGCTTGTTCTCCTTCCCCCTCTAAATATTCCTCTGTGACATGCATCGGGATATCCATACCATCCTGTGTCTTGTCAAAGGGACGGTCGAAAGCAGAGAGGAAGAACACGAAGACCTCTGTACCCATACCTAGGAACAACATGAAGTTGGCACCCGGCAAGTGCGTCAACTTAAACATAGCACCTAAGATGACGATAGAGGCGCCCCAACTATAGGCATAGTTCAGAAAAGTCTGGCCAGGGACACTGTCCATCCATTTCTGCAGACGATAAACGACATTCCACTTACTATAACTCATTGTCTTATTTCTTTTCGTTCTTTATTTTTTCTTCCCCTTATAACGCTGTTTAGCCGTCGAGGTCGTTGCCAAACTACGGACACAACGGAAACCGATATAGCTGCGAGGCTGGTTTTGATATTCCCAGGAACGCCAAGCACTACGGATAAAGCTCTCCGGATCTTTCCAAGAACCGCCACGCACGCTCTTCTTCTTCAACCGGTAAGGATCTTCCTTTGCTGCATTATAGGACAGTTCCGGATTGAGATCATTCATGGCGTCAACGCCCGACTCAGTATATACCGTACTCGTCCATTCTGCCACATTACCAGCCATATCATAAAGGCCATTGCTGTTGGCGCCATAGGATGCCACCTTACTCGTAATGAGGTTCCCGTCAGCGGTATAGTTACCACGGTCAGGTTTGAAGTTCGCGTAGAAACAACCATTACCGTTCTTGACGTCCTGATTGTCCCACGGGAATTCATTACCATCTTTGCCACGAGCAGCATACTCCCATTCTGCCTCTGTCGGCAGACGGTAGCGCTGGACGAAACGAGCTTCTGGACCGAGACCTTTTAATAGATATTCCGTACGCCAAGCACAGAACGCATTGGCCTGTTCCCACGTGACACCGACAACAGGATAATCATTATAGGCAGGATTACTGAAATAACTTCTCAAATAGACTTCATTGTCTGAATTACGGAAGTCGTTCACCCAACAGGTCGTATCGGGATAGATATTTACGATATACGTATTCAAGAAATCCCACGGACCGGAGAGAGGCCGGTTGATTGTCTCACTGACGATTCGACCGTTGTCATCAATATACGCAGTATCCTTAGAAATCATCACCACCTCATCCGGATTCGGCTTGACATCAGTATTCAGATTGCGTAGAGCAGGATCGAGACGGTTACGACGCAAGGCAGCTGTCGTATAATCATAGATCTCATACTTGAAATTCATCTGACGCCAGTCAAGGAGTTTCTCATGGGTCACGGGATTCGTGACATAGAGACTCTCAATAGCCCGCTGCTCATCCTCGTTCGGTTTCCGCGGCAGCGCCTTCTTCCAGTTGATATGCGGTGTGACAGGATCACCGTTCTTATCTTCCGTGATCATATAGGTCTCATCGCCGCCATAGTTAGGATCAGCGAGACGCGTACGAAAGATACTGTCACGGACATAATTCACAAACTGCTTATACTGGGAGTTCGTAATCTCTGTCTCATCCATCCAAAAGCCATCCACAGAGATATCTTTTCGTGGTGTCTTCTTGCCCCATAAGGAGTCGATGTCGCTCTCACCCATACGCAGGAAGCCACGATTGACTTTCACCATACCGTAAGGGGTAGGCTCATTGAAACTCTTGCCGCCGACACCGACGACCTCACCGCCACGACCGGACGAAGAAGCCGAACGGGCTCCGAAACAGCCTGTCAGCATAAGGACCAAAAGAGAAGCGCCAAGCGCTATGATTGTTTTCTTCATATTTCGTCTGATAAATATTCACATATATCTTACAGAATTCTCACACTCTGATGGCGGTTATGTCCTTTCTTCACGAGATTGACGGGCATCTGATAACCCACGAACAACTCGTGAGATCCATTGCCCGGATTGATGGCTGAAGTATACATCTCATAACTGTATCCAACCATCACGCCATGGAAGACGCCACCAATGAGGAATGTCACTGAGGTGTTCGGACTATAACCGGCACCGAGATACATCGTCTTCTTCTCGTGGGTGTATACGAGCTTGCACGTCACATCCTCCCGCCACGACGTTCCGTCCGTCCGGACGAGAAATGACGGCTTCAGCGACAACCAGGGATTATGAAAACGGATCGTATAACCTCCCGTAGCATAGTAATGGCGTACGATTTTTATCTCGTTATTTGTTCCGAGCGAGACCGTCGGCGCCGTAAGATGGGTTGCAGAAAGACCGAGATACCAGGGACCATGCTGATAGTAGAGGCCGGCACCAAGATCAATGCTGTTTCCATTCGCTGTGGCAAAAGCCTGGTCACCGCTATCCTCTGTGTCCAACTTGGAAGCATCAAACTTTTCCATCAGGAAACCAGCCTGGATGCCGACGGCGATCATACCGCCAAAGAGCTTATGCCGATAAGCATATTGAAGTCCCAGCCGCTGGTGCGTAAAGAGACCTATCTGATCATTCATGAGTTGGATACCAACACCATGGTAACTTTTCAATGCGTAGAACGGCATATCTGCAGCAATATACATCGTCCGCGGATTATTCTCATAACCTGCGAAGTCCAAAGCATAGGCTCCCGTAATGTTCAGCTGACTCTGTTTTCCTGCAGCAGCAGGGTTAAAGGAAGTCTCCATATCCATGTAGTGACTGAAAGACGGATCATACTGCGCCTTGGCAAGCACAGTAACGCCTAACAATGAGAGGATGGTGAAGAACTTTTTCAATCTGTAATGATTTTTAGAAGATAACGAGCGGAATGGAAAATTATTGTATAAACAAAGAAAGGTCATTTCACAAAGGAAATGACCTTATACAGTTTCACGTCAATACTCGTCTTCATTCCAAAGGAAATCATCCTTCGTTGGATAGTCAGGCCACAAGTCTTCTATACTTTCATAGACCTCACCATCGTCTTCTATCTCCTGCAGATTCTCCAGAACTTCCAATGGTGCTCCCGAACGTTGTGCGTAGTCTATCAACTCGTCCTTCGTTGCAGGCCAGGGAGCATCTTCCAACTTGGAAGCCAACTCTAGTGTCCAATACATAGGCTTGATGATTAGTATATATAATTTTTCGAGGTGCAAAGATAATAAAAATCTTCTGTTCTGCAAGAAGAAAATCCATAAAAAATAAGCTACATCATCAAATAAACATTAAAATGGCAACAAAAATCAGAAATTGACCTTGTAGATCTGCTTGGTCATTGAGGTATTGAAGAAAATCAGCCCACAATAATAGAGATCAAAGCATACGCCGGTATGATGATCACTTGCCATCCTTTTCCATTTCGACAACGAATTTTTATCTTTCCGAATGCCGAGAACGATGAGCAGACTCTTCTTGCCGGCATGAGAGCAAAACGAACGAAAGAGAGGCTGCAAGCCATCTGCAAGAGTCATCACCAGAATATCGATATCTTTGTCCAAAGGTACATGGACAGACGGAATGACTTGTGCTTCACGACTACCCGCTAATATATAAGAGGTGAGAAATGGCACATCAGGAAAAGTATAAGCCCAATGAGCGCCTCGCATATAATTGGAAATACGAAAGAACAACCGCCCAATATGATGCTCCAACGGAGAGAGATGAGGAAAAGCCGTCTTCAGGTCGTCATAGGCATAATAAGGATAATGCTCATTGACAACATACCGCACGAAACGGTAGGCCCATGGCGACTGGACGCCAAAGCCCCTACAGTAACCGATACGGCGTATCCACACCAAAGACTGTTTCCATTTGTTCATCCTATATATAACGAAAAAGCCTCGGAGATATTGCTATCTTCGAGGCTTTTCTTATTTTAAAAGAAAAGAGGGCAGCTACCTACTCTCCCGCATTGCATTGCAGTACCATCGGCGCAAGCGGGCTTAACTTCTCTGTTCGGAATGGG
>JAQXXT010000124.1 GCA_029226205.1 Prevotellaceae bacterium
TCTGTCTTATGTAATCTTTTCAAAGAACTCTTTCTCAGTGCTTTATCCTCAATCACTCCGCTTGAAGCAGTGTGCTTGTTTTCAAAAGCGAGTGCAAAGGTATTGACTTTTTCCCAAACCTCCAAATATTTCGGAAAGAAATTTCAAGAAAAGCGTATTCTCTTGATTTAAATCAATTATAGGCATTTTAGGTCATTTATTGGTTGATTCTTCCAAAAAACTATCAAATATGATAAATTTCACCGTTTCGAATCAGAGAGTTGTTCGGAAATCAAAAATAAAGTCGTAAATTTGCAACGTGAATACAAGTATTATGAGAAGAATCATATTATTATCTTTAGCCACGATGGCTCTACTCCCCGCCGGTGCCCAACAGGTGCTGACCCTGGACAGTTGCCGTGCCCTTGCCTTGCGCAATAACAAGCAATACACAGTGAGTCGTGTCAAACAGGATATCGCTACGAATGTACAGAAGGCAGCCCGTACGAAATATCTGCCGAAGGTGGATGCTTTAGGCACCTATCAGTTCTTCAGTAGGGAAATCTCCTTATTAAATAAGGATCAGAAGAACGCGCTGAGCAATCTCGGTACGAACATCGCCCAGCGTGGCGAGGGACATCTCGGTGATATGTATAAACAAGGTGTACAGAACATCACCAGTTACCTGCAGCAGCAAGGCGTCAGTCAGGATGTCATCGCCAATATGCAGAAGAACATGGGACAGTTAGGCTCCGACCTGCAGAAGGAACTCAACACCTTCGCCCAGCCGTTTGTCAACGACCTCAATGCCGAGGGTCAGAATATCGTTGATGCCTTCAAGACAAATACGCATAATGTGTTCGGTGCCGCCGTTATGGTCCGTCAGCCCGTCTATATGGGTGGTGGTATCATCGCCGCCAACAAGATGGCCGACATCAGTGTCAGCATGACACAGAACGACCAGGACCTGACGCGTCAGAACACCTTATATAATATAGACCAGAGTTACTGGATGGTAGTGTCGCTGAAGCAGAAGCTGAAGCTCGCCGAACAGTACCGTGACCTCGTGAAGAAACTCGACGGTGATGTCTACAAGATGATCAAGCAGGGTGTTGCCACCCGTGCCGACGGATTGAAGGTCGATGTCCGTGTCAACGAGTCGGACATGATGGTCACGAAAGCCGAGGATGGTCTGTCGCTGTCCCGTATGCTGCTCTGTCAGCTCTGCGGCCTCCCGATGGATAATGCCAACGCTATCACACTGGCTGACGAGGACCGTACGGATCTCTCCTATGCGCCCTCAACTACTGTGGACGGCCTCAGCGACTCCTTGAGCAACAACCGGCCGGAGCTGCGATTGTTGCAGAACACCATCGACCTCACCGAACAGAACACGAAGATTGTCCGTGCCGTCTATCTGCCCCATGTCTTCGCCACCGGTGGATATATGGTCAGTAACCCGAATGTATATAACGGATTCCAGCGTAACTTCGGAGGCGTATGGAATATCGGTCTCACGGTACAGATTCCTCTTTGGAACTGGGGCGAGGGCGCCTATAAGGTCCGTGCCGCCCGTGCCGCTACGAATATCGCCCAACTCGAATACGACGACACACGGGAGAAGATCCAGTTGCAGGTATCCCAGGGCCGTTATCGTCTCCGTGAGGCCCGCAAGCGTCTTATCACGGCAGAGAACAACATCAAGAGTGCCGAAGAGAACCTCCGTTGTGCCAACCTCGGTTTCAAGGAGGGTGTCATGCAGACCACCGACGTGATGGCTGCCCAGACAGCGTGGCAGGAGGCACAGAGTCAGAAGATCGACGCCGAGGTCGATGTCCGTCTCGCCGAATCGAATCTGCAGAAAGCATTGGGCAACCTATGATCCTTCGGATAATGGAGAATGGAGAATAGAAAATGGAGAATAGATAACGGATAAAAAACAACATATTATGTCAGCTAAAACACAGCATAACAACATCCTTTTGGCCGTACTGGGCTTCACCATCGTCGTGTTCATCGTCGGCCTCATCGGTTTTTTCACCCTTGGCAAGGATGACGAGGTCCAGGAAGGACAGATCGATGTCAGTGAATACCGTGTATCCAGTAAGCTCCCCGGAAGAATCGTGGAGCTGAGGGTCAAGGAAGGCGACTACGTCCATGTCGGCGATACGTTGGCCATCTTAGAGGTCCCCGAGATGGATGCCCAGAAGAAAGTCGCCGAGGCCACCGGTGCCGCCACGAAAGCCATGCAGGACCTCACCGATGCCGGTTCACGCAAGGAAGCCGTCGATGCCGCCGCCCAGCTCGTCGCCCAGCAGAAAGCTGCCGAGGAGATTGCGCGCAAGACCTATCAGCGTATGCAGAACCTCTATAATGAGGGTGTCACGACGGGTCAGAAGCGTGACGAGGCCCTCGCTGCCTATAAGGCCACACAGGCGCAGGTACAGGCTGCCGAGAGTCAGCTGGCCATTGCCCGTGAGGGCGCGCGCACGCAAGAGAAGCAGATTGCCGCCCATAACACGCAGGCAGCGGAGAGTGCCGTCGGTGTCATCAAGGGGTTGTTGAAAGAGACGGTACAGATCGCTCAGGTAGAAGGCGAGGTCAGTGAGATCTATCCGAAGGTCGGCGAACTCGTCGGCATGGGCAGTCCGATCATGAGTATCTCGATGATGGACGACATGTGGGGCACGTTCAATATCCGTGAGGACAAGCTCCACGGTCTTCGCAATGGTGACACCTTCACGGCTTTCGTCCCGGCCTTCAACAAAGACCTGAAGATGAAGGTCTACTCCATCAAAGACGAAGGGTCGTATGCCGTATGGAAGGCGACGAAGACGACGGGACAGTATGACCTGAAGACTTTCGAGGTCAAGGCCCGCCCCATCAATAAATGGGACGGTCTGCGCCCGGGAATGTCGCTGATCATTAAAAAGTAAAAAAGTAAAAAAGTAAAAAAGTAAACGTAGGGACTTGATTCATCATGTTCCGTAAACGTAGGGAGTTGCCGTGAACGTATTCAAGCAGATCTATCAGATAGCCATCAGGGAATGCCGGTATATGTGGCGGAATCCAATTTACGGATTCTGCCTGGTGGTATTCCCCCTCATCGTGGTAGCCTTCTTCACCACCCTGATGGGAGAAGGCGTGCCCACTGACATGCCCTGTGGTGTCGTCGACGAGGACCATACGGCGACGACGCGCGCACTGGAGCGTCGCCTCGATGCCTTTCAGACGACGAAGATCGTAGCCTATTATGACAATGTCGACGAGGCGCGCGACGCCATCCAGAAAGGGGATATCTATGCCTTTCTGTACATCCCCGATGGCACGACGAAGAAGCTCGTGCGTGGTGACCAGCCGAAGATCTCCTTTTATTATAGTAGTGTGGTGATGGTCGCCGGCAACATGCTCTTCCGCGACCTGAAGACGATCTCCTCCCTCGGCAGTGCCGCCGTAGGCATACAGAAGCTCAGTGCCATCGGCAAGACCTCCCGGGAGATACAGGCTTTTCTGCAGCCGATCGCCATTGACCTCCACATGATCGAGAACCCGTGGGCGAACTACAATGTATACCTCAGCACATCCATGTTGCCGGGAATTCTGTTGATCTTCACCTTTCTCCTCACGCCCTATTCGTTAGGAACAGAGCTGAAGTTCAACCGGTCGAAGGAATGGATGCGCATGGCAGACAATAATGTATGGGTGGCCCTGACGGGGAAACTGCTGCCGCAGACGCTGATCCTCCTCGCCGTCTTCTACAGCTATCTGTTTTATGTCTTCGGCTATCTCGACTTCCCCCACCCGGGTGGTCTGGGCCGGATCCTGTTGCTCGGCACGCTCGTCGTTCTGGCCTGTCAGAGTTTCGGCGTCTTCGCCTTCGGCCTGATGCCGAGTCTCCGCATGTCGATGAGTATCTGTTCGCTGTGGTCCGTAGTGAGTTTCTCCGTCTGCGGCGCCACGTTCCCCCTCACGTCAATGGACCCGCCGATCCAGGCTATGGCCCAGCTCTTCCCATTGCGACATTACTATATGATTTATCAGATGAATATCTTCAATGGGTTCCCGTTGAGTGATGCCGCGTTCAACTGGGGCTGTCTGGTGCTGTTCCTCGTCCTGCCGATCTTCGTATTGCGCAATATCAAGCGGGCCATGCTGTTGTATGTCTATATTCCTTAAGTCATGACAGAAAATCAAAGCTATACCCCACATGTCCCCCACTTGGAGCGACGGAAAGAACTCGGTTTCTTTGCCACGATTCTCCAGGGACTGCAAGACATGTGCTATATCTGGGCCAAGGAGACGCGCTCCCTCCTCACCGATGAGGGCGTGTTCCTCTTCTGCCTCGTCGTCCCTCTCGGCTATCCCCTCCTCTACTCCTGGATCTATAATAATGAGGTGGTGGAGGATGTCCCCGTGGCTGTCGTCGACCAGAGTCACAGTCATGAGAGCCGCACGTTTATTCGTGACCTCGACGCCACGGAGGGCGTGAAGACGGCCTACTGGTGTAACTCCATCAACGAGGCGAAGGATCTCATCGGCAAACAGGCCGTCCACGGCATCATCTATTTCCCACAGGACTACGCGAAGAGTCTGAACCGCGGTGAGCAGGCGAAGGTGAGTGTCTACTGTGACATGAGTCTGATGCTCAACTACAAGGCCATCTACCAAAGTGCCCAGGCTGTGGCGACGGCGCTGAACACGAATATCCAGAAGGCGCAGTCGACGACGGACTTCACAAACCGTGATGATGAGGTGACGACGAAGCCGTTGGACTTCGATGAGGTGCCGATGTTCAATGCCACGGGCGGTTACGGCAATGCCATCCTCCCCGGTGTGCTGATGCTCATCATCCAACAGACGTTGCTGCTCGGCATCGGCCTCTCGGCGGGAACGGCGCGTGAGAACAACCGATTTCAGGATCTCGTCCCGATCTCGAAACATTATAATGGGATCTTCCGTATCGTCTTCGGAAAAGCGATGTGCTATTTCATGGTATACTGTATTATGGCAGCCTATATCACGCTCTGTGTGCCGCGTTTCTTCCATTTCACGGCCCTCTCCCATGGCATCGATCTGGCGATGCTCCTCGTACCTTATATATTAAGCATCATCTTCTTCGGCATGTGTTTCAGTTGTATGGTACGCTACCGAGAGAATGTCATGCTGCTCGTCATCTTCACGAGTGTGCCGTTGCTTTTCATGAGTGGCATCTCGTGGCCGTTGTCGAACATGCCGGGATTCTGGCAGGCGGTGGCCTACATTTTCCCGTCCACCTTCGGCATCCGTGGATTCCTGAGTATCTCGAGTATGGGTGGTGACATCCATGATATCGAACCGGAACTGATCGGTCTGTGGACACAAGTCGTAGTCTATCTCGTGGCGACCTGTTTCGTCTACCGTTATCAGATCAACCGCACACACGAACATGCCATGGAACGCCTCGGACGTATCCGTCAACAGATTGCCGCGGAAAAAGAAAAGAAATAACCACCGTAGGGTGCGGCCCTTATGGCCGTCCTAACTGCTACAAATCCCGGTTAGGACGGCCACAAGGGCCGCACCCTACGGTGGGAATTGGGGCGGAACATGATAAATGATGTCCCTACTTCTTCACCTGTACGATCTTGGTCTTGGGCTTCTCCTTGTTACGACGGTTCGTAACGGTGACGACAGCCTGGGCGAGGTTGATGAAGGCCTGACCGGTGATGGATGCCGTATCCATGGCAGCGGGCGCGCCGTCGTCACCACTCTCACAGATACTCTGTACGAGAGGGATCTGCGCCAGCAAAGGCACACCCATCTCTTTGGCGAGATTCTTGCAGCCTTCCTTTCCAAAGATATAATATTTGTTCTCCGGCAGTTCCGCGGGCGTGAACCACGCCATATTCTCCACGAGGCCGAGGATCGGCACGTTGACCTTATCATTCGTATACATGTCAATACCCTTGCGGGCATCGGCCAGTGCCACCTTCTGCGGCGTCGACACGATGACGGCACCCGTGATGGAGAGCGTCTGCAACAGTGTGAGGTGGATATCGCTCGTCCCCGGCGGTGTGTCGAGGATGAAATAGTCGAGGGCACCCCAGTCGGCATCGGCGATGAGCTGTTTCAGTGCTGACGTCGCCATGCCACCGCGCCATAATGTCGCCGTATCGGGGTTGACGAAGAAGCCGATACTCAACATCTTCACGCCATATTTCTCCACGGGCTCGATGAGATCGCGGCCATCCTTATGGACCGCATACGGGCGCACATCCTCCACGCCGAACATCTTCGGCATGGAAGGACCGAAGATATCACAGTCGAGCAGTCCTACCTTATAACCGAGCTTGGCCAGTGCGATAGCGAGGTTGGCTGATACCGTACTCTTACCGACACCACCCTTGCCACTGCTTACGGCAATGATATTCTTCACATCCGGCAACAGATGACCGACCTCGGGGCGCGGCTTCGACTTGAACTCCGTCTTCACCGTCACCTCCACGTCAGGACTGATCTGATAGTGGATGGCGGCCTCGGCGGCCTTCACCGTAGACTTCAGGAAAGGATCCGTCTCACGCGGAAACTGCAGGATGATCGTCACCTTCATCCCGTCGATACGGGGCTGGTCGGCGAGCATCTCACTATCGATGAGGTTCTTCTTCGTACCCGGATAGATCACGGTCTTCAGCGCATCCGTGATCAATTTAGGATATAATGTAATCATATTATATATATTTTTTGATATTGCAAAGTTAAGTAAACTTAGGGAGAAATACAAATAAAAGTCAATTAATTTCCGATTCCGGCCTTTTTTGAGTAAATTTGCAGACATGAAACTCAAGACTATTCTCACCGGAGCCTTTCTGCTCCTTACCCTGCAGAGCCCCGCCGCACCATGGACATGGTATGGCGGTCGTGGCGCCGTAGGTTATACGATACAAAAGAAATATGCCACCTCCGTTGCCGTCGCCCTCCAACTCTTCGAGGGTGACATGGCTGCGCTGACGGGCCATAAAGCCAAGAAGAGCAGTGACGGCGTCGTCCGTATCTACCAGTTGGACAAGCTCAGCAACAAGGAGTTCAAACAGCTTGCTGCCGAACAGATGGACTATCAGAAGATCATCACCGCCCCCGATGCGTACCTCATCGCCGTCCGCAACGCCCACATTATTATAGTAGGCAGCAACGGCCGTGGCACGGCCTATGGCATTCTGCAGCTCTCCCGCCTCGCTGCCCAGGGACAGTCGACGAGCGGCCATACGACACGGCTGATCATCGACACCAACTACCGTACGGTGCAGATCCCTCAGGTCCGTCTGCGCGCTATCTCCCTCGACGGTAATGCCAACCAGAGCAATGCCGCCTACAGCCAGCTCTGCCATACCCTGCTGCGTCTCGGCATCAACGCCTATATCAGCAGCAACCGTCAGGAACAGGCCTTCCTCCGGCAGAAGATGCACCGTAAGATCCTCGACAGTTGTGAGATCGTCATCAACCCCAGTTATAAAGCCACGCGCTCCGCCGTCATCAACCTCTCCGCCCTCGGCAAGAATACGAACCGGCTGTGGGTCTCCTCCATGCAGCCCGGTGCCATCTATGCCATGGGCACCTATGCCTATGATCAGGGGGATACCGATCTGTGGCGGGCCACACTGAGTAAGATTGAGCCGACGCGCTACGACCTGCGCCTCTATGCTGATATGGCCTGGAACCAACAGAATATCGACCGCCAGGGTCTCAAGGCCCATCTGACAAACTGGCTTGCCGAATATTTCGGTCAGGATAATGCCCGCCGCCTCGAGCCCCTCTTCACGGAATATTATCGGCTCACGGGCATCTGTCATCCCGAGCTCATCCACGACAGTGGACGTGAGTTCAACGAGGGTGAGTTCGGCAATGAGCTCGACCGTTATCTCTCCGATTTCGAGGATCTCAAGCGCCGCTGCGATAATATCGAGCGTATCATCCCCTCACGCCAGCGTGATGCCTTCCTCCATCTCGTGAAATATCCCATCTATGCCGCAGCCACGACAGCACGCATGGAGCTGCAGGCCCAGGAAGCGCGGAATATCGCCCGTCCCGGTAATTTCTATCAGGACACGGAGGCCCTGCAGGCAGCCGCCAACAGTATGAAAGCCTACCGTGAACTCGTGGCACTGAACCGTCAGATGAACAACGGCACGACGGAGGTGAAGGCTCCCGTCCTCCCGGGTACGCTCACAGACAAACAGATCAACAGTTACACTTACGACGAGGACTATGAGGTAGCCGATCTCGACAGTAAGCTCGGTCAGGTCACGGCGATGAATGCCCGCGACTATACGTCGAAGACCGGCGATATCCGCCTCATCGCGCTCCTCGGTCACAGCAACGGTGCCATCTATATTCCCAAAGGCGGCAGCGTCACCTATTCTTTCTATGCGAAAGCCGACCGGCCGGGGCTCTTCCGCATCGCTTTCACGCCGACGGTGCAGACCCAAACGGTAGAGGTGAGCTATGACGGCAACAACGCCATGCAGTACACCATCACCGCCAATGATGATGACTGGCAGGCCGGACAGATGATCCTCGAAGTGCCCGTCACGCCGACGGAGGGCCAGCATACGCTGACGATCACGGCACGCAGCAGTGAGGTCATCGCCGACCAGTGGATGCTTGACTTCGACAATGCCCGCGAGTTCTATGTCTTCCCCGTGAAATAATATCTATACATCCTTTTGTAGGTGGCCGCCTTGTTGCGGCCACCTACAAAAGGATCGATGAAAAAATAAAAGTTATGAACTACGAAACAGCCATCCAACGGCTCCAGGAGATCGTGTCTCAGATGGAGCATGACGAGCTCGACATCGACTCGCTGACCGAGAAACTCAAGGAAGCGCAGCAGCTCGTGAAGTTATGTACCGATAAACTCACGAAGACCGACGCGGAAATCAAGAAACTCCTGGAGAAAGAGTCGTGAGGCGGTATATTCTGGAAAAAAGTCGGTAAGATTGCAAAAAGTCAGTGCAAAAGTTGCATAATATAATAAATATTCGTACTTTTGCACGAAAGTATTAGAATAACAACGAATAATAAAAACATATTGTTATGAAAGATCTTGATTGGGGTAATCTGACTTTCGGTTATCGGAAGACAGATTACAATGTACGCTGTTACTATCGTGACGGCAAATGGGGTGAGATAGAAGTTTGCTCCGACGAGTACATCAACATGCACATGGCAGCTACCTGTCTGCACTATGGCCAGGAAGCTTTCGAGGGATTGAAGGCTTACCGCTGCCCGGACGGAAAAGTCCGTGTCTTCCGTGTCAAGGACAATGCCGCCCGTCTGCAGAGCACCTGCGACGGTATCGTCATGCCGAAGGTACCGACAGAGATGTTCGAAGAGATGGTAAAGAAAGTTGTACGTCTCAATCAGGATTACATCCCGACCTACGAGAGTGGCGCCACGCTGTATATCCGTCCGCTGCTCATCGGTATCAGTCCGCAGGTTGGCGTTCATCCTTCCAAGGACTATCTGTTCCTGATCTTCGTCACGCCGGTAGGTCCGTATTTCAAGGGTGGTTTCGCCTGCAACAAATATGCTATCGTCCGTGACTACGACCGTGCCGCTCCGCTGGGAACAGGCCGTTATAAGGTTGGTGGCAACTATGCCGCTTCCCTGCGCGCCCACATGTTCGCCGCCGGCAAGGGCTATGGCTCTGAGTTCTACCTCGACGCCAAGGAGAAGAAGTATGTCGACGAGTGTGGTGCCGCCAACTTCTTCGGTATCAAGAACAACACGTATGTCACGCCGAAGAGCACGTCCATCCTGCCGTCTATCACGAACAAGAGTCTGATGCAGATCGCTGAGGACCTCGGCCTGAAGGTGGAGCGCCGTCCCGTTCCCGAGGAGGAACTGCCGACCTTCGAGGAGGCTGGTGCCTGCGGTACTGCCGCCGTCATCTCCCCGATCTCCGAGCTCGACGACCTCGCCACGGGTAAGAAATACTCCTTCGGTGACAAGCCGGGACCGTGGTCTACGAAGCTCTACGAGACGCTCCGCGGCATCCAGTACGGTACCATAGAGGACAAGCACGGCTGGACAACCGTAGTGATTGAATAAGATTAACCATTTTACATCAACAACGACCACTCTTTTTTCCAAGGGTGGTCGTTTTTTTAGTATGCCAAGAGAGAAACGTAAAAAATTTTGACGTTAAACATTTGTTTTCTTGAAAACTTTTCCTTAACTTTGTAGCGAAGAAAGGAGATAACAAAGATGAAATCGACATTAGAAATATTGACTATCCTCAAAGGATACAAGTCCACTGCCTATCAGAAATACGGTTTGACAAAGGAGTCCGCGAGCATATGAACCATACACTCAGAGACAGAATACAAAAAGAAGGAATCTATATTTGAAAGAACAACATAATGGGTAAAGGAAAACTCGAGAAATTTGCGGAGATGGAGACATTCGAGAATGTCTTCCAATATCCTTTCTCCGTCATCAGTGATGTGCCTTTTGAGATGAAAGGACATTGGAACGAACAATATTTCCATAATGACCACCCCATCGTCCTCGAGCTGGGCTGTGGCAAGGGTGAATATACCGTGGAACTGGCGAAGCTCTATCCGGAGATGAACTTCATCGGTGTCGACATCAAGGGCGCGCGGATGTGGACGGGCGCGAAGAAAGCCCTCACGGAAGGACAGAAGAACGTCGCCTTCCTGCGTACGAATATCGAGATCATCGACCGCTTCTTCGCCGAGGACGAGGTGAAGGAGATCTGGCTGACTTTCTCTGACCCGCAGATGAAGAACCCGCGGAAACGACTGACGAGTACGTATTTCATGAACCGTTACCGCCATTTCCTCGTCGACGGCGGCATCATTCATCTCAAGACCGACTCCAACTTCCTCTTCACCTATACCGACTATATGGTGAAGGAGAATCACCTGCCCGTTCTCTTCCGCACGGAGGACCTCTATCATACGGAGGGCATTGACGATGAGACCCGCAAAATCCTTTCCATTCAAACCTATTATGAATCGATGTGGATCGAGCGTGGACTGAACATCAAGTATCTCAAGTTCCAGCTGCCCCGTGACGGTGAACTCCGCGAGCCCGATGTGGAGATAGAACTCGACGACTACCGCAGCTACCACCGCACGAAACGCAGCAGCCTGGAAAAAGCAAAATGATTTGGCCCTCAAGAATCACTATTATCAAGTTTACAAAGTAGAAGTGAACGGACAAAAGCGCGAACTTCCCACTCCATATTTTTGGTGTTATAACTTAACGCCCTATCAACCTGACGAATTCTTTGGTTGGATTGAATTAACGGCACAGTAATCATCTTGTCTCCGGCCAACAATAGACGTGGCAAAATAAGAAAATTCGTCCGTCTCATAAACACGTCATTTAGAAAAATATCTCCGTAAGATAATTTTTTATCTTACGGAGATATTTTTCTAAATGACATAGATACTCCCACCGTAGGGTGCGGCCCTTGTGGCCGTCCTAATTGTCACGATTCCCGATTAGGACGGCCA